>JBQCHF010000148.1:0-13845 GCA_051954955.1 Motilibacteraceae bacterium
GGCCCTTGACCCTGGTTCTTGGACACGGCGAACCCAGCACTGCTGGAGAAGCGAGATGATCCAGAGCTATGGCCAGGAAGCACTACTCGGAGGAGTTCCGCCGGCAGGCCGTCGACTTGTACGAGTCCACGCCGGGGGCCACGGTCCGCGGCATCGCTGAGGACCTGGGCATCGAGCGTGGCACGCTCCGGCACTGGCTCCAGGCGCACGGGACCGGCAGGAAGACCGCCGCGGACGGCAGCCCGACCACCAGCCCGCTACGGGCCACGCCGAGCGGGCGAAGGGCCGCGGACGGCCCGGTGGATGAGACCCCGGAGCAGAAGATCGCCCGGCTGGAGGCGCGGGTCGCCGAGCTCGAGGTGAGCGAGCGCAAGCTGGCCACCGAGCGGGAGATCCTGCAGCGGGCGGCCAAGTATTTCGCCGGGGAGACGCGCTGGTGAGTCGCTTCCAGTTCGTCGCCGACCACTGCGCCACCTTCGAGGTGAAGCGACTGTGCCAGCTGCTCGAGGTCGAGCGGTCCTCCTACTACGCCTGGCGCAACGCGGCCCCGGCCCGCGCCGCCCGCGCGGCCGAGGACGCCGCCCTGGCCGAGCGGATCCGGACCGTGCACGCCGCGGACAACACCGTCGGCGCCCCGCGGGTCACCGCTGAGCTCAACGACGGCGCCCCGCCCGAGCAGAGGGTGAACCACAAGCGGGTGGCCCGGGTGATGCGCGCCCACGGCATCGCCGGCTACGTCAAGAAGCGGCGGGTGCGCACCACCATCCCGGCGCAGAGCCAGGCGAAGGTGCCGGACCTGCTGCACCGGGACTTCACCGCCGACGCGCCCAACCGGCGCTACGTCGGAGACATCACCTACCTGCCGCTGGCCGACGGGTCGAACCTCTACCTGGCCACCGTCATCGACTGCTACAGCCGCCGCCTGGTCGGCTGGGCCCTCGCGGACCACATGCGCACCGCCCTGGTCACCCAGGCGCTGCAGACGGCCGCCGCGACCCGCGGCAGCCTCGCCGGGGCCATCTTTCACTCCGACCACGGGTCGGTCGGCGGGCTCAACCGGTGGTCGCAACACCTCGTGATGGTGGAGGTGTGGTGGTGCGTCGTCAGCAGAGGGCGGATCGTGCGGTGCGGCCGGGGATGCGCTCGCCGGGGCGGCCGTGTCCGCCTCGGCAGGTGGAGCGGGCGTTCTGGCGCCTGATCGCGCAGGGGATGACCAGCGAGGCGGCCGGGGTGGCGGTCGGCGTGTCGGGCCCGGTGGGCTCACGCTGGTTCCGTCACGGTGGCGGGATGCCGCCGCTGAGTCTGGCCGAGCCTTCGGGCCGGTACCTGTCCTTCGCTGAGCGCGAGGAGATCGCGCTGCTGCACGCCCAGGAGGTCGGGGTGCGGGAGATCGCCCGGCGCATCGGGCGGGACGGTTCGACGATCTCGCGGGAGCTGCGTCGCAACGCGGCGACCCGCGGGGGCAAGCTGGAGTACCGGGCCTCGGTGGCCCAGTGGAAGGCCGAGACCGCGGCTAAGCGCCCCAAGACCGCGAAGCTGGTGGCCAACCCTGAGTTGCGCGACTACGTGCAGGAACGACTGGCCGGGAACCTGCAGCGCGCGGACGGCACGGTCGCCGAGGGGCCCGCGGCGGCCTGGAAGGGGCGGAACAAGCCCCGCCGGCAGGACCGGCGGTGGGCGACGGCGTGGAGCCCGGAGCAGATCGCGCACCGGCTGCCGATCGACTTCCCCGACGATGAGTCCATGCGCATCAGCCACGAGGCGATCTACCAGTCCCTGTTCATCCAGGGCCGCGGCGCGCTCAAGCGGGAGCTGGTGGCGTGCCTGCGCACCGGCCGGGCGCTTCGGGTGCCGCGGGAACGCTCGCGCCACAAGGCCCAAGGCCACGTCACCGCCGACGTGGTCATCAGTGAACGACCGGCCGAGGTCGAGGACCGGGCTGTTCCCGGGCACTGGGAAGGGGACCTGATCATCGGACTGGAGCACTCGGCGGTCGGCACGCTGGTCGAACGCAGCACCCGCTACACCATGCTGGTGCACCTGCCCCGAGCTGAAGGCTTCGGCGTCATCCCGCGCACCAGAAACGGACCGGCGCTGGCCGGCCACGGCGCGGTTGCGATGAAGGATGCCTTAGCAGCGACGATGAGCACCCTGCCCGAGCAGCTGCGCCGTTCCCTGACGTGGGACCGCGGCAAGGAGCTCGCCCAGCACGTCCAGTTCAAGGTCGACACCGGGATCGCGGTCTACTTCGCCGACCCGCATTCGCCCTGGCAGCGCGGCACGAACGAGAACACCAACGGGCTGCTACGCCAGTACTTTCCCAAGGGCACCGACCTGTCCCGCTGGAGCGAGCAGGAGCTGCAGGCTGTCAGCGCAGCCCTCAACGGCAGACCCCGCGAGGTCCTCGGATGGCGCACACCGGCCGAGGCACTCGAGGAGCATCTACGCTGCCTGCAACAGGCCGGTGTTGCATCCACCGGTTGAGCCCGGTGTCTACACATCTCAGGACTACGCCCGTCTGTGCGCTCAGCTGGGCGTGACCCAGTCGATGGGCGCCGTCGGCTCCTCGGCCGACAACGCCCTGGCCGAGTCGTTCAACGCCGCCCTCAAGCGCGAGGTGCTGCAGGACGCGGCCTGCTGGCCCGACGAGCTGACCTGCCGACGAGAAGTCTTCCGCTGGCTCACCCGCTACAACACCAAGCGACGCCACTCCTGGTGCCGCTACCTGCCACCCGTGACCTACGAAGCCCACTACACAGGTAGGCTGCAGGACGCCGCCTAACCACACCCCGTGTCCAAGAACCGGGGCCAGGGCCCCACGGCCGAGCCGCCTGTTCGGCTTTTAGTGTGGGTTCACGGGGTGCAAATGGCGCACGCTGAGCGCGCCCTGGTTCGTAGAGCCGGGGCGCGCTTCGTCATGAGCGGCGCCACCCTCGGGCACCGGTAGCGTCGCAGCCCGGGTCGGCTTCCCTGCTCAGGCGGGGCGTGTCGGCGTGTCGGCCCAGGGCCGCTCCGCTGGCTTCGTTCTCCTACAGGTAGCGGCAGACGTCCTCGGGCCGGCAGGTGTCGGGGTCGGCTTCGTTGGCGTTGTCACGCAGCTGTGCGACCGTCTCTCGGAGCGCTTGCAGCTCGGCGATTCGCCGGTCGAGGTCGGCGAGTCTGGAGCTGAGCAGCCGGTTCACGTGCCGGCACGGGGTGGTTCCCCCGTCGCGCAGCTCGATGACGTCGCGAATCTGGGCCAGTGTCAGGCCGGCGGCACGGCCGCGGCGGATGAAGTCGAGCCGGTCCACGGCCTCGGCAGTGAACTGGCGGTAGCCGTTCGCGGTGCGTTCGGCAGGGGTGAGCAGGCCGGCGTCCTCGTAGAACCGCAACGTCTTCGGGCTGGTGCCGGTGGCCTTGGCGAGTTCGCCGATGCGCATGGCGGTCTCCTGCTGTGTCGGCTTGACCTTCCAGCACGGTGGAAGGTTGATGCTGGTTCCAGTCAAGCACCCCAGGCAGAGTGGAAGGGAAGCACCCATGGCGCAGGACTACCAGGTCGACTTGGCCGTCATCGGTTCCGGCGGTGCGGCGATGGCCGCGGGCATCGCCGCCAGGCAGGCAGGGGCGAGCGTGGTGCTGGTCGAGTCCGGAGTGCTGGGCGGCACGTGCGTGAACGTGGGCTGCGTTCCGTCGAAGATGCTGCTGGCTGCGGCCGGTGCCCGGCACGCGGCGCTTACGAACCCGTTCGGCGGGTCGCCGACCAGCGCCGACGGCGTGGACCTCGCTGCACTGGTGGCGCAGAAGTCCGAACTTGTCCGGTCGCTGCGGCAGCACAAGTACGCCGACGTTGCTGCTGCTTGGGGGTTCCCGGTCCGGGCGGGTCAGGCCAGGTTCGTGGACCAGGACACCTTGGACGTGGACGGCAAGCTGCTCAGAGCGCGTGCCTACGTCATCGCCACGGGCGCCGAGCCTCACACCGGAGGCATCGCGGGCATCGACGCGGTGGAGTACCTGACCTCGACCACCGCGATGGAGCTCACCGAGGTCCCCGAGTCGTTGGTGGTCATCGGCGGTGGATACGTCGGCCTGGAGCAGGCCCAGTTGTTCGCGCATCTCGGCTCCCGGGTCACGGTCGTCGGCCGGTTGGCGCCACAGGCCGAGCCGGAGCTGCGCGAGGTGATGCGCGGGGTCTTCGCCGGCGACGGCGTCACGGTCATCGAAGAGCACGCCACCAGCGTGACGACCGGCAGCGGCGGGCTGGTCACCGTGACCACCAAATCGGGCGGGGAGGCGACCGGGCACCGGCTGCTGGTGGCGACCGGACGCCGCCCGGGCACCGCCGCGCTCGACCTTGCCACCGCCGGGGTGGAGACCGACGCCCGTGGCTTCATCACCATCGACGCGCACCAGCGCACGAGCAACCCGAAGGTGTACGCGGCCGGGGATGTTGCCGGCACGCCGCAGTACGTGTACGTCGCCGCGGCGGCCGGGCGGGTCGCGGCCACCAACGCCCTGGCCGGCGACGACACCCCCGCCGCCTCGGTGGACTACACCGGCATGCCGGCGGTCATGTTCACCCGCCCGCAGTTAGCGTCCGCGGGACTGACCGAATCGCAGGCGCTGGCCCGGGGGCACGCCTGCGCCTGCCGTGTCCTGAGCCTCTCGGACGTGCCGCGGGCGCTGGTCAACCACGACACCCGCGGTGCGGTGAAACTGGTCGCGGACGTTGGGACCGGCAAGGTCCTCGGGGTGCACGCGGTCGCCGACGGCGCCGGCGAGATGATGCTCGCCGTTATCTACGCCATCAAGGCCGGGATGACCGTCGGCGACCTCGCCGACACCTGGGCGCCGTACCTGACGATGGCCGAGAGCCTGCGCATCGCGGCGGGCTTGTTCCGCGACGAGATGCCCACGTCCTGCTGTGCCTGATGCGTCAGCGGGGCAGGTAGGGGTTGTGGTTGACCCTGCCGGCGGGACGTGCCAGGCGCGGGTGGGTGATGGTGCGTGGCGCCCGGTTGCGCGCTGCCTGCACTGCCGCCTGTTCGTGCCATGTCATCCACAGCGCCAGCTCGTCGTAGGCGGGGTCAGTGGAGCGGGCGGTTAGCACCTTCTGGGCCGTGGCCCTTGCTTCAGTCAGGCTGCGGTTCTCGGCGAGGGACTGGCAGGCGAGTCGAGCTAGACGCGGTTCGAGCAGGTGAAGGTTTTTGGCCATGGCGGTGGCCAGGTAGTCGTTGCCGGCCAGGACGCGGTCGTGCTCCTCAGCGAAGGTGTAGACCATCCAGGCCATGTAGGCGGCCTCGCGAGGGTGGGTGGACGACTGATGCGCCCCGGGTTCGGTGGAGGCTCTCGAACCTGGAAGGTTGAGAGTCATGGGAGCACCGAGGAAGTACAGCGAGGAGCTGCGGGAGCGGGCCACGCGGATGGCGGTCGAGGCCCGGCAGGACCCGGCGACGCGGGTGGGAGCGATCAAGCGGGTCGCGGACCGGCTGGGGGTGCATCCGGAGGCGCTGCGGACCTGGGTGAAGCAGGCCGAGGTCGACTCCGGTGTGCGCCCGGGGACGACGAGCGAGGATTCGGCGCGGATTGCCGAGCTTGAGCGTGAGGTGCGTGAGCTGCGGCGGGCGAACACGATCCTGAAGCAGGCCTCGGCTTTCTTTGCGGCGGAGCTCGACCGCCCGTCTCGTTGATCGTGGAGTTCGTCACCGAGCACCGGGACGAGCACGGGGTCGAGCCGATCTGCGCGGCGTTGAAGGACACCGCCGCCCAGATCGCCCCGTCCACCTACTGGGCCCGGACCAGCCCGGCCCGCCGCCCTTCGGCCAGGGCGGTGCGCGAGGCCGAGCTGCGCCCAGCGATCCGCGCCGTGCACAGCGAGAACCTCGGGGTCTACGGGGCCCGCAAGGTCCACGCCGCGTTGAACCGGAAGGGCGTCTCGGTGGCGCGCTGCACGGTGGAGCGGCTGATGCGGGCCGAGGGGCTGGCCGGGATCGCTCGGGAGAAGACTCGGCGCACCACGATCAGCGAGCCGACGGCGCCGCGGCCTGAGGACCTGGTGCGGCGCCGGTTCACCGCGGCCGCACCGAACCAGCTGTGGGTCGCGGACCTGACCTACGTGCGCACCCACGCCGGCTGGGTCTACGCCGCTTTCGTGATCGACGTGTTCTCCCGCTTCGTGGTCGGCTGGCAGGTCTCGACCTCGCTGCGCACCGACCTGGCCCTGGACGCTCTGGACATGGGCTTGTGGGCGCGCCGCCGCGCCGGGCAGGACGTGGCCGGGCTGACCCATCACAGCGACAGGGGCGTGCAATACCGAGCGGTGCGCTACACCGAACGCCTGGCCGAGGCCGAGGCGGTCGCCTCGGTCGGCAGCAAGGGCGATTCGTATGACTGCGAGCATCCTGTTGTCGTCCCCACCCGGGTCTGACCCCTGCTTACGACCGGCCCTGCGGGTGCCCTGGCGTTGACGTGTCGGCCCGGGTGGGGACGCACCACCGGCCCGCTGACCGGGTGGGCAGTGACCTGATAGGAGCCTGACTCGACCAGGGTCTCATCGCAGTCCTGTCCGCCCACGCCGGCCAGCTGGGCCACGGATCTGCCGCCTCATCGAAGGAGACCCACGGCCCGATGCCCAGCATGCAACTTCGGCGCGACGATGTCATCGTCGGCGTCGACACCCACAAGGACACACATGTCGCCGTCGCGATCGACGGGCTCGGCGGCCGCCTCGGCGAGCTGGTGTTCCCCGCGAACCTCGAAGGCTTCGAGCAGCTGCTGACGTTCTGCCTGGCTCTGCTCGGGCCGGCCGGCCGACTGATCGGCTTCGGCGTGGAAGGCACCGGCTCCTACGGGCTCGGTCTGGCACGCTTCCTGCGCCGGCGCGGGCACCGGGTCCACGAGATCGCCCGCCCGGCCCGTGCGGCCGAGCGGCGCCTGGCCGGCAAGAACGACACGATCGATGCCGAGCACGCCTCCCGGGCGCTGCTGGCCGGGCACGGCCTGTCCACCCCGAAGACCGCCGACGGCACGGTCGAGACGATCCGCCTGGTCAAGATCGCCTACGACGGCGTCGTCCAGGCGCGCACCACCACCCTGATCACCCTCAAGGCCACCCTGGCCACCGCCGCAGAGGACCTGCGCGGCGAGCTCGAGCGGCTCAGCGACCACAAGCTGATCACCGCCTGCGCTGAGCTGGACACACCCGCGCCGCTGCCTCCGACCCGGCGCGGCGCCCCCGGCGTCGTGGTGCCCGCCGACCCGGAGGCGGCGATGCGTCACGTGCTGGCCTGCATGGCCCGCCGTTGGCTGGCCCTGCACGAGGAAGCCAAGTCCCACGCGGCCACTCTCAAGGCCCTGACCAGCCAAGCCGCCCCAGCCCTGGTCGAAGCCGTCGGCGTCGGCTACGACACCGCAGCCCAGATGCTCATCACCGCTGGCGACAACGGCGAGCGGATCAAGTCCGAAGCAGCCTTCGCCAAGATGTGCGGCGTCTGCCCCATCCCGGCTGGCTCGGGCAAGACCAACACCCGCCATCGCCTCTACCGCGGCGGGAACCGCCAAGCCAACGCCGCCCTCTACCGAGTCGTGATCGTGCGCATGCGCTGGCACCAGCCCACCATCGACTACGTCGCCCGACGCACCGCCGAGGGACTGTCCAAACGAGAGATCATCCGCTGTCTCAAGCGCTACCTCGCCCGCGAGCTCTACCACCTGCTGCCTGACACCCAAGCGGCCCCGCCAGCAGCCGTCCACACCCAGCAGATGGTCGCCTGACGCGCTTGACATCTATAGGAGCATCAACGCCCTCGCAGAGGCGTTCAACGCGCTGTTCAAGGCCGAGTGCATCCGCAACCCCGCGATGCGCCCGAAGGGCGGCTGGACCGGCGTCGGCGACGTCGAGCTGGCCGTCGCTGAGTACGTCGACTGGTTCAACCACCGACGCCTGCACGGCGAGATCGGGCTCCTCCCGCCCGCCGAGCTCGAGGCCAGCCACTGGGCCTCGGCCACCGACAAGCACTACCGTCACACCCCGGCCCTCACCGAGGCCGGACCCAACTAACCGGGCCTCCACGAAACCCGGGGCGGATCACCTGACCGCCGGGCGCGGGGTGTGCCCGCTGCTGCTGGACGATGTGACGGTGCACGCGGACACGGCGCGGACGGTCGCGGTCCTGGAGCTGCTGCACGAGCTGTCCGCGGACCGGCAGGTGGTGCTGTTCACGCAGGAGGACTCGGTCGCCGACTGGGCACGGGCGAACCTGACCGGGCCGCGGGACGCGGTCGTATCGCTGCTGGACCCGGGCCTGCGTCACGCGGGCCTGGGCCTGGTCCCGGTCCAGGCCAGCGCGCAGGAGGATCCGCAGGTGGCTGCGGTGCTGGCGCCGGAGGAGGTCGACGGCCCGGCCGCCTGACCCCTGCCCGGCGCGGCCCCGGATCGTGCGGCCGGCGCCCGAGGTAACCGCACCGGCGGCTCGGGTAGGTGCCGTCGCTCTTGACCGCCGACTGGGCGCAGGTCTCCTGGGTCGGATCGTGCAGCGCATCGACGATCAAGAAGGTGCTCTCGCCGGCTTCGATCTGCTCGAACAGGGCCCACAGCTGACCCTCGGGCGCGCGTGCAGGATCACGTCCCGGACCTCCGCCTGGCCGAGCTCGTCGAGGCGGTCGGCCGCCAGCCGCAGCAGGGCGGCCACATCGCCTTGGACCGGGCCCTTTGGGTTGGCTACCTTGACGTGCTGGACGGAGCAGGATGTCCGTTGGTCGCTCAGGGCAGTGATGATGCCCGACGGTTGCGAGCTCGGCGCCCCGCCGGGCCGAGCCCCCGCACGAACAGCCCGGCCGACCGGCGCGCCAGGAGCAGGGGAGGGGCATGACCGACCAGCAGACCCCAGGGGTCCACACGTCGCCGGCCGGTCCGCCTGGCGCTGTAACGGTGCCGCGCGTGGACCCGCCCGCCGCGCCCGAGGCCGGCGGCTGGGTGTGGTTGGCCCCGAACGGCCACCAGGTGCCCCTGAGCATGGCCCACACGCGCGAGGAGGTCACCGCCGCGGCCCACTTCGCCGCCGAGCTCCGCCTCGCCCTGAACCCACCCGCAGGCCTGCCGAACGGCCACGTTGCCGACTTCGCGTTGGCGCTCAACGGCGGTGCGTCCCTGTCGCGGGGTCTGCGCAGCCTCGCGGCACGCCTGTTCGACCCGATGGCCAGCTCGCTAGCCGGCCTGGACACCGTGCTGGACGAAGAGTTCGTGCGGCGCATGCCGTTCAAGGCGGGCACCGGGCCCGAGGCGTTCGCCCCGGCGGTGGAGGCACTACGCGCGCTGGCTGAGGAGTACGTCGCGGTCGCTCCCGGCGTCCTGGCCGCCCAGGCACACCAGCAGGACGCACCCAAAGAGCGGGACATGCCCCGGCAGCAGCTCATGCGGCTCGTCCTGGGCATCTGGGGCAACATCACCGAGGTCGCCCAGCAGGTCGAGGACGCCTCGGTCGTCACACGCACCGCGGTCGAAGCGCTCGTCGCCTGGGACGAGCGCAGCAGCGCCTGGCGTGAGGTGACCCCACCCCTGGAGCAGGTCCTCGTACCGGCAGCCTGGCACCGCCACGCGCTCACGCAGCAGCGCAGCGACCTCATCGAGAAGTTCACCGCCGCCACCGGCGCGCTCACGCACCTGGTCAAGAGCGGCGCACAGGTGGAGCAGAGCGCCAGTCCGGTACCGGGTGACGCAGTGGCACACCACTCAAGGAACCCATAAACCCGCGCCCCGCCCGCTACCTGCCCAATGTCAGCGGCTCGCCGACGGGCGCCGCCTGACCAGGACCCGCCGGACAACGCCCTCCCAGCCCCCGGGGGCCGGGCCGACGCACATGCCTGACCTGCCATGGGTTGGTTGGGCGAAGCAGCCGGGGGATCGCGACAAGGAACCGGGTCTTCTGTTCCTTGAACAATCCGCTGCGACCAGCAGGTCCCCATGGAGCGCGCCTTCGCCGGTCCCGCCAGGCTGGCCGAGCGGCTCGGCACACCCGAGCGCATCGACGTCGCCCAGGTGGCGGCCATGGACCCCGAGCGGTTCGCCGCGCTGGTGGCCGAGCCGCCGGCCGTGCACCGCTTCCCGGGGTCGATGGCCGGGCGCCTGCAGGGGCTGGCCCGCTACCTCGTCGAGCACTACGACGGCGACACCGAGGCGCTGTGGCGCGATGTCGCCAGCGGGCAGGAGCTGCTGGCCCGGCTGCTGGCCCTTCCTGGCTTCGGCGAGCAGAAGGCCAAGATCTTCGTGGCGCTGCTGGGCAAGCAGCGCGGCGTGCAGCCGTCCGGGTGGCGCGAGGCCGCCGGCGCCTACGGCGAGGACGGCGCCCGGCGGTCGGTGGCCGACGTCGTCGACCCGGTGACCCTGGCCGAGGTACGCGCCACCAAGCAGCAGGTCAAGGCGGCGGCCAAGGCGGCCCGCGGCTGATCCGCTCGGCCAATCCGCACGGCTGATCCGGGCGGCTGATCCGGGCCGTCGCCGCCGATCGGTGGCGCGGCGACGAGCCGGACGGAACGGGCACGGCCGGTCACGGTGAGCGGCTAGCGTGTGCCGTTCCAGCGGGTCGCCGGCGCGGCGTGCCCGCGCAGCGGTGATCGGGGGAGGCGGACGGTGGTCGTTCCCCGCGAGCCCGCGACCCCGTCGCTGGACCAGCCCCTGAGCGATGCGCTGCCCGACCCGCTCCCCGACCCGCTGCCGGGCACCCGGACGTCGGTGGGCCTGGACGGCGCCGACGGCGCGCTGCTGGACACCCTGCTGCGCGAGGCCCCGGTCGCCTTCGCCTACTACGGCGCGGACCTGCGCTACCTGCGGGTGAATCGGCTGCTGGCCGGCATCAACGGGCGCAGCATCGAGGACCACGTGGGCCGCCTGCCCTCCGAGGTGCTCGAGCCGGGCCTTGCCGCGCAGGTGGAGGAGGTCCTGCGGCACGTCCTGTCCACCGGCGCGGTGGTGGTGGAGGACGACTTCCGCACCTCCGGCCCGGACGGCACCCGCTACTGGCAGTCGCGGTGGTTCCCCTCCCGCGGCGCGGACGGCGCCGTCACCGGCGTGGCCGTGCTGGTGCTCGACGTCACCGGTCGGCGCCTGCAGGAGCTCGAGCTGCACGCCAGCCGCGGGCGCGCCGAGCGCCTGCAGCAGGCCACCGCCGAGCTGGCCGCCGCGCTGTCGGTGGAGGAGGTGGCCCGGGTGGTCACCGGCATCGGGCGCTCCGCGCTGGGCGCGGTCGGCTCGGCGCTCGCGCTGGTGGACGAGGACGACGGCCAGCTCAACGTGCACGGCGAGGACGGGCCGGTCCCGCTCCCCGCCGACCCCGGCCCCACCGCGCAGGTCGTGCGCGCCGGCATGCCCGCCTACCTCGCCAGCCCCGACGACCTCGCGGCCTGGTTGCCGGCCCCCGGGCTGGTCGAGGTGCTCGCCGCCGCCGGGGAGCGGGCCTGGGCGATCGTGCCGCTGCCGGGCGGCTCCCCGCGCGGGGCCCTGCGCTTCGCGTTCGGTGCCGAGCGGGTGCTCGACCACGGTGAGCGGGTGTTCTGCGAGGCGCTGGCCGGCCAGGCCGCGCTCGCGGTGGAGCGGGCCCGGCTCTACGAGCGCCAGCACCGCACGGCGATGGCCCTGCAGCGCTCGCTCGTGCCGGACCGTCCCCCCGAGGTGCCCGGGCTGGAGATGGCCGCCCGCTACCTGCCCGGCAGCGAGGACGCCGCGGTCGGCGGTGACTGGTACGACGTCTTCCCGTTGCCGTCCGGGCGCACCGCCCTCGTCGTCGGCGACGTCATGGGCAAGGGCGTGGCGGCAGCCGCGGGCATGGGGCGCATGCGCTCGGCGCTGCGCGCGCTCGCGCTGGCCGACGAGTCCCCGGCCGCGGTGCTCACCGGCCTGGACCGGCTGGTCGCGGCCACCGAGGAGCCCGAGCAGATCGTCACCCTCGTCTACGCGGTCGTCGACCCGGCCACCGGGCTGGTCGTGGCCGCCGACGCCGGTCACCCGCCGGTCCTGCTGCACCGGGCCGGGCGCAGCACCGAGCTGCTCGACGTCGGCGACGGCGCCACCCCGCTCGGGGTCCCGGAGAAGCGCGCGGAGCAGTGGTTCACCCTCGGCCCCGGTGATCTGCTGGTCGCCTTCACCGACGGGCTGGTCGAGTCCCGCGAGCACCCGTTGAGCGAGGGGCTGGACCGGGTCCAGCGCAGCCTGGACGCCCTGCTCGGCACGCCCGACCAGCCGGGGCTGGGGGTGCCGGCGGCCCGTGCCGCGGTCGGCCACGGGGCCGGGCTGCAGGGGACGGTCGACGCCCTGGTCGAGGCGCTGGTGGCCGGTCGCGCCCGCCGCGACGACGTCACCGTGCTCGCGCTGCGGGCGGCGGGCCCGGACTGACCCCGCCCCGCCCACCGCGGCACCGGACGCGCCGGGCCCGTCGTCGTCGGCGGCGCTGGTGCCGCCGTGCCACAATGGCGTGTTGAGACCGCGCAGCCCCGCGGCGACGCCCCCCGCACCCCTCGCCCTCTGGCATCGGTGCGTGCTCGGCGCCATCCGGGGAGCGCACCGATCGTCGAGAGGCTGTTCGTGTCGTCGGTGTCCCGCCCGCTGCCCGCCGAGTTCGCCATCCCGGAGGTCCAGGCGCTGTTCCAGCGCGGCAAGACCCACGGCCACGTGACCTCGGAGGACCTGCGCACCGTCCTCGAGCAGGCGCAGATCCCGATGGGGCGGATGAAGGCCGTGCTGCGCGCCCTGGCCGAGGAGGGCGTCGGCGTGAGCGTCGAGGCCGAGGCCCCCACGGTGCGCCGGGCCGTCGCCGCCACCGCGGCCAAGAAGGCGACCACGACGCGCCCGGTGGACGAGCCCGCGCCCCGCAAGGCCGCGGCCAAGCCGGCGGTCAAGGCGGCTGCGGGCGAGCAGGCGCCGGACGAGGCCGAGGCGGGCGCGGCCAAGCCGGCCGCGAAGAAGGCGCCCGCCAAGAAGGCCACCGACGGCGAGGAGGCCGCGGCGGCCAAGAAGACGGCGGCCAAGAAGACCACGGCGAAGAAGGCGACCTCGAAGAAGGCGGTCAAGGGCCAGGACACCGGCAAGGGCGAGGACGCGGCGGAGGACGGCGAGGGCGCCGAGCTCGAGGACGTCGAGCTCGACGAGAGCGAGCTCGAGAGCGGCCCGGAGCTCGTCGCCGTCGAGGGCGAGGAGCCCGCTGCCGAGGGCGAGGAGCCGTCCGGCGAGGGCGCTCAGGGCAAGCCGCGCGCCGAGGGCGAGGAGGGCGAGGAGGAGTTCGTCCTCTCCGACGACGACGAGGACGACGCGCCGGTCCAGCAGGTGGCCACCGCCGGCGCCACCGCCGACCCGGTCAAGGACTACCTCAAGCAGATCGGCAAGGTCGCCCTGCTCAACGCCGAGCAGGAGGTCGAGCTGGCCAAGCGCATCGAGGCGGGCCTGTTCGCCGAGGAGAAGCTCAACTCCGGCGAGAAGCTGGCCCCGCGGCTCAAGCGCGAGCTGGAGTGGATCGCCGAGGACGGCCGGCGGGCCAAGAACCACCTGCTCGAGGCGAACCTGCGCCTGGTCGTCTCGCTGGCCAAGCGCTACACCGGCCGCGGCATGCTGTTCCTGGACCTGATCCAGGAGGGCAACCTCGGTCTGATCCGCGCGGTGGAGAAGTTCGACTACACCAAGGGCTACAAGTTCTCCACCTACGCCACCTGGTGGATCCGCCAGGCGATCACCCGCGCGATGGCCGACCAGGCCCGCACCATCCGCATCCCGGTGCACATGGTCGAGGTCATCAACAAGCTGGCCCGCGTCCAGCGCCAGATGCTCCAGGACCTGGGCCGCGAGCCCACCCCGGAGGAGCTGGCCAAGGAGCTGGACATGACGCC
>JBQCHF010000149.1:0-3566 GCA_051954955.1 Motilibacteraceae bacterium
GGTGCCCCCGACCCGGATGAAAGGGCGGGGCTGCTGCCGTCAGCTCACGCCGAGCAGCTGCTCGATCGGGTGGATCGCGAAGTAGATGACGAACAGGACCGAGACCACCCACATGAGCGGCTTGATGCTGGCCGCCTTGCCGGTGACCGCCTTGATGAGGACGTAGGAGACGAAGCCGGCGCCGATCCCGTTGGTGATCGAGTAGGTGAACGGCATCAGCACGATGGTGAGGAAGGCCGGGATGGCGATCGTGTAGTCGCTGAAGTCGATCGCCTTGATCTGGGTCATCATCAGGAACCCGACGATGACCAGGGCCGGGGTGGCGGCCTCGTAGGGGATCACCGACACCAGCGGCGTGAGGAACATCGCCAGCAGGAACAGCACGCCGGTCACGATGCTGGCCAGGCCGGTGCGCGCGCCCTCGCCGACGCCGGCCGCGGACTCGATGTAGGCGGTGTTGGACGACGTCGACGCCGCACCACCGGCCACGGCGGCCAACGAGTCGACCAGCAGGATGCCCTCGAGGTTGGGCACGTTGCCGTTCTCGTCCTTGATGTCGCCCTCGCTGGCGATGCCCACGACGGTGCCCATCGTGTCGAAGAAGTCCGACAGCATCAGGGAGAAGACCGCGAGCGAGGCCGCGACGACGCCGATCGCGCTGAACGCGCCGAACGGGCTCACGTGCCCGAGCAGGCTCAGGTCCGGCGCGGAGAACACGTTGGACGGGATCTTCGGGACGTTCAGGCCCCAGCCGGTCGGGTTGTCCTTGCCCTTGGGCCCGACGTTGGCGATCGACTCGACGATGATCGCCAGGATCGTGGTCGCCACGATGGCGATGAGGATGCCGCCCCTGACCTTCTTGGCCACCAGCACCGCGGTCAGCAGCAGGCCGATGACGAACACGGTGATCGGCCAGCCCTGCAGCTGCCCGTTCACGCCGAAGGTCACCAGCGGGACGCCCGGGGTCACCAGGCCGGAGTCGACGAAGCCGATGATGGTGATGAACAGGCCGATGCCGACGCCGATCGCCGCCTTGAGCTCCGGCGGCACCGCGTTGAACACCGCGGTGCGGAACCCGGTGAGCACGAGCAGCGTGATGATGATGCCCTCGATGAGGATCAGGCCCATCGCGTCCGGCCACGACATCTGCGGCGCGAACGAGAACGCGACCACGCCGTTGATGCCCAGGCCCGCGGCCAGCGCCAGCGGGAACCGGCCGACGACGCCCATGAGGATCGTCATGACGCCGGCCACCAGCGCGGTGACGGCGGCGACCTTGGTGATGCCCAGCGTGGCGCCGTTGGCGTCCTTCGCCGTGCCGACGATGAGCGGGTTGAGCACCACGATGTAGGCCATCGTGAAGAAGGTGACCAGACCGCCGCGCACCTCGCGGCCGGTGTTCGAGCCGCGGGCGGTGATGCCGAAGAAGCGGTCGAGCGCCGCGGACCGGGTGGTCGCCGGGCGCTGCGTGGTGGCTGTGGACATGCGGGCCTTCCGGGGATCGTCAGGGGGAGGCTCAGGCTGGCGGGCTCGAGAGCCGGAGCAAGGGTGCCAGACGCCGGGTAGGCGCGCTGCAACAGTCCGTGCTGCGGCGGCCGTCCCCGGCATAGATTGGGCCCGTGAGCCGTCCGCCGCGTGTGCCCCGGCAGCCCGACCCGGAGCCCCTCGAGGTCGATGAGGTCCGGGTCGTCACCATCGGCACCGTTCTGTGGGCTGTGGCGGCGATCGTGACGTTCGCGCTGCGCGGCCGGCTCGAGGACGCCGGTCACGGCTGGTGGCCCTGGACGTGCCTGGCCGGCGTCGGGCTCGGCCTGCTCGGCATCGAGTACTGCCGGCGGCGCCGCGCCCGCTCCTGACCCACCGCACCCGTGATCGTGAAGGGCTGATGGCGGATCTGCGCCATCAGCCCTTCATGATCACGGGAGGGGCGGCGGGGTGAAGCCGTCCTCGGCGAGCAGGGCGTCGCGGCGCCCGGGCTCGGCCAGCAGCGCGGCCAGCAGCCATCGGTCGCTCCACCGGCCGGCGGCCCAGGCGAGGGCGCGGGCCAGGCCGTCGAGGGTGCAGGCGTGCGGGGTGCCGTCGGGCTCGACCCACCAGTCCACAGGGATTCCGTCGACGAGCAGCTCGTCGTGCTCGCGCCAGGACGTCACGCCCGGCACCAGGTCGGCGAGCACCTCGGTCACCGGCGCGGGCGTGCCCGGCTCGGGCGGGGCCGGCGGGCGCGTCTCGGCGGCGAGGTCGACGCCGAGCAGGTCGGCCAGGTCCGCCGCCCGCCCCGCCGGCGCCACCAACGGCTCGACCGGCCACGGCAGCTGCAGCCACCAGGGCTCGTCGGCCACCACGACGTCGGCGGCCGGCACCAGCCGGGTCCGCGAGCCGGTCGGCACCCGCACCTGCGGGTGGGTGCGCACGCGGGCGACGTCGATCGCCGGCTCGGCGGCGACCAGCGCTCCGTGCAGGGCGCGCAGGGTGGCGGCGCCCAGCGCGCCGTCCAGCCGCTGCGCCGCGGCCGGGTCGGCCAGCCGGGCGACGAGGTCGTCGGGGCCGTCCGGGTCCGCGAGCAGCGCAGCCAGGGTGGTCCGCACGCCGACGGCCCGCAGCAGCTCGGGGTCGGCGTGCACCGGCACCTCGTCGTAGAGGGCGGCGAGCACGGCGTCCGCGCCCGGCACCCGCACCGAGGTGGGCGGGAGACCGTGCAGGCGGGCATGCTGCCGGACCCACGACGCTGTGTAGGAGGTGATCTCGCGCACCGAGCCGTCGGCCAGCACGACCCGCACCGGGGGTACCACCGCGTCGCGCAGCGGCGGCTGGGCCAGCAGGCCGAGCACCTCCGGCCAGGCCTCGGGCCGCACCAGGTCCAGGTCGCGCACGGCCGGCAGCCACGGCACCAGCGGCGGGAGGTCCTGCTCCGGCAGCAGGTCGAGGGCGTCCTCGGCCCACTCGGCCAGCCCGTCGACGTCGTGCTCGTCGAGCTCGTCGGGGTCGAGCGCGGCATCGTCGAGCACCAGCAGCGCGGGCCGCTCCAGCACCCCGACCGCCACGAGGGCGCGTTCGCCCACCTGCTCCACGAAGTCGGGGTCGACCTGGCCCAGGCCCTCCAGCACGCGGGCGGCGGGTGAGCCGGGCAGCAGCAGCTCGTCGGCGCGGGCCAGGCCGCCGTCGTCGTCCGGCAGCAGCAGCCCGGCCAGCCACGGGTGCTCGGGCAGGCCGGAGGCGGCGGCGTCGACCAGCGCCAGCACCGTGCGGGCCAGCTCCTCGGGCTCGGCGTCGTCGGCCACGCCCAGCACTGCCTGATGGACGGCGGGGTCGGCCAGCACGGCCGCGGCGGTGGCCGGCGTGGCGCCGAGCCGCTCCAGCAGCGGGTGAGCGGCCTCGGGGTGCACGACCCGCAGGCCGAGGCGGTCCAGCCGCGCCTCCTGCAGGGCCAGCTCGCCCTCGGGCAGCAGCAGCCCGCGCGGGCCGCGGCCCGCCCGGGCCGCGCAGGGCGCCCACGACGGCGCCCACCACCTGACCCTCGCGGGCGCGGCCGCCGACGACAACAGCCGCCCCCACCACGCCCGCACGCG
>JBQCHF010000150.1:0-3657 GCA_051954955.1 Motilibacteraceae bacterium
CTGATCGCGTTCCAGGCCGGTGCGGTCGAACACGTGGACCGGGACACCGCGTACGGCCAGCCGGTCCGTATGACGAGCTACCGGCACGACCCGCACCTCGTGGCTCAGGTCCTGGAGACCGAAGGCTTCGAACTGCAGGTCGAGCTGCATCGGGGACCCGAGGGCCATGAGACGACGCCGCAGTCGGTGCTCCTCGCGCGGCGACCAGACCCCCTTTGAGTGAGAGCGGGGGTAGGGTCGGCACCCCAGTGACGACGTCGGGGGTGTCGTGGTGCGCAGACGCGGTGCTCGGCTCGGGGCGGGTGTCGCCCTGACCCTGGTTATGGGCCTGGCGGCGTGCAGCGGGACGTCCACGCCATCGCGGTCCGTGGCGGAGACGCTGTGGTCGTCCCGGACCCCATATGTCGGCGACAACTCGCGGGTCGCGGACCTGGTCCGGGAGGTCGGCCCGGCGCCCGAGGGTGGGTACACACTGAGGCTGCAGACCGAGCAGGCGCCCTACAGCCTCGACGTGGACATCCCCCAGCCTGCGAGGCCGTTCGAGAGCATCGACTTCCGGCCGCAGGCGACGCTCCTGCTCGGACTGGTCGCCAACCTCGATCGAGTCTCCTTCTCCTCGGGAGAGCGCTCCTACTCGCTCAGCGCGGCCGAGGCGTCCACGAAGCTCGGGTACGACGTCAAGCAGCTGGGTCGTGACCACGCCCGGCTGGTCGCCTTCCTGGATGCGCGGAGCGACTGACGACGGTCTGGAACAAGAGGACGCAGTTCGTCCGCAACTCGTCCTAGCCTGCCGCCATGTCGCCGAAGGCTGCTGCCCGCACTGTCGAGCCCGACCGTCTCGTCGTCCGCCCGCTGACAAACGACACCTGGCCGGCCTTCGCCGACCTCGTCGAGCGGCACGGCGGCATCTTCGGCGGCTGCTGGTGCACCTGGTTCCACACATTGGCCAAGGACAAGGAGCGCACCTACGACAGCAACCGTGACCTCAAGTGCCGACTCGTCGAGGAGGGGCGGGCCCACGCGGCACTCGTGTTCGACGGCGACGAGGCCGTCGCGTGGGCGGAGTACGGGCCGCCGGCTGAGCTGCCCAACATCCACCACCGGCAGGAGTACGAGGCAGGGCTGGTGAGGGTGCCGGACTACCGGGTCACCTGCATCTTCGTCGACCGGCGGTACCGGCGGCACGGTCTGGCGGCGATCGCGCTGCGCGGCGCCCTGGACCTCATCGCCCAGGCCGGCGGGGGAGTGGTCGAGGGCTACCCGCACGACATGTCCAAGCAGCCCGAGGGCAAGAAGGTGTCGTCTTCGTTCCTCTACAACGGAACGCGGCGCATGTACGAGGAGGCGGGCTTCGCCTTCGAACGTCCCAAGGGGCTGAAGAACTGTGTGATGACGAAGGTGGTCTCCGCGGTCTGACCGCTTGCCCGGCCGAATCACCGGGGTGGCGGTTCTCTGCGGATCCAGGGTCGGGCGGGGTCGATCCAGGCCGGTGGGCGCCATTCGACGACGCCGGGCTCGGTGGTGCGGCGTAGCTGCCAGCCGCCTTCGTGGACGAGCCAGTGCTCGTGGCCGCACAGGGGTGCGCTGTTGGCCAGGCTGGTGGGTCCGTCGTCGGCCCAGTGGTCGAGGTGGTGGGCGGTGGTCTGCGACGGCGGTGCGGTGCAGCCGATGCCGCAGCAGCCGCCGAACTCGACAGCCAGGGCGCGGTAGATGGTGGCGGTGGCCAGGCGCACTTCTCGGCCGAGGTCCAAGGGCTGGCCTCGCGAGCCGAGGACGATGGGGACGAGTCTCGCTTCGCAGGCCAGGCGTCTCAGGGTGGCGGGGGCGAGGCGCTCGCCGTGCTCGGTGAGCCCGGGCAGGTAGGAGGCGGGCTGCCCGGTGTCCGGATCCACAAGGCCGGCGTCGGCGGTGCGCCGTTCGAGGGTCTGCATGGGCACGGTGATCAGGGCCTGCACGGGTTCGCCGTGCCGCAGGGGCAGCTCGTCGTGGTCGGCGGCGAGCCGGACGAGGGTGGCGAGGGCGTCCGCCCGCCGCTGCGGCAGGGTCCGACGGGCGGACCGAGGCAGGGCGGATTCCTCGTCGTTCTCGCTGTCGTTCCGCATCACCGCATCGAGGGCGGTCATCAGCAGCGAGGCGGACTCTTTGGTGATGCGTCCGCTGATCCGGTACATCGCTCCGTCGGTGGCGACATCGGCGGTGATCGCGACCTCGCGCAGGGAGTGGGCGAGCTTCTCGTCCTGGTCGAGCTTCTTCCCCCGGTCCGGGTCGAGGACGTCGGCGATCTTCGCGGCGGCCACGGCGAGGTGCTTGCGGGTGAGCCGGGGTGCCCAGTCGAGCAGGAACTCCTCGCCCTGCTCGAGCTCGTCGACGGTGACGGTGCCGATCCGTCTGATCAGCCTCAGCCCGTCGACGATGGCCAGGGCCTTGGTCTCGCACACCGACCCGTCGGCGATCGCCGCCATCACCTGGTCGCTGCCCTCACGGGCCAGGCGGACCTGCTTGGCCGCGTCGATCTGGTCGATCCTCAGCAGCTGGGCGAGCCAGAACGGGGTGGTGCGGGCGTGCACGCCATCGGCGACCGAGCGGTCGTCGGCCTCCTTGACCAGCGACAGCCGCAGCGCGGCGAGCTGGTTCTCCAGGGACACCGCCAGCTGCACCGACGGACCGAGCTGCCCGGTCTCCAGCTGCCACACCGGGGCCGCCAGCGCCGCCGCGACCGCCTCCTGCACCGCGGCCAGCGCACACGTGAGCGCCTGCTGCGGCGGCGGGGCGACGTCCTCTGACACACCTCGAACCTAGACGGCCCCTCCGACAGTTCTCGTTGTGAAGAAAGCAGAATCCGCACTCTTGGGTCACGACTGGGTGACAGTGGCCCGCAATATGCCGCGGCATCACCCTGACCCCCTTCGGGACCGGCGGCGGACGGAGGTCCCGCCGCATCGAAGCCCCCGATGCATCGTCGGAGCGGGCCGAACTGCGCCTAGCGTCGAGGTGTCGGCAGCGGCTGTGCGCGCTCGCAGATTCCGTTGCAGGGCACGGAACAGATCGCTGGGTCAACCGGCGCTCGCCGGAGCGAGCGAGGGGGTACGAGATGAGTGACACACGGCAAACCGGCACGACCACCACGACGACCACCTCGACCGGCGGCCTGAGCGTCACCCGCGAGCGGGCGCCGGAGCCGAGCGGCTGGGTCGGCTGGGTCTACTTCGCAGGGATCATGCTGGTGATGCTCGGCGCCTTCCAGGCGATCATGGGCTTCACCGCACTGTTCAAGGACAGCTACTACTGGGTGTCGAGCGACAACCTGCTGGTGAAGGTCGACTACACCGGCTGGGGCTGGACGCACCTCATCCTCGGGCTGGTCGCCGTGGCCGCCGGCCTCGGCGTGATGGCCGGGCAGATGTGGGCTCGCGTGCTCGGCATCGCGTTCGCGGTGATCAGTGCGGTCGTGAACCTCGCGTTCGTGGCCGCGTACCCGTTCTGGTCGCTCGTGATCATCGCGCTGGACGTGGTGGTCATCTTCGCGCTCGCCGTGCACGGCGCCGAGGCGAAGCAGATCGACTGATCGGCGGATCAGGCGGCAACGAGGGCCGCGGGCGGGCGCACGCCCCCGGCCCCCGCGTGCTGAGAAGCAATTAAATCCCCCCGGTTGGCGGC
>JBQCHF010000151.1:0-15657 GCA_051954955.1 Motilibacteraceae bacterium
CCCACCCCGCCCTCGCCGACCCGTGCGAGCAGCCGGCGGCCCACCTGGCCCGGGCCGCGGCGCTGCTGGCCGTCGGCGAGCTCGTCCCGGTCGTCGCCGCGCTCGGCGAGCTCGGGCTGCACGAGGCCGCGGTGCCCGCCCTCGCCCTCGGCCCGGGCGCCGACGGCCTGGAGCACCTGCCGGTCCATGCCGCGCTCGTCGTGGGCGCGGTGCGGGCCGTGCGGACCGCGTGGGCCGAGACCGGCTACGACGTCGCCGGCCGCCTGGCGCCGCCGGCCCTGCCGCACCTGCTCGACACGCTCGCCTGACCCGCGCCGGGCTGCCGGCCTCCCCGTGCTCCGCCCTACTCCCGGCGCGGCGGAGGCGGGGGGGCCGTCGGGGCCGCGGGCCGCTCGGGCAGCGGACTGACCGGCAGCGGACCAAGGGTGCGCACCGGCCGCTGGCCGGGGGCCGAGCGCAGGGCGGCCAGCCCCGCAGCGGCGGCCAGCACCGCGAGCAGCACCAGCAGGTACACGGCGCGCTGGCCGGCCGGAGGCGTCCAGGTCTCGGTGCCGACCGGCAGCGGGGTGGGGGGCACCCGCACCACGCCCCAGTCCCGCACGCCGTAGACGTTGCGCCACATCCACCACACCAGGGCGACGACGTGGACCACGACCAGCGGGGCGACCAGCAGCGGCACGGCGGTCCAGCGCACCCGCACGCGGCGCAGCCCGGCGGACAGCCCGGGGACGGCGAGCACGCACACAGCCGCGAGGACAGGCAGGACGTAGCGCCCCTGCCAGCCGAACGCGGTGAGGTACTCGTGGGCGAGCACCACCGTCGCGGACAGGCCCCCCACCAGCAGCGGCAGCAGGGCGGCGGGCGAGGCCGGGAGCAGCTCGCGCGAGGAACGGGCGGCGCGCACGCCGAGCGCCCACAGCCCGAGGGCCGCCCCGGCGACGAGCAGCCAGGCGTAGAGCGCCAGGTCCACCAGCGGTGTCTCCCACCCGAACTGGCCGACCGCGTCGTGCACCAGCCAGCCGCCCACCAGCAGCAGGGTGAACAGCTTCCAGCCCGGCCCGAGGCTGTCCCACGGCACCTCGGTGCCGATGCGCACCTGCTCGCCCTGGCGCACCCCCAGGGCCCAGCCGAACCAGGCCAGGGAGGCGGCCAGCACGACCACGGTGACCAGCAGGGCCGGGGCGCCCAGCGCGCGCAGCGGCAGCCGGTGCCAGCACCGGGACCAGCGCCCGGCCGCGCGGCCTCCTCCCGCGACGTCGGCCGACGCCGCGACCGGGACTGGGACCGGCACCAGCAGGGTGGCCAGCAGCGCGCCCGCCCACACCCACGACAGCGGCCGGCTGCCGGCCAGCAGCAGGGTGCCCAGCGGCACCGCGACGACGGGTCCCCAGCGGTGCACGCCGCGACCCAGGTCCACGCGCAGCGCGAGCACCGCGGCGGCAAGCAGCACGGCCGCGGCCACCTCGAAGCCGTTCGGGTTGATGGAGGCCAGCAGGATCATCGCGGTCGGGGTGAGCCCCAGCGCCAGACCCAGGACCAGCGGGCCGGGAGCGACGCGGCGCGCCAGCAGCGCGGCCGCCCAGGCCAGGGCGAGCAGGCCGAACAGCACCGAGGCCAGCCGGGCCAGGATCAGGACCCGGTGGCCGGGCAGGCCCGCCGCGAGGCCGGCGCGCATGACCAGCCCCTCGGCGGCGTAGTAGACCGGCGGGTAGCGGACCATGTAGGTGGTGACCTCGACCGGTGCGCGCACGTCCGGCGGCAGCGGGCGGCAGTAGGTGACCGGCTGCTCGGGCCGGCCCCGGTAGCAGTCCTGGGACGGGAACCGCAGCAGCGCCTGCGGCACGTCCACCCGCACCTCGCTGCGCCCGCCCACGCCCACGCTCGGGCGCTCGTGCCCGGGGGTGACCTGTCCGGTCGCCGTGCCCCAGGCGTAGACCAGGTGGGCGGCCTCGTCCACGCTGGCCCCCACCGGCGAGGCGAGGGCGTAGGCCGAGCAGAGCAGGCCGACCGCGACCAGCAGCAGCCAGGGGCCGCGCAGGGCGGTGCGGACGCGCGACGCGGGACCGCCGCCGCGCGCAGGGACAACGGCCCGCGTCCCGCTGGGCGTGGTCCCGATCCCCGCGCCGGACGCGCGCTCGGGCTCGCCCCCCGCGGCCGTGGCCGGCCCCTTGTCAGCCCTTGGCCGCGCGGGCGCGCTTGGCCGGCTTGGGGGTCGGGGCCGCCAGCGCGGTGGAGAGGTTCTTGGCGTCGCGCCGGTCGAGCACCTGGGCGAAGTGGGCCAGCGCCGCCTTGCGGTCGTCGGACTCCTCCAGCACCTCGAGCATGAGGGTGGCGGTGTGCTCGGCGGGGCTGAGGGTGGGCGCGTAGGCCCACGCGCGACCGGAGGCCTCGCGCTCGAGCAGGCCCTTGCGGACCAGCCGGTCGGCCACGGTCTGCACGGTGGTGTAGGCCAGCGGCCGGCCCTCGGCGGTGTTGACCCGCTCGACGAGGTCGCGGACCACGAGCGGCTCGCCCGCCGCCCAGAGCTGGTCCATCACGGTGCGCTCGAGCGCTCCCAGGTCCGCCACACCAACCTCCTCGTCGTGCCTGCTCTGCCTGTCCCGCGCGGGGTCCGCCCGAGGGGCCCTCCCGCCGGCTCGCGCCGGGTGCCACCGATCTTGCCGAACCGACTGACGTCCGCCGTCCGCCGGGGGTTCCCGCACCGGCCCGCGACGGCGAACCTACGCCACGTGCGTTCCCCGTCGTCATTCCTCTACACCGTGTCGGAGAAGACGCTCGAGAAGGCACGGCAGCACACCTTGTCGCAGCCGCCGAGGGGCGAGGACCGCTGGCAGCCACAGCCTTTCACCGGAACGGGCGTCCCCGACAGCCTGTCGGAGACGCCCGTCGGGAGTCAGCTGGGCGAGCCAGGTCAGCCGCGCTCGACCCGCTCCACCAGCTTCCAGGTGAGCGGCAGCAGGCCGGCGGCGGCGAGCGCCTTGAGGGCGTCGCCGGCGAGGAAGGGGGTGGCGCCCAGGGCGAGCGCCTTACCCAGGCCGACGCCGAGCGAGGCGGCCAGCCACGGCACGCCGACGGCGTAGACCAGGACCGACCCGACGACGAACGCGACGAGCGTGCGCAGGCTGCTGCGGGTGGCCCCGCGGTCGGCGATCGCCCCGACGACGACCGCGGCCAGCACGAAGCCGAGGACGTAGCCGAAGCTGGCGCCGCCCAGACCGGACTGGCCGCCGGCGAACCACGGCACGCCGGCCACGCCCGCCACGGCGTAGAGCGCGATGGCGGCGAGGGCCCGGCGGGCGCCGAGGGCTGCCCCGGTGGTGAGCACCGCGAAGGTCTGCAGCGTGAGCGGCACCGGGGTGAAGCCGAGCGGGATGGAGATCTGCGCGGCGAGTCCGGTGAGCCCGGCGAAGCCCACCACGAGCGCGGCGTCCCGGGCCAGGCTGCGGGGCAGGACGTCGGCGAGGACCATCGGGCGGGCGGTGGCGGCGGAGGAGTGCGCCATGAGCGGGCCTTCCTTCTTCGGGAACGATGCGGTCGGGCTGTCGCGGGGCGGGGTGGCCGGCGCGGATCGCAGCACACTCTGCCGCACCGCGTCACCGGCGCACGACCCCGGGTCGCGCCGGTACGGGGCGTCGACGACGCGTCTGGGCGCGCGCCTGGTGGATCATCGCCCGCTCACGGAGGGCCACCGGAGCCGTCTCAGGCCGCCAGCGCCTCCTCGGTGCGGGCGGGCACCAGCGGCCGGCGCGGCGGGACCCGGCGCTGGACCAGCGAGCGCACCGGCGTGCGACGCAGCCGGGCGAAGGCCACCGCGGCCACGGCGCAGGCCAGCACGGCGACCGACCCACCCATGGACAGGGCCGCCCGCGCGCCGAGAGCGTCGCAGACCCAGCCGAGCAGCGGGCCACCCACCGCGCCGGCCGCCGCCCCGACCAGGCCGTGCACGGCGAGGACGCGCCCACGCAGCTCCCCGGCGCTGCGCAGGTGCACCCGGGCCTGCACGGCGGTGTCCAGCACCACCGCGCAGCCGGCCACCGGCACCATGACGGCCAGGAAGACGGTGGGCGACGGCGCGGCGCCGCTGGCCGCCTGCAGCAGCCCGGCCAGGACCCCGGCGCCGAGCAGCACCGGCAGCGTGCGCGGGCGCCGCCGGGTGGCCAGCAGCGCGCCGGCGAGGGCGCCGAGCGCGAACGCGGTGGAGAACAGGCCGTAGCCGGCCGGCCCGGTGTGCAGCGGGCCCTGTGCCATCGCGGCCATGGTGACCTGGAAGTTGCGCCCGAAGGTGCCCAGCGCGAGCGCGAGCGCGAAGGTGACCAGCAGCTCGGGGTGCCCAGCCAGGTAGCGCAGGCCCGGGCGGACGCCGGCCCGCTCCGGCGCCGAGCGCTCCAGCGGGTGCAGCTGGTCCGGCGCGATCCGCAGCAGGGCGAGCACGACGGCGGCGTAGGACAGCGCGTTGAGGCCGAACACGGCGGCCGGACCGACCGCGGCCACCAGGACGCCGGCCAGCGCCATCCCGACCACGCGCCCGGTCGACTCGGTGGCCGCCCCCAGCGCCAGCCCGGCGGCCAGGTCGCGCCGGCCGAACAGCTGCGCGCCGTAGCGGCCGAGCAGCGGCCCCTCCACCACCCGCATCAGCCCGCCGACCACGGCCAGGGCCCACACCGCCGGCACGCCGGCCCGGCCGGTGGCGGCCAGCACGGTCAGCAGCGCGGCCAGCGCCCCGGCGAACCCCTGCGTCCAGGGCAGCACCCGGCGCGCGTCGAGCCGGTCGGCCAGGGCGCCGCCCCACAGCCCGAGGACCAGCGAGGGGGCCGCGGCCACGGTGAGGGTGAGGCCCAGCGCGGCGGTGGACCCGGTCCGCTGCAGGACCAGCCAGGACAGGGCCACGCCCTGCATCCACGAGCCGGTCACCGAGAGCAGGTCGGCGCTCGCCCAGCGGCGGACCGAGGGGCGCCGGAGCACGGCGAAGGTGGGGGAGGTGGCGAGGAGCCGGCCGGAGGTGCGCATCGCCGGGCCACGTCGGCAGCGCGGCGGCGGTCCGCAGCCCCTGGGCGCAGCCGACCGGAGGCAGCCGGGTGACGCTGCTCACCCGGGCCGCCGTCCGGGGGACCATGGTCCCGAACCGCCCGGTGCGCAGGCATCGACGCCGGCCGCCGGGCGCAGCGGCCGCGGGGCGGAACCCGCTTCACGGGCAGGACGAGCGAAGGGACGCGATGGGACGGCAGCGGCGCGACGACGGCGCGGTGAGCGTCCCGGTGGGGCAGGGCACGGCGCAGCTGGTGCCGGACCCGGACCGGCCCGGGTCGGTCACCGTGCTGGTGGAGGGAACCCCGCAGTCCCACGTCGACCTCGCCGACCCCACCCACCTGGCCTTCGAGTACGTCCGCCGGCTGGGCCACGTCGTCGACGCCCTGGCCCCGGCCGGGGATCCGGTCGACGCCCTGCACCTGGGCGGCGGGGCGCTCACCCTGGCCCGTTACGTCGCCGCCACCCGGCCCGGGTCGCGCCAGCGCGCGTTCGAGCTCGACGCCGCGCTGGTCGAGCTGGTCCGGCGCGAGCTGCCGCTCGAACGTGCCGCCCGGGTGCGGGTGGGGATCGTCGACGCCCGGGCCGGCCTCGCCTCGGTGCCCCCGGCCGGCGCCGACCTCGTCGTCCTCGACGTCTTCGCCGGCGCCCGCACCCCCGGCCACCTCACCACCGTGGAGGTCGTCGAGCTCGGCGCCCGGGCGCTGCGTGCGGGCGGGGTGTGGGCGGCCAACGTGGGGGACGGTCCGCCGCTCGCCTTCGCCCGCTCCTACGCCGCCACGGTGCGCGCGGTGCTGCCGCAGGTGGCGGTGCTCGCCGAGCCCGCGGTGCTGCGTGGGCGCCGGTTCGGCAACCTCGTGGTCGTCGGGTCCGCCGCGCCGCTGCCGCTGCCCGCCCTGACCCGGGCCTGCGCCGGCGACCCGGTGCCCGGCCGGGTGGTGGACGGCGCCGAGCTCGACCGGTTCCTGGCCGGCGCGCCGGTGCTGCGCGACACCGCGCCGCAGGACTCGCCGGCACCCCCCGAGGGGCTGTTCAGCGGCGGCCGGGGGCGTTGACCGCCGCCGCGACCAGGGCGGCGTAGTCGGCCTGGTGCCCGGGCCGGACGTGGATGCCGTCGTCGTAGAGCCAGTCCGGGTGCGCCGAGGCGAGGGCGTTCCAGCGCGCGACCACCACGTTGGGGTGCGCCGCGGCCGCCGCGGCGATGACCTTCTCGTTGGGCCGCTCCCAGGCGCGGGGCACGTGGTCGTCCACCAGCACCACCCGGCGCCGGTCGGCGAGCTCGGTGAGCAGCGCCTCGAGCTCGCTGCGCTTGATCGGGCCGTTGCTGCCGGTGTGCAGCACCACGACCGGTGCGAGCGTGCCCGCGGCGGCGAGGCGGCGCACCGCGGCGAAGGCGTCGCGCACCTGGCGGCCCTCCTCCGCGTCCACCCGGATTCCCGGCAGTGCTCGGGCCAGCGCCGCGGCGGCCCCGCTCATCACGCTGTCGCCGACGGCGGAGACGGTGGGCAGCGCCGCCTCCGTGCCGTCCCTGCCGGGGGTCGTCGGGGCGGGCTCGGTCGGCACCGGCGGGGGCGGTCCCTGGGTCCTCGCCGGCGGGGGAGCCGGCGGGGAAGCCGTCGTGGGCGGCGTCGTCGTCGGCGCCGACGGCGGGGCCTGCGTGGGCAGCGCGACCATCGGCCGGCTGGCCAGCACCTGCTCGGCCCGGGGGGCGACCGGGCGGGCCGCGGCCGCACCGGCGCCCACCCCAGCGACCACGGCCAGGCCGGCCACGGCCGCACCCGCGCTGCGCCAGCCGACCCGCGGAAGTCCCGCGGTGGCCGGCAGGCCCGGCAGCGGCACGGCCCGGCCGAGCTGGCGCAGGTGGGCGCCCACCGACCGCAGCCACGGGTCCAGCGCCCCGGAGCGCACCGGCCGCTCGACCCACCGGTGGCAGGCCTCGGTGAGGGCCAGCGTCACGGCCAGCCGGAGCCCGAGGGTGGGCCACGGCCCCCAGGGCAGGTCCAGCTCGGGCCGGGTGAGGACGAACACCGGCCAGTGCCACAGGTAGAGCCCGTACGAGCGCTCGCCCAGCCACCGCAGCGGCTGCCGGTCCAGCAGCGGGCCGAGCCGGCCGCCGGTGCGCACCGCGGCGGCCACGACGGCGGCGGCCAGCAGCGACACCGCGAGGAACCCGCCGTGGCGGTACAGCCCGGGGCTGACCTCCCCCACCCGCCAGGCGACCACGCCCAGGGCCAGCAGCGCGAGCGCCCCGAGCCCGTCGACGACCCGGCCGGCCGCCCCACCGATCCTCAGGCGGAGCCGAGGCCACGTCGTCGAGCGGACGGCGGCCAGGGCGGCACCTGCCATCAGGCCCATGGCGTGCGTGTCCGTGCCGAAGTACTCGCGCGAGCCGTCGCTGCCGTAGGGGACATCGGCGCGGGCGGCGAGCACACCCATCAGCAACGTCGACGCCGCCGCACCGACGGCCGCCGCCAGCCCGACCCGACGCAGGGCCTTCCGCGGGGTAGGCCGGCCCACGGTGAGCAGGGCGACCAGCACCGGCGGCCAGAGCAGGTAGAACTGCTCCTCCACCGCCAGCGACCACAGGTGCTGCACGACCGACGGGCGCTCGGCGGCGTCGAAGTAGGACTGGTGGCGGGCCAGCAGCTCCCGGTTGGTGACGTAGCCCAGCGAGGCGAGCACGTCGGCGCGGACCCGGGCCACCTCCTGCGGCCAGCCGGCCAGCAGCGCCGCCGTGGTGACCAGCAGCAGCGCCCACAGCGCGGGCAGCAGCCGCCGGGCCCGGCGCAGCCAGAAGGCGGGCAGGTCGACCCGGCCGGCCCGTGCGTGCTCGCCGAGCAGCAGCGTGGTGATGAGGAAGCCGGACACGACGAAGAAGACGTCGACGCCGAGGAAGCCGCCGGGCAGCCAGTCCGGGTCGGCGTGGTAGACGAGCACGGCCACCACGGCCAGGGCGCGCAGGCCGTCCAGGCCGGCCAGCCGGCCGCCGCGCCCCCGCCCGGGCGACCGCTCGCCCTGCCGCTCCTCCTGCCGGTCCGCTGCCGCGGTCCGTCCCCGCCCCCGAGCCCCCACCTGCCGCGCTCCCCACCCTCGCCCGCTCCGGCCCACCGGTGACCGCTGCCGCCGCCCGGGCACCCATCGTCTCGACCTCGTGACGCCCGAGCGGGCCGGTCGGTTGCTGACCGTCTGGTCGAGGGGACCTCGCGCTCAGGCGGGGACGCCCACGGCGGCGGGGTAGACCTCCACCTCCATGGCCTTGACGGTGAGCCAGACCGCGCTGCCCACGCCCAGGCCCAGCTCGGCCACGGCCGCCGGGGTGACGTCGGCGAGCACCGCCGGCTCGGCGTCCACCTGCAGGCGCACCCGGTCGGCCAGCAGTTCCATCCCGCGGACGGTGCCGGGCCAGGTGTTGCGCACGCTGGAGGGGCCGGGGTGCTCACCGTGCACCGTGACGGCGGCGGGGCGGACCGCGACCAGGACCGCGGCGCCGTCCGGCACGCCCGGGTCCGCGGCCGGGACCAGGGCGCCGCCGCCGGCCACCCGCGCGGCGCGCTCGGCCGCGGACCAGGTGCCGCGGTGCAGCGTGAGCCCGACCAGCCGGGCGACGTAGTCGGTGGCGGGTCGGCGGGCGACCTCGGCCGGCGCGCCGGCCTGCACCACCCGACCGGCCTCCAGCACCACCAGGCGGTCGGCGAGCACCAGCGCCTCGAGCGGGTCGTGGGTGACCAGCAGCGTCGGGCCGGCGAAGGAGCCGAGGTGGGCGCGCAGCTCGGTGCGCACGGTCACCCGGGTGCCGGCGTCGAGCGCGGCCAGCGGCTCGTCCAGCAGGAGCAGCGCCGGGTCGGTGGCCAGGGCCCTGGCCAGCGCCACCCGCTGAGCCTGGCCGCCGGACAGCGCCGACGGGCGGCGGTCGGCCAGGGCGTCGACCTCCAGCCGGGCCAGCCACTCGTGCGCCACCGCGCGGCCCGCCTGGCGGGACTGGCCGCGCGCCTGCAGCCCGAACGCGACGTTGTCCAGCACGGACAGGTGCGGGAACAGGCGGTAGTCCTGGAAGACCAGCCCCACCCGCCGTCGCTCGGCGGGGACGAAGCGCCCGGCACCGTCGTCGAGGAGGTCGCCGGCCAGCGCGAGCCGCCCGCGGGTGAGCGGCACCAGCCCGGCGAGCGTGCGCAGCAGCGTGCTCTTGCCCGCCCCGTTCGGGCCGACCACGCCGACGACCTCCCCGGGCTCGGCGCACAGGGCCAGCTCGAGCCCGAAGGACCCGCGCACCACCGCGCCGTCGAGCTCCAGCCCCGCCGCGGGCGCCGGTGCTGCGGCGGGCAGGGGAGCGCTCATGCCGCCTGCCCCGGCACCGGTCCGCGCAGCCAGCGCTCGCGCAGCAGGAGGAGCACGGTGACCGACACCGCGAGCAGGATCAGGCTGAGCGCCACCGCGGCCTCCGGGTCGGTCTGCAGCGCGAGGTAGACCGCCAGCGGCATCGTCTGGGTGCGCCCCGGGAAGCTGCCGGCGAAGGTGATGGTGGCACCGAACTCGCCCAGCGCGCGGGCCCAGCACAGCACGCCCCCGGCCACCAGGGACGGCGCGACCAGCGGCAGCGTGACCCGGCGCAGCACGGCGAGCCGGGAGGCGCCGAGCGTGGCCGCCGCCTCCTCCAGCCCGAGGTCGGCCGAGCGCAGCGCCCCCTCCACGCTCACCACCAGGAACGGCATGGCCACGAAGGTCTCGGCCACCACCACGCCCGCGGTGCTGAACGGCAGCGTGAGGCCGAACCACTGGTCCAGCCAGCGCCCGAGCACCCCGGTGCGCCCGAAGGCCAGCAGCAGCGCGACCCCGCCGACGACGGGCGGCAGCACGAGCGGGAGCGTGACCAGCGCCCGCAGCGCACGCCGGCCGCGCACCTGCGAGCGGGCGAGCACCCAGGCCAGCGGCACCCCGAGCAGGAACGAGACGGCGGTGGCCGCCGTCGCGCACTCCAGGGAGAGCCGCAGCGCCTGCAGCACCACCGGGTCCGAGAGCAGCCGCGGCAGACCGCGCCAGGGTGCCCGGACCAGGAGTCCGACGAGCGGTAGGAGAAGGAAGAGGACACCGACCAGCGCGGGCACGGCGAGCAGGGCCGGGGTGCGCGGGCGTACCCCGTGGTCGGCCCGGCGCGGCTCCGCGTCGACCTCCCCCGGTGAGGTCACGGCTTCTCGAACCCCGCCCGCGCCAGCACCGCGACCCCTTCCTCCGACAGAAGGTAGGAGACGAACTGCTCGGCGAGGGCCCTGTTCGGCGCACCCTTCAGGACGGCGACGGGGTAGTCGGTGGAGGCGTTGACGGCGGCCGGGATCGGGATCCCCTTCACCTTGCTGCCGGCAGCCTTCACGTCGGTGACGTAGACGATGCCGGCGTCGGCCTCACCGAGCTCGACCTTGGTCAGGGTGGCCTTGACGTCGGTCTCGAGGCTCACCGGGTGCGCCGCCACGCCCGCCTTCGCCAGCACCTGCCCGGCCACCGCCCCGCACGGCACCTGCGGCTGGCACAGCACCAGCTTCACCCCGGGTCGGGCGAGGTCGGCCAGCCCGGTGATGCCGGCCGGGTCGGCCGGGGGGACGGCGAGCTCCATGACGTTGCGGGCGAAGACCCGGGGACCGCTGGCCTCCCCGCCCTGCACGACCTGGTCCATGTTCTTCTGCGAGGCCGAGGCGAAGACGTCGGCGGGCGCGCCCTCGAGGGCCTGCTGGGCCAGCGTCGAGCTCGCCCCGAAGCTGAGCACGACCTTGCTGCCCGGGTGGGCGGCCTCGAACCTGTGCGCCAGCTCGGTGAACGAGCCGGTGAGGCTGGCCGCGGCGAGGACCGTGATGCTCCCGCTCGCGGCGGCCGTCGACCCTGAAGAGGCCTCGGTGCCGCCGGTGCTCGAGCCGCTCGAGCCGGACGCGCAGCCGGCCAGCAGCAGCGCCGCGGCCGCGACCGGTGGGAGGAGCCGCCGGGTCCAGCTCCAGCTCACGCGGACCTCCCGGGCTGCTCCGGCAGCTCCACGACCACGTTGGTCGACTTCACCGAGGCCACCGCGAGGACCCCGGGCTCGAGCCCGAGGTCGTCGGCGGCCTCGCGGGACATGAGCGAGACCACCCGGTACGGGCCGCACTGCAGCTCGACCTGGGCCATCACGGTGTCCTTCACCACCCGGGTGACCAGCCCGGTCAGGCGGTTGCGCGCCGACTCGGCGACCACCCGGCGCGCCGGAGGAGGCGGTTCGTCGGCGGCCAGCGCGGTGGCGAAGCGGGCCAGCTCTGCGCCCTCGACGGCCCGGCGCCCGGCGGCATCGGTCGTCGTGGCCAGCCGGCCGGCGTCGGCCCAGCGGCGCAGCGTGTCGTCACTGACGCCGAGCAGGTCGGCTGCTTCGCGGAAGCGGAAGGACACGGGCACATCTAACCGCATCTGCGGACCCTAAGTGGCTGGACGCCGCCGAGGCCGAGCGGACCCGGTCCGCGCCTAGATGAACGGGTGCGGCGGGCTTCCGAGGACGTCCTCGGCTGCGGCCAGCGCCTCCAAGCCCCACTGCGTGTCCGGCGCGCACGCCCTGGCTCGGTCCACCGTCCAGGTGAGGCTCTCGTCCATGCGCAGGGGCTGCAGGTGCGGGCAGGCCACCTTGACCACCTGCCAGCCCATGGCGCGGACCGGCTCGGGGAGCCGGCCGGTGAGCCGCACCACCACGCACGGCGGCATCCTCGCCTCGACCTCGACAGGGCACGGGTCTCGCCAGGCCGCGGCGTCGTCGTCGACGAACGAGCCGACCCAGGCCTGGGCGGCCTCGACCGCGGCCAGGCTGCGGCAGTGGGCCGCGCGGGCGGCGTCGTCGCGCACCGGGCCAGGCGGCTCGAGCGGCGGTGGCGAGGCCGGCATGGAGGCCAGCAGCGCCCAGACCTGCAGCGCCTCGCGGGCGGCTCGGACCACCGAGTCCGGCCACGAGGCCCCCAGCCCGAGGCCGGCCGCCACCAGCCGGCGGGTCCGGTCCACGGCCACGCAGACGACGGCGCCAACCCCCGGCAGCAGCGTCGGGGCGGTGCCGGCCCCCAGCTGCAGATCGAGCTCGTCCGCGGTGCCGAGGAGCGTGGCCAGCGGCTGTCCCGTGGGCTGCTCGGCCAGCTGCGCCAGGGGCACCCGCGGCAGCCGGACCTGCCGGGCCCACGCGATCATGGCGGCGTCCCGCTCAAGCAGCTCGCGGCAGGCGGCGCGTAGCGCGGCGGCGGGGTCGGCCCCGGCCGCCGCCCCGGAGGGCGAGCAGTCGAACGGGGACGGCGGGCGGCGGGTCGGGTAGTCGACGAGGTCGGCCGGCACCGCAGCCCGCGCTCCCGTCTGCAGGCTGGCGCCGAGCAGCAGCCGGCCGCCACCCTCCCGGGACCAGCCCTGTGGCACCAGCGTCGAGCCCTGCAGGAGCGGGTCGTCCGGGGCCGCCTCCGGGAGCCCACCGGCGGGCAGCAGCGCGAAGCGCTCGACGGTCTCCCCGGCGGCCCGGACGAAGGTGTCGGCGCGGGTGAGGCCGCAGGCGCCGACGAGGGACAGTGCCGCCTCCGGACCGGCCACCCCCGGCCCGTGGTCCGGCGGAGCGCCGAGCTCGGCTCCCACCATCCACAGCCGGGCGGTCGCGGGCTCGGGCCGGCGCACGACCACCGCGCGCGTCAGCCCGGCGTCCGCGTGCAGAGTCCGCCAGTAGTCGATCATCCGGTGACGGCTCCTGCCGCTCGGGCCGGTCGCACCACCGCCTCCTGGAGCAGGGACTCGAGGTCCGCCACGGTGAACCGCGAGAGCATCGGCAGGCGTCCGCCCCAGCGGGCGTGGCACTGCTGGGCGACCGCCGCGATCAGCGGCTCGCCCAGCAGTGCCGTCGCCGGCAGGTCGATCTGCCAGGACGCCAGCAGCGTCTCGCCCAGGCGCGCGTCCGGAACCGCGCCGGCGTCGGCCCGGGCCGCCGCGCCGGCCCCCAGCGGCCAGACGCTGGCCAGCCGCCCGGCGTCGCCCCAGCGCTCGTCGCCGGCTGCCACGCGGCCGACCCAGGCCGGGAACAGCAGCGCGGTTGCCTGCATCTTGCGCAGCCCCGCCAGCACGGCCAGCTCGTTCGCCACGTACCAGAGCGGGTGGGGGTAGGGACCGCGCCCGGTCATGGCCCAACCCCGCTGGGTCATCAGCCCGAGGCACGCCACCTCGTGCGCCACCGCTCCCGCGCCGGCGGGCGGGCAGGCGGCCAGCCGCTCCAGGCGGCGGCCCAGCGCCGCGGCCAGGAAGTGTGCCTCGTCCTGCGCCACGCCGACCGACGAGGCGACGCCGACCTCCGGCCCGAGCACGCGCATCAGCGCCTCGAAGGTGCCCTCCCGAGCGAGCCAGAGCGGCAGGGTCCGCACGAGCGCCGGGTCGAGGACGGCGTGCGCCGGGGCGAGCTGGGGCGACATGAGCAGGGCGCGACGACCCGGCGCGACGTCGACGCAGGCCACGCTGCTCACCTCGGACGAGGTGCCGATGGTGGTGGGCACGGCGGTGAGGCGGACCCGCGCCGGTGCGAGGACGGGCAGCTTGACCAGCCCTGGCCCGGCGCCGGAGGGCACCAGCTCGGGCAGGGCGGGCCCGGCGACGACAGCCACCTTGACCGCGTCGATCGTGCTGCCTCCCCCGATGGCGAGCACCTCGGTAACGTCCCCCGGCACCTCGGTCAGCCACCGGCCCAGGTCCGTGACCGCCTGCGTCGTCACGGCACCGTCGTGCCCGCGGACCGGCACCCCGTGCTCGGCGAGCAGCTCGCGCAGCGTGGCCTCGTCCGGGAGACGTCGATCGACGACGGCCACCGCACGCCGGGACCGCAGCCGCACCGCGCCGCGGAAGCTGCCGGCGCCAGCGACCACCCGTGTCGATGCGTTCAGCGCGACCGGCATGACGCGCTGCGGAGCTCCGGGCCGGGGCGCCGTCGTGGCTGCCAGGTTCATCGGCTCTCCGACGCCGCCGCCCGCAGGACGTTCTCGACCCTGCTCAGCATCACCTCGAGATCGTCCGGCCGGTAGGTCAGCGCCGGAACCAGCTGCAGGCAGGACGGTCCCGGGTGCACGACCACTCTGTGCCGGCGGCAGCGGGTCACCAGGTCCGCCACCACGTCCGGCGGCAGCTGCCCGCCGTCCGGCGCCCGGAGCACGAGCGAGCGGAAGCAGCCCCGTCCGGTCACCGCCCCCACCAGCGGGTTCTCCGCCAGCTGCTCCTCGAGCCAGGTGGCCAGGCGGTCGGCGACACGCCGCCCCCCTGCGAGCGCGTCCAGCCGGTCGAACTCGGCCAGCGTGGCCAGCATCGCGGCGCACGAGACCGGCGAGCCGGCCTGGGTCTCGCCGTGGGCGAGCGTGACGTCCGCCGCGTCGAGGTCCGCTGCCACCTGGTGGCCGAGCAGGACCGCCGAGGCCGCGCAGGTTCCGTTCGTCAACCCCTTGCTGGCGACCAGCAGGTCAGGCTGAGCCGGCCAGAGGCCGGAGGCGAACATCGGGCCGGTGCGGCCGAACCCGGTGGCGACCTCGTCGGCCACCACCAGGTAGCCGAGCTCGTCCCTGCGGCGGAGCACCAGCTCCACCACCGCGGGATCGACCACCCGGGTGCCAGAGCCCAGGACCGGCTCCAGGACCACGGCCCCCACCCGGGAGCCCTGGGCGGCCAGCAGCCGGTCCAGCTCGCCGGGGTCGTCCGGGCTGACCTGCCGCACCAGCCGCTGGTCGACGCCCAGCGCGGACTGCTGGAGGTCCTCGCCGGTCAGCCCCATCGCACCGAAGGTCAACCCGTGGTAGCTGCCCCGGAGGCTGACCACGAGCGAACGCGCGGTCCCGCGGGCCAGGGCGACCTGTCGGACGATCTTGAGACTCGTGTCCAGCGCGGCTCCGCCGGCGGTCGAGAAGACGACCCGGGCGTAGCGGTGCGGGGCGGTGCTGTCCAGCAGGGCCGCGGCAGCCCGGTCGGCCCAGGCGTGGCCGTACCGGAACAGCGTGAGGTACGAGGCCTGGCGCGCGGCCTCTCCGATGGCCGTCGCGATCGCCTCGTTCCCGTAGCCGAGGTTGCAGTTCCACAACCCGCTGGTCGCACAGAGCGCCTCGGTGCCGTCGGCGAAGGTGATCCTCGTGCCCTGGGCGCTCACCGCGGTGGTCTCGGGTCGAGCGAACCGGCTGGGCGGGACGAAGAACTCCGAGACCCTCGCCGACCCGCCCGTGGCGGCCCCCGAGCGGGTGGTCGACGGAGGGACGCTCGCCGCTGTCACCGCGGCCGTCGTCGCGACCGTGGATGCGGCCGTCACCGCGGCAGCGGCACCGGCGGTGGTCATGACGCGCCCTCCCGTCGCCCGCTGATCAGCTGGTGGACGCGCCCGTCGTCATGGCTGGCCAGGACCTGCAGCCGGACGTCGACGAAGCCGGCCTCCTCCAGCTCGGCCACCAGCTGCTGCCCCTGCAGGACGGCGACGGTGCTCGTGAACGTGCTCGTGGACGTGCCGGTGCCCCCGGCCGGCGCCGCCCGGCCGGCGGTCGTGGTGACCTGCACGTGGCGCACGCGGGCCCGCGGGTCCAGCCGCGCCTCGTAGCGGACGTCCGCTCCCACCTGCAGCACCCCGTGGTCGGCACCCACGGCCAGCTCCAC
>JBQCHF010000152.1:0-20388 GCA_051954955.1 Motilibacteraceae bacterium
GGTGCCCAACGCCGTGCTGTGGGCCGCGGCCTTCGTGGCCGGCCCGGGCTTCGCCGTCGGCGTGGGCACCTCGGTGGCGCCGGGCGGCGTCGACGTCGGGGCGCTGCCGGCGCTGCCGGTGCTGGCGGCGGTGCCCTCGGACCCGTCGCTGCCGCTGCCGGTGCGCGCGGTGGTGCTGCTGCCGGTGCTGGCCGGCGCGCTGGCCGGCTGGATGGCGGTGCGCCGCGAGCCGGCGCCCGCGCGGGCGCAGGGGAACGGGCTGCACGCGGTGCCGTGGCGGGCCCTCGGGCTGGCCGCGGCACGGGCCGCGCTGGCCGGCCCGGTGGCCGCGGTGCTGGTCGCGGCGCCGGCCGCCCTGTCCGGCGGCGCCGTGGGCGGGGACCGGCTGGTCGACGTCGGCCCGCCGGTCTGGTGGCTCGCCCTGGCCGTCACGCTGGAGGTGGCCGTCGGCGCCGCCCTCGCCGCCGCCGCCGTGGTCCTGCGCCGCGCCCGCTGACCCCCACCGCCCCTCGGGGGCCGCGCGGAAACGATCACGGCTCCGTGATCCTGACTCGCCGACCCAGTCGAATTCTCCTGGGTAGGCGAGGAGAGATCACGGTCCCGTGATCATTCCGGCCGGGGCCGGGCCCGCCGCTGCCGGACGCTAGGGCCCCGCGCCACCCCTCCTGCTCACCCACTGCGGCAGCACGTCCACGCTCCGTGACCAAGAGGGGCGTAAAACGGGCGACATTGGACGTTCTGTGACGAACGTGTTCTAGTGGGCAAGACAGGCGGGGGACGCCTGCCGACCCACCGCGACGGCGCATGCCGCACCGCGGCCCGGCAGCTCGGGGCGAGGGACCTCCCTCGGCGTCCCTTCCTGCGCGCGCTCGAGCAACGTGGCGCGCCGCAGGTGCGCAGGCCGACAGCGGGGTCGACCTCGCCTGACTCAAGCCTTTTCCGGGACGGCACGCCGGCGAGCCGGTGCCTTGCCGCCCCGCCCGACGAGGTGCACGGGGGGTGGCTCCTTGCTGCTCCGCCGCACGGTCGCGCCCTGCGCCCGTGCGCTGTCCGTGCCCGCCTCGCCGGTCCGAGCAGCTTCAAGGGGAGCCGTGACCACCACCTCCGACCTCACCACGACCGGCGCCACCACCACCGGCGCCGCGCCCATCGACGCGACCGGCAGCGACACCGCCGCCGTCCGCGACTCCGACCGGCCGGCGCTGGTCCTGCCCGACGCCCGCACGGTGCTGGACGGCCGGCTGGACGACGGGCTCGACGACGCCGAGGTCATCGACCTCACCGACGGCCGCGCCACCGGCACCGTGGCGGTGGTGGGCCTGGGCTACGTCGGTCTGCCCACGGCGCTGTCGCTGCTCGAGGGCGGCGCCCGGGTGATCGGCCTGGACGTGTCCGCCGCCCGCCTGGCCGCCATCCGCGCCGTCGACGTCGACCTGCTGCCCGCCGACGTCGAGCGGCTGCGCACCCACCTGACCTCCGAGCGGTGGGACCTCACCGACGACCCGCGCGCGCTGGCCGACGCCGACGCCGTCATCGTCTGCGTCCCGACCCCGGTCACCCCGCAGCTGGTGCCCGACCTCACCGCGCTGGCCGGCGCCTGCCGCACCGTGGTGGCCGCGGCCCGGCCGGGCCAGACCCTGGTGCTCACCTCCACCACCTACGTCGGCTGCACCCGCGACCTGCTCGAGCAGCCGCTGCGCGAGCGGGGGCTGACCCCCGGCGTCGACGTGCACATCGCCTTCAGCCCGGAGCGGATCGACCCGGGCGTGGCCGACCACTCCCCGGCCACCACCCCGCGGGTGGTCGGCGGCCTCACCCCGGAGTGCACGCAGAGCGCGATGCGCGCGCTGCGCCGCACCTGCCCGTCGCTGCACCCGGTCAGCTCGCCGGAGGCGGCCGAGCTGACCAAGCTGCTGGAGAACACCTTCCGCGCGGTCAACATCGCCTTCGCCAACGAGATCGCCGACGTCGCCGGGCACCTGGGGTTGTCCGCGGCCGAGGTCATCGACGCCGCCGCCACCAAGCCCTACGGCTTCATGCGGTTCATGCCCGGGCCCGGCGTGGGCGGGCACTGCATCCCGTGCGACCCGCACTACCTGCTCTGGCAGCTGCGCGGCGAGCGGGTGGCGGCCCCGGTGGTGGACGCGGCCATGGCCGGCATCGCGATGCGCCCGCGCAAGGTGGTGTCCCGGATCCGCGAGGAGCTGGCCGCGGCCGGGCGGGCGCTGCACGGGGCCCGCGTCCACGTCGTCGGCGTGGCCTACAAGCCGGGCGTGGCCGACGTCCGCGAGTCGCCGGCGCTGGAGATCGTGGAGGAGTGCCTGCGCGAGGGCGCCCACATCACCTTCTCGGACCCGTTCGTCACCGAGGTCCGCCTGCACGACGGCCGCACCCTCACGCCCACCGCGCCGGCCGACGTCGACGCCGACCTGGTGCTCGTGCACACCCGGCACCCCGGCGAGGACCTGGGCTGGCTCATCGAGCACCCGGTGGTCCTGGACGCCACCTACCGGCTGCAGGAGGTGCCGCACCGTGCCGTGCTCTGACACCTCGACCGTCCCCGCCACGGCAGGCGGACCTGCGAGCAGCGGCGGGGGTCGCGCGTGAACCAGCGGACCACTGAGCACCACGGCCTGAGCGTCCACCACGACGAGGTCACGCTGTCCGCGCAGGCCCCGGCGTCGGCGGCCGACGAGCGGACCCTGGTCGACGACCTGTTCGGCCCCGCCGACGTCGAGCTCCCGGTCGAGGCCGGGCCGTCGCACGGGGCCGTCGTGGCGCCCGCCACGGCGATCGCGAGGCCCGCGCCGTCCGCCGACGTCACGGACCTGCGCGAGCGCCAGGTCCGCCCGGCCCCGGTCCTCATCCGCACCGGGCACCTGCCGCCGGTGGGCTCGGCCGCCCGCACCGACGGCGAGCGGGCCCGCACCGGCCGGCTGGACCGGCTCGAGCCGGGGGTGCGCCGCGGGCTGCGCCGCCTGCTCGTGCTGGTGGCGCTGCTCCCGCTGGTGGCCCTGCTGGCCCGCGAGACCCCGCGCTTCCTCGCCGACCCGGTGCTGCTGGGCTACGGCATGAGCGTGCTCGCGGCCACCATCCTGCTGTTCTACCTGGCCTACACCCGCTACGACGACCCGTCGGACCCGCGCTTCAGCCGGGTGCCGAACGACGCCGACGCCCCGCCGCTGCCGGCCGTCCCGTCGGTCACCCTGCTGGTGGCGGTGAAGGACGAGCGCGAGGTCATCGAGCGCTGCGTGCGCTCGATGGTCGAGTCGGACTACCCCGACCTGCAGGTGATCGTGGTCGACGACTGCTCCGAGGACGGCACCGCCGAGCGGCTGGCCGAGCTGTCGCCCGAGCTCGGGTTCACCCTGCTGGCGCTGGAACGCAACGTGGGCAAGAAGAACGCGCTGGTGCGCGGCGCGGAGCTGGCCACCGGCGAGGTGATCGCCTTCACCGACTCGGACTGCGTGCTCGCCCCGGACGCGCTGCGCCGCTGCGTGGCCGCGCTGGTGGCGCACCCCGGGCTGGGTGCCGTCTCCGGCCACGCCCGCGCGCTCAACGCCGACGCCAGCCTGCTGAGCAAGGTGCAGGACACCTGGTACGAGGGGTCGTTCCGGGTCACCAAGGCCGCCGAGTCCACCTTCGGGTCGGTCACCTGCGTCTCCGGCCCGCTCGCGGTGTTCCGCCGCGACGCGATCTGGAACTACCTGCCGGCCTGGGCGAAGGACCGCTTCCTGGGCGGGGAGTTCCGCTTCGCCACCGACCGGCAGCTGACCGGCTACGTGCTCGGCCAGCGCTGGCTGGGCCGGGGGCTCAAGCAGGCCCACCGCGGCTCCCCGTTCGTCGACGACGTGGACTATCCCGAGCGGCGCTGGCGGGTGGGCTACGTGCGCTCGGCGCTGGTCTGGACGGTCGTCCCCGAGCGGGTGCGGGCGTTCGTCAAGCAGCAGGTGCGCTGGAAGAAGAGCTTCGTGCGCAATCTGTTCTTCACCGGCCGGTTCATGTGGCGGCGCGGGGTCGGCCCGTCGTTCCTCTACTACGGCCACGCCCTCTGGGTGCTGGCGGCCCCGTTCATGGCGCTGCGGCACCTGGTCTGGGCGCCGGTGCACGCCGAGTGGATGCTCACCGCGCTCTACCTGTGCGGCGTGCTGGTCAAGGGCTCGGCCTGGGGGCTGGCCTACCTGGTCGACCACCCCGGCAGCCCGCGTTGGCGCTACCGCCCGTTGATGAGCCTGATCTCGTCGGTGGCGCTGAGCTGGCTGCTGGTCTACTCGCTGGCCACCATCCGCCGCGGCATCTGGTCGAGGACGACATGAGCAGACGCAGCCACCAGAACTCGTCGGTGTCCCGCCAGCTGGGCGGCCGCCTCGTCGGCCTGCTCATCGCGGTGGTGATCGTGCTGATGTACCTGTTCGTGCTCTCCCGCGGGAGTCTGCTGTGAACCTCGCGACCCGTGACCGGCGCGAGCTGGCCGCCGAGCACCGCGACCGTGCCCTCGCGCTGCTGCCCGAGCTGGCCGACCGCCAGGTGCCCCGCCGTCGGCTGCACCACCGGCTCTTCGGCCTGGTGGCCGGGCTGCTCGCGCTCGCGCTGGTGGCCGGCGTCTTCGGCGGGTTCTGGGCCTACCGCCGCTGGCAGCAGCAGGTCGGCACCCAGCAGACCACCGCGGTGCCCGCCCTCGCACCTGCCGACCTGGCCGCCTACACCGCGTCGGAGAAGACCGCCGCGGCCGCCCCGGCCGGCACCGGCGTCGCGCCGATCGTGCTCACGTACCACGACATCGGGCCCAACACCGGGGGCAGCCGCTACGTCGTCACCCCGCAGCAGTTCGCCGCGCAGATGGAGATGCTGCACGAGGCGGGCTATCGCACGCTCACCGCGCAGGAGTTCCTGCGCTACCGGGCCGGCGGGGACGTGCCGCCGCGCTCGGTGCTCATCACCTTCGACGACGGCACCCGCGGGCTGTGGACCTACGCCGACCAGGTGCTGGCCCGCTACGGCTTCACCGCGGTCTCGTTCCTCATCACCGGCCAGGTCGGCACCCACGCGCCCTACTACCTCACCTGGTCGCAGGTGGAGCGGATGGAGCGCAGCGGTCGCTGGGACTTCGAGTCGCACACGCACGACCTGCACACCAAGGTCGTCGGCCCGGACGGGCAGGACGCCTCCGCACTCACCGCCCGGCTCCCGGTGGCCGGTGGCGGCCGGGAGAGCCTGGCCGCCTTCCGGGCGCGGATCACCGCCGACCTGCAGCAGTCGCTGCGCGACTTCGCCGCGCACGGGCTGCCCCGCCCGCAGCTGTTCGCCTGGCCGTTCTCGGACGTCGTCGGCGAGCAGAGCGACCCGCCGGCGGCGGCCGCTGCCACCGCGGAGGTCCACCAGCTGTTCAAGACCGCGTTCGTGGACGTCGGCCGGCCGCTGCCGGCCACCCGCGAGGAAGTCGCCGGCGGCACCGTGCAGCGGCTCGAGCTGTTCGCCGACGACACCGACCGCACGCTGTTCGACCGGATGCGTCACTTGCAGACCCTGCCGGTGCAGGACCTGCGCCCCACCCGGGTCGACTCGCGCTGGCTGGAGAAGGGCGGCTACCCGGCGCCCATCGACGTCGACCGGCTGGCCGACGACGTCGTCACCGTGGACGCGGACACCATGACCTACCTGCTCGCCGACTGGGCCCCGCAGCGCACCAGCGGCTGGCGCTCCTACACGGTGTCGGGGACGCTCGTGGTCCCCGCGGGCGAGGGCACCACCGGCCTGCGGGCCCGGGTGGGCAGCACCGACGAGGTGTCGGTCCGGCTGTCGCACAACACCGCCACGCTGCTGGTGGGCGGCACGGTGCGGGCCACCCGCAACGTGGTCGAGGCGGGCGACTCCGGTCCGCGGCACCAGGTGGAGATCAGCGTGACCGCGCAGCACACGCGGGTGGTGCTCGACGGCACCTTGCTGGCCGACCTCGCGCTGCCCGCCGACGGCCCGGTCGGCGCGTTCGGCGTGGTGTTCAGCCGCGCCTCGGCGGGCCAGGACTGGGGGTCGGTGCAGGGGCTGCGCGTGCAGCCGGCGCCGTGATGGACGGCGCCCGCTCGACGGGCAGCCCGCTGGTCCCCGGGGCCCGGCTGCCGCAGCTCGGATCCGGGCCCCCGCCCGGGCCCGGTCATGGCCCGCGGCGGGCCGTCCTGGCCGTCGTCGCCGGGGTCGTGGTGGTCGCCCTGCTCGCCGCCGTGGGGGTGCTGCTGGTGCGTCGAGGGCACGAGTCCGGGCAGGCTGCGCCGGGCCAGGGGCAGGACCGGGTGCTGTGGCAGCCGCCGGTGCCCGCCGGCCGCTCGCTGCTCACCAACGAGCTGGCCTACCGCCATCCCGACGCGCCCGGCGCGCACCTGTCCCCGGACTGGATCGCCACCAGCGGCTCGCTGTTCGCCGACGGCGGCGCCCTGTGGAGCGGCCCGGTGGACGGCGGCTCGCCCGACGCCGCCAGCCGCACGGCCACCGGCTCGGCCGTGCTGCGCGCGGTGAGCGTGCCGCAGGACTTCGGCGACGTGCGCGTCACCCTGGGCCTGGACGTCGCGAACCTCACCACCACCCAGCGCACCGGGGAGCGCGCCTACGACGGGGTGCACCTGTTCCTGCGCTACACCAGCCCGGACAGCCTCTACGCCGTCAGCCTGTGCCGCCGCGACGGCACCACGGCGATCAAGCGCAAGCTGCCCGGCGCGACCTCCACCGGCGGCATCTACACCACGCTGGCGCAGGTGCGGATGCCCTGCCCGATCGGGCACTGGCAGGACTACGCGGTGTCGGTGCGCGACGAGGCCGGCGGGGTGCGGCTCACCCTCGCCGCCGGCGGCCGGGTGGTCGTCTCGGTGCTCGACGACGGCCAGGGCGGCGGGGCGCCGCTGCGCGGCCCGGGCCGGGTGGGGCTGCGCGGGGACAACGCCAGCTTCCACGCGCGCGAGCTGACGGTGCACAGGGCGGGGTGAGCGCCCACCGGCCGCGATGGAAGGGGGTGGTGGGCACCTTCGCTCCTTCTATCGGAACCACGGTGCCCACGACCCACATCGGCGACGTCGAGCGAGGCCGGATCAGCGGGTGACGGCGATGTTCGTCAGGCCCTTGGCGGCGCCGACGACGGTGTTGCTGGCCTTGACGACGTTGCCGGTGCCCTTGGTGTGGATGTGGACGCCGTAGCCGGCCGCGTCCACCGTGCTGGCGTTGGCGTCGAAGACGTTGTCGTTGCCCCAGCCGGCCAGGATCACGTGGGTCTGGTGGCCGTCCAGCAGCGCGCCGCCGGGCAGGCCGGTGTTGCCCTGCACCAGGTAGCCGTTGCCGGCGATGTCCACCCACGAGTCGGCGTAGTTCGCGCCGGACAGGCCGGTGGCGTCGAAGGTGTTCCCGGTGATCACGCCGCCGGTGGTGCCCTCCTTGATGTCCACGCTCTCGGCCGTGGTGCGCACGATGTGGTTGCCCTGGATGCGGTTGCGGTCCGAGGTGTCCGGCGCGCCGCCGGTGCGGGACTGGCTGGTGGAGGACCAGTTGCTCTTGGACAGCCCCACGTAGACGCCCTCGCCGTAGCCGGGGGTGACCAGGCCGGAGTCGTGGATCTCGTTGTCGGACACCACGTTGTCGCTGCTGTAGTTGCGCAGCAGCAGCACCTCGTCGCCGGTGTGGCCGAGGTCGAGGTGGTCGAGCACGACGTGGCTGGACTCGTCGAGCACCACGGCCTTCTGCCCGTTCCGCACGGTGAACCCGTCCACCTGCACGTAGCTCGCCCGGTCCAGGTGCAGGACGTAGCCGGTGCTGGTCGAGCCCCCGTCCAGCACCGCGGCCCGGCTGCCGGTGATCCGGATCGGCGCGGTGGCGGTGCCCGAGCGGGCCAGGGTGAACCGGCCGGCGTAGGTGCCGTCGGCCAGCACGATGGTGGTGCCCGGGGTGGCCGCCTGCAGCGCGCTGGTCAGCTCGGCGGCGGTGGACACGTGCACGGTGGTGCCGCTGCTGGTCGACGTCGGGGTGCTGGTCGACGTCGACGTTGCGGTGCTGGTGGCCGTCGACGTCGCGGTGGCCGTCGGGGTGCTGCTCGCGGTGGCGGTGCTCGTGGCAGTGCTCGTGGCGGTGCTCGTGGCAGTGCTCGTCGGCGCGACCGCCACCGGGCTCGCGCTAGAGGCCGCGCTGGCAGTGGCGGTGGGGCTCGCCGACGCCGTGGGGCTGGCCGTGCTGGCGCTGCGGTCCACGATCGCGGCGTCGTCCACCAGCAGCCAGCCGGTGGAGGTGAGCGAGGGGCCGAAGCTCAGCGCGGTGGCGCCGGCCGGCACCGGCGCGGTGGTGAAGGCGATCATGCCCCAGCTGCTCCGGGCGGCGTACTGCGAGCCCTGGTCCCACCACTGCCACCTGCCGGCGGCATCGCGGTAGTAGAGGACCATCTGCGGGTGCGCGCTGGACTGGTACCAGACCGACACGGTGTACCGGTGGCCGGCGACCACCGTGGGGGCGCAGCCGGCGGTGTGCTGGTCCACCACCACCTTGCGGTTGGCCTTGGTGCGGGCCAGCGACGTGATGGACAGGCGCGCCGAGCGGGCGCCGCTGTGCGCGGTGGAGCTGGCGGTGAGGGTGGCGCTGCCGCTGCCGACGCCGCCCTGCTGCCAGCAGGTGGCCGGGGCGGTGCCGGACCAGCCCTGCTCGAAGGAGGCGTTGGTGACGCTCGTGCTGGCGGCGTTGGCGGTGCCGGTGAGGGCCGCGGTGGCGGGGGCGGCGATCGCGAGGGCGGCGACGGCTCCCAGGGCCAGCCCCCGGCGGGCCGGCGAGGAGCCCGGCAGCGGGCGGCGCTGGGGGAGCGGGGCGGCGGACGGGCGGTGCGTGCGGTGCATGAGGTGCCTTGCCTGTTCAGGGCCGCCTGCGAGGGTCGGTGCAGAGGCCGGTGCGGAGCGGTCGGACGTGCCGGCCTCGGCACGTCCGGTCCTGCATCGGCACCGCCCCGCGGCGACTGGTGAACCCGTCCGGGTGAGTCCGCGCACTCGCCCCGCAGACAGCGGACCGGGGCCGGTCCCCCTCCATGAGGGACCGGCCCCGGTCACGGGCCTGGCAGGCGGTGTCCGCCGGCCGCGCAGCAGAATCTCAGGCGGTGGCCTTCTGCAGGTTCTCGTCCAGCGCGGCCAGGAACTCCTCGGTGGTCAGCCAGGGGCTGTCCTTGCTGATGAGCAGCGCGAGGTCCTTGGTCATCTTGCCGCTCTCGACGGTCTCCACGCAGACCCGCTCGAGGGTCGCGGCGAAGCCGGTCACCTCGGGCTGGCTGTCGAGCTTGCCGCGGTGCTTGAGGCCACCGGTCCAGGCGAAGATCGACGCGATCGGGTTGGTCGAGGTCGGCTTGCCCTGCTGGTGCTGGCGGTAGTGCCGGGTGACGGTGCCGTGCGCGGCCTCGGCCTCCACGGTCTTGCCGTCCGGGGTCATCAGCACCGAGGTCATCAGGCCCAGCGAGCCGAAGCCCTGCGCCACGGTGTCGGACTGCACGTCGCCGTCGTAGTTCTTGCAGGCCCAGACGTAGCCGCCCTCCCACTTGAGCGCCGCGGCGACCATGTCGTCGATGAGGCGGTGCTCGTAGGTGAGGCCGGCGGCCTCGAAGTCGGCCTTGAACTCGGTCTCGTAGACCTCCTGGAACACGTCCTTGAACATGCCGTCGTAGGCCTTGAGGATCGTGTTCTTGGTGGACAGGTAGACCGGGTAGTCACGCGACAGGCCGTAGCGCAGCGAGGCGCGGGCGAAGTCGGCGATGGACTGCTTGAAGTTGTACATGCCCATGACGACGCCGCCGTCCTCGGGCATCTGTACGACCTCCATCTCCACCGGGGCCGAGCCGTCGGCGGGGGTGTAGGTGAGCGTGACGGTGCCGGCGCCGGGGACCTTGTAGTCGGTGGCGCGGTACTGGTCGCCGTGGGCGTGACGGCCGATGACGATCGGCTTGGTCCAGCCCGGCACCAGCCGGGGGATGTTGCTGATGATGATCGGCTCGCGGAAGACGACGCCGCCGAGGATGTTGCGGATGGTGCCGTTGGGCGAGCGCCACATCTTCTTCAGGCCGAACTCCTCCACCCGCGCCTCGTCCGGGGTGATGGTGGCGCACTTGACGCCGACGCCGAACTCCTTGATGGCGTTGGCGGCGTCCACGGTCACCTGGTCGTCGGTGGCGTCCCGGTGCTCGATGCCCAGGTCGTAGTAGCGCAGGTCGACGTCGAGGTAGGGGTGGATCAGGCGGTCCTTGATGAACTGCCAGATGATCCGGGTCATCTCGTCGCCGTCGAGCTCGACGACCGGCCCGGCAACCTTGATCTTGGCCATCTGCGGTCAGGCTCCTCTCGAGTGTGCCGCCGGACACCCTAACCGGGCGCCGCGGGCCCGCTCACGCCCGGCCCGGGGCGCTGGCGACGTCGGCGGCCGGGGTTGCTAGCGTCGCCACCGGTCGCAGAGTCGTCCCGACGAGCAAGCCAGCGCGAAGGAGCGTGTCGTGAGCAAGACCCCCGTGAAGGTCGCCGTCACCGGCGCGGCCGGGCAGATCGGCTACAGCCTGCTGTTCCGTATCGCCAGCGGCGCGCTGCTGGGCCCGGACACCCCGGTGGAGCTGCGGCTGCTGGAGATCACCCCGGCGCTGGGCGCGCTCGAGGGCGTCGTCATGGAGCTCGACGACTGCGCGTTCCCGCTGCTGGCCGGCGTGCAGACCGGCGACGATCCCAACGTGATCTTCGACGGCGCCAACCTGTGCCTGCTGGTGGGTGCCCGCCCGCGCACCAAGGGCATGGAGCGCGGCGACCTGCTCTCGGCCAACGGTGCGATCTTCACCGTGCAGGGCAAGGCGATCAACGACAACGCCGCCGACGACGTCCGCGTGCTGGTCACCGGCAACCCGGCCAACACCAACGCCCTCATCGCCATGAGCAACGCCCCCGACGTCCCGCGCGAGCGGTTCACCGCGCTGACCCGCCTGGACCACAACCGGGCCATCGCGCAGCTGGCGCGCAAGACCGGCGCCGCGGTCACCGACGTCAAGCACATGACGGTCTGGGGCAACCACTCCGCCACCCAGTACCCCGACATCTTCCACGCCGAGGTCCGCGGCCAGAACGCCGCCGAGGTCGTCGACGACCAGAAGTGGCTGGAGGAGGACTTCATCCCGACCGTGCAGAAGCGCGGCGCGGCCATCATCGAGGCGCGCGGGGCGTCGTCGGCGGCGTCGGCGGCCAACGCGACCATCGACCACGCCCACGACTGGCTGCTCGGCACCGCGGAGGGCGACTGGGTCTCGATGGCCGTTCCGTCCGACGGCTCCTACGGCGTCCCCGAGGGCCTGATCTCCTCGTTCCCGGTCACCACCTCGAACGGCAGCTACGAGATCGTCCAGGGCCTCGAGCTCAACGACTTCTCCCGCCGCCTCATCGACGCCAGCGCCGCCGAGCTCGCCGACGAGCGCAGCGCCGTCAAGGAGCTCGGCCTCATCGGCTGAGGCCGGTCTGCGTGAGGGGACCCCTGCCCCGCGTCTTGGTGGGTCGGGGGTCCCCTCACGTATCTGGTCGCGCTTGGTGAGCGGCCGGCGGTCCTGCGCTTCACGGTCAACGGCGCTGGTGACGGGGGGGGTCCCGCTCGGCGCCGGTTCCGCTGCCGGCCGCCGGACAAGATCGCGGGGATTGGGTGAAGGGCACCTTCTGACGAACCTATGGGCGAAAAGCGCCCTTCATCGTCCGCCCCCAAGGCGCGGCCGCCCCAGCGCCCAGCTGCTCCCGTCACCAGCGCCGTTGACCGTGCAACACGGAACCTGCAGCCGCCCACGGGCTGCCGGAAGACGAAAGCTGGGCGACCGAGGAGTTCCTACCGCGGCCGCGGCACGATGATCGTCAGCAGCGTCGCCCCCAGCGCGAGCACCAGCAGCGCGACGACGTCGAGGGCGCGCGAGCGCACGACGAGCAGCCCGGCCAGGCGGGCGGGGAGCACCGCGCGCAGGGCGGCCGCGCCCATGAGGGTGAGCGAGAGGACCGCCGAGCAGACCCGGAAGCGGTCGATCACGGCGAAGCCGAGGGCCACGATGACGCCGGCCACCACCAGCAGGTAGCCGAGCCCGACCGGGCGGACCACCTGGGGCTGCTCGCCGCGGGGCAGCGGCGCGGCCACGTGCCGGGCGTTGCCCGAGCGGCCCGGGAACGGCGCCGCGGTGGCGCCGGACTCGCGCTCGTCGTCGGGCGGCTCGGTCACCAGGCTCCCCTACCCGTTGCGTCCGAGCGGACGTGGCTTAGAGGCCACGATTCCTCGGACGCAACGACGGGTCCGCACGGCTCAGGCTCCGGCGGCAGCGCGCTCGGCGGCCTCGACGACGTTGGCCAGCAGCATCGCCCGGGTCATCGGGCCGACGCCGCCGGGCACCGGGGCGAGGTAGGCGGCCACCTCGCGCACGCCCGGGTCGACGTCGCCGACCAGACCGGCCTCGGTGCGGGTGATGCCGACGTCGAGCACCGCGGCGCCGGGCTTGACCCAGTCGGCGGTGATCAGCCGCGGCACGCCGGCGGCGGCCACCACGACGTCGGCGCCGCGCACGTGCTTGGCCAGGTCCTTGGTGCCGGTGTGGCACAGGGTCACGGTGGCGTTCTCGGTGCGCCGGGTGAGCAGCAGGCCGAGCGGGCGGCCCACGGTCACCCCGCGGCCGACGACGACGACCTCGGCGCCGTTCAGCTCGACGTCGTAGCGGCGCAGCAGCTCCACGATGCCGCGCGGGGTGCACGGCAGCGGCGCGGCCTGGCCGAGCACCAGCCGGCCCAGGTTGGTCGGGTGCAGGCCGTCGGCGTCCTTGGCCGGGTCCATCAGGCCCAGCACGGTGTTGGCGTCCAGGCCGCGGGGGAGCGGCAGCTGGACGATGTAGCCGGTGCAGCGCGGGTCGTCGTTGAGCTCGGCGACCACGGCCTCGACGTCGGCCTGCGTGGCGCTCTCCGGCAGCTCGACGGCGATCGACTCGATGCCGACCTCGGCGCAGTCGCGGTGCTTGCCGCGCACGTAGGAGTGGCTGCCCGGGTCGTCGCCGACCAGGACGGTGCCCAGCCCCGGCACCACGCCCTGCGCGCGCAGCGCGGTCACCCGCTCCTTGAGCTCGGCCCGCAGGGCCGCCGCCGTCGCCTTGCCGTCCAGAGTGATCGCGCTCACGGGCCCCGATCCTCCCACGAGGGCACGCCCGCGCCGTCAACCACCCTGCGCCCCGCCCGAAACGATCACGGCCCCGTGATCCATGGCTACCGCCCCCGTGGAATTCCGCGGAGGCAGCGACCACCCGATGGGGGCGGCCCGGCTCAGTACGCCGGCATGCTGTCGAGCACCCGGGTGCACACCTCGACGATCGTGCGAGCGCTCGTGACCGCGTCGTCGACGTCGTCGGCATGCAGGCCCCGACGGTCCTCCTGCGGGTACTCCGCCTCACGGCGGAGCTGACGCATGTGGTCGAACGGCCGCAGGGCCGGCCCGAGCGGCGGGTGCAGCTGGGCCACGACGGCCTCGTAGAGCGTCTTGTGATGACCGGGTGCGCTGCGCACCCGCAGCCCCTGGTTCTCCAGCACCGCGCTGAGCGCTTTGCGGGCCGCGTCGTAGGCCAGGGCGTATCCGCCTTCCGGGTCGCCCTGCGCCACGGCCATCGCGCTGGTCAGGTGAGCGCGGGCCTGCGCGAGCAGGTGGTCGGCCATGGCGCGGCTGGGCGTGACCCGCTCCAGACGGCGCTCGACCAGCAGTCGGTCGATCTGCTCACGGCCTGCCTCCCATCGCATCGGCATCTCTGTCATGAGCGCTCCCCGTGCGGGGGGTGCTCGTCGATCAGAGCCACCAGCGGTCGGCTCACCACGGTGGCCAGGAAGGGGTCCGAGTCCGGGTTCTGCCAGCGAGCGGTGCCGACCCTGCGCAGGTTGACCTCGCGCCGGAGCCGTGAGGCCACCTGATCCACGCGGGCGTACAGCATCTCCTGATCCACGTGGTCGCCGACGACCAGGACGTCGATGTCGTTGGGTGGCGGCCCCTCCTGTCCCTGATAGCGGGCGGCCCAGGACCCATACAGGTAGGCGCGTTTGATCCCGGGCACTGTCTCCAGTGCCTCGCGCAGCAGCGGCAGCGGTCCGTAGGTGAGGGCGAGCAGCTCCGTGAGCGGGCGGGTCTGCGGATTGTCCGGCTCGGCCGAGAGCTGCCTCGTGTTGCCCACTCGACGTTCCCGGATCAAGCCGGCGACCGCCAGACGCGTGGCCTCGACGCTGACCGCTTTCACACTGACGTCGATGCGTTCGGCGATCTCGGTCAGAGAGAACTCCCGCTCCGGAGACAGGAGCAGCAGGGCGAGCAGGTCGCCTTGGACCTGCGAACGCAGAAGCGGCAGGAGGGCCGGGGGCGGAGTTCGCATGAGAGGTAACGTACGTTACCGGTTAGGTAACCACGGTGGGCTCACTCGACGACGGCGCCCAGGCTGCGGGCCAGCGCGGCGGCGCCGTCGACGTCGAGGTGGGTGCCGGTGAGGTCGTGCTGGGCCAGCGCGACGCCGTCGAGGATGCAGCCGCGCAGGTCGGCGCCGCGCAGGTCGGCCTGGTGCAGGCTGGCGCGGGACAGGTCGCAGCCGGTCAGGTCGGCGCCGGCCAGGTTGGCCCCGGACAGGTCGGCCTCCACCAGCTTCACCCCGTGCAGCCGGGCGCCGGACAGATCCTGGCCGCGCAGCTCCACGAACGACCAGTCCCCGCCCTCGGCGTGGAACGGCCGGAAGGTGCAGGTGCCTAGGAACCGTGCGCCGAGCAGCTTGCAGCGGGTGAACCGGGCGTCGAAGAACGACACCGAGCGGAAGGTGCTGCCGGCGAACGACGAGCCCTCGTGCACCGAGGCGTTCAGCTTGCAGCCGGCGAAGGTGCACTGCTCGAAGCGGGCGGTGCGGGTGACCACCTCGGTGAGGTCGACGTCGAGCAGCTCGCACTCGACCCACGCCTCGCCGTCCAGCTCGCGGCCGTACCAGTCCTGCCCGGAGAAGCGCTCCCCCGTCACCACGGTCATCGGCCCCTCCTCGACGTCGGGGGCTCACGGTACGGGGCCTTCGGGTGCGGTCCTCGACGTGGTGGAAGGCGCTGGTGACGGGAGCAGCCTCGCGCGGGGGCGCGTTCGGCGGTCGGGCGGCGGCTGCGCCCGCTCGAGTGGAGAGCTGTTGCGCGACGCGCCGGCGTGTCGCGCACCGACGTTCCACTCGTGCGGTCGCGCCTCGCGGACCGGCGGCGGGCCGCCTGCCCCAGCCCGGCACTCCCCACTCCCATCACCAGCGCCGTCGACCTTGTGCGAGGCGTCCGGAAGCGGCCGACGCGTCGACCGCCCCCACGACATGGTCGCCGCCCCCGCGGCAATTCGCGGGGGCGGCCCCCAACGATCACGGGGGCGGGATCGTTCCGGCCGGGGCCGGGCGGCACCGGGGCGGCTCAGTGGAAGAAGTGCCGCGTCCCGGTGAAGTACATGGTGACCCCGGCGGCGGCGCAGGCGGCGACGACCTCCTCGTCGCGGATGGAGCCGCCGGGCTGGACGATCGCGGTGACGCCGGCCTCGATGAGGATGGCCGGGCCGTCGGGGAACGGGAAGAAGGCGTCCGAGGCCGCCACCGAACCACGCGCCCGGTCGGCGCCGGCGCGGTCCACCGCCAGGCGGCAGGAGTCGACCCGGTTCACCTGGCCCATGCCGACGCCCACGGACGCGCCGTCGCGGGCCAGCAGGATCGCGTTGGACTTCACCGCGCGGCAGGCGCGCCAAGCGAAGGCGAGATCGGCCAGCACGTCGGGCGAGGCAGCGTCCCCACAGGCCAGGGTCCAGGTGGACGGGTCGTCACCGGGGGCGGCGACGTCGTCGACGGCCTGCAGCAGCATCCCGCCGCTCACCGAGCGCATCTCCACGCCCGAGCGGGAGGCAGGCGCCGGCACCACGAGGATGCGGATGTTCTTCTTCGCCTGGAGCAGCTCGAGCGCGTCGGGCTCGTAGGCCGGGGCGATGATCACCTCGGTGAAGCCGCCGGCCATCTGCTCGACCATCGCCCGGGTGACCGGCCGGTTGGCCGCCACCACGCCGCCGTAGGCCGACACCGGGTCGCAGGCCAGCGCCTTGCGGTGCGCGTCGGCGATGTCCGTGCCCGCCGCGATGCCGCACGGGTTGGCGTGCTTGATGATCGCCACGCAGGGGGCGTCGTGGTCGTACGACGCCCGGTAGGCGGCGTCACCGTCGACGTAGTTGTTGTAGGACATCTCCTTGCCGTGCAGCTGCTCGGCCTGCGCCAGCCCGCTGCCCCCGGCGCCGGAGCGGTAGAGCGCCGCGCTCTGGTGCGGGTTCTCGCCGTAGCGCAGCACCGCGGCGCGGTCCCAGGTGGCGCCGACCCACGCCGGGAAGCCGGTGCCGTCGTCGGTGGGAGCGACCACGTTGCCCATCCACGAGGCGACGGCAACGTCGTAGCTGGCGGTGTGCACGAACGCCTCGGCGGCCAGCCGCTGGCGCTGCTCGAGGGTGAAGCCGCCGGCGCGCACCGCCTCGAGCACCTCGCCGTAGCGGGCCGGGCTGACCACCACGGCCACCGACGGGTGATTCTTGGCCGCCGCGCGCACCATCGACGGCCCGCCGATGTCGATCTGCTCCACGCACTCGTCCGGACTCGCCCCGGAGGCCACGGTCTGGGTGAACGGGTAGAGGTTGGAGACGACCAGGTCGAACGGCTCGACGCCGAGCTCGGCCAGCTGCGCCTCGTGCTCGGGCTTGCGCCGGTCGGCCAGGATCCCGGCGTGCACCTTGGGGTGCAGGGTCTTGACCCGCCCCTCCAGGCACTCGGGGAAGCCGGTCAGCTCCTCCACCGGGGTCACCGGCACGCCGGCGGCGGCGATCCGCGCGGCGGTGGAGCCGGTGGAGACCAGGGAGACCCCGGCCTGGTGCAGGCCCTGGGCCAGCTCCTCCAGACCGGTCTTGTCATAGACGGAGATCAGGGCGCGGCGGACCGGGCGCTGGGTCACGGGATCGTCACCTTCCTTCCCGCGATGGTCCAGCCGGAGCGGGCCATCCGGGTCACGACGTCGACGAGCAGGGGGCGTTCGACGGACTTGATGCGCTCGTGCAGGCTCGCCTCGTCGTCCTCGGGCAGGACCTCGACGGCGGCCTGGGCGAGCACCGGACCGGTGTCGACGCCGTCGTCGACGAGGTGCACGGTGCAGCCAGTGACGCGGACGCCGTAGGCGAGCGCGTCCCGGACGGCGTGGGCTCCCGGGAAGGCCGGGAGCAGGGCCGGGTGGCTGTTGACCACCGTGTGGTGCGCGAGCACCGCCGGGCCGAGCAGCCGCATGAACCCGGCGCTGACGACGAAGTCGGGCCGGTGGGCGGCGATCCGCTCGGCCAGCTTGCGATCCCAGTCGGCGCGGCCGGCGCCGCGGTGGCGGGCCGGGTCGAACGCGACGACCTCGGCCGGCACCCCGGCGGCGCGGGCCCGTTCCAGCCCGGCGGCATCGGAACGGTCGGACAGGACGGCGACGACCTCGACCCCCGTTCGGGGGTCATCGTCGGCCTCGCCGGGGGTGGGGGCGTGCGACGCGCCCAGCTCGGCCTGCTCCGACACGCCGTCCGAGCCGGCGGTGGCACCGGCGGCGGGGTCGGCAGCAGCCGTGGCATCGAGGAGGGCCTGTAGGAGGGTGCCGGTCCCGGAGACCAGGACGACCACGCGCGAACGCACGGGGAAACCCTACAGGCGGGGCCCCGCCCGGCCGACGGGTGGTTTGCACCGATGCGTGCGCCCGGCTTGTGCCGTCCCACAGCGTGGGCCAGACCACTGCAGAAGTTGCCCGAAAAGGCTCTCACCGGGTGACGCGGTGGCCGACAGTGGCGACGGAAGCACGGAGTGATCCTCATCGGATCCACCCGAACCGGGACGAAAGTCTCACCAAACATGGACACGAAGTGGGTTTCATGCGCTACGTTCAGCGCGCCACGCGGTCCGTGCGGAAGGATCGGGCGGCGATGGGGGGCGCCCGAGTGCGACCGCCAGAACAACCCGAGGGCGCACGTCCTCTCGTCTACACAGAGCCATGGAGGCTTGTAGTGACTCAGAACAGCCGGGGGCGTTCCTTCGTCCCCACTCGCGTCGCCGGGCGCGTGGTGGCGGCTGGCCTCTCGGCCGGTCTCGCCGTCTCCGCCCTCGGCGTCGTCGCCGCCACGACGGCCTCGGCCACCACCTCGGTGACTGCCAACCGCGTGGCTGGTGCAGACCGCTATGAGACCGCTGTCAAGGTCTCCGCCGGCACGTTCACGTCCAGCACCAACGTCGTCATCGCATCGGGTGAGGCCTTCCCCGACGGGCTCTCGGCTGCCGCTCTTGCCGGCGCCCTGAACGCCCCGGTGCTTCTGGTCCCCGCCACTGGCAGCGCCCCGGCTGTGGTCAAGGCTGAGGTCGCCCGTCTGGGCGCCACGAACGTCTTTGTCGTCGGTGGCACCGGGGCTGTCTCTGACGCCACTGTCGCAAGCCTCGGCACCGGCCTCACGGCCAACCGCATCGGCGGCACTGACCGCGTCGACACCGCAGTGAAGGTCGCCCAGTACATCAAGGTCACGCTCGGCAAGTCCTTTGGCCTGGTGGACCTCGGCACCGGCACGGCTCTCCCGACCGCCTTTGTGGCCCGCCAGGACAACTTTGCCGACGCCCTCGCTGCTTCGGCTCCGGCGGCTTCCGGCATCCACCCCATCTTCCTGACCCCGACTGGGACTTTGCCCCAGGAGGTCGAGAGCACGATCGCCGCACTCGGCATCAAGCAGGTCGTGATCATGGGTGGTTCCGGTGCTGTCTCTGACGCGGTCGCGACCAACCTCGCCAACGGCCTCGACAACGCCACCGGTGGCGGCGACGACGTCAACGTGGTTCGCCTCGGCGGTGCCGACCGCTACGAGACCGCCCGCGACCTGGCGGACGTCCTCGTGACGAACACCGGCTTCAAGTTCAGCGCCGAGGGCGCCGTCATCGCGACGGGCCAGAACTTCCCCGACGCGCTTGCCGCCGGTCCGCACGCCGCCCTTGTCGGCTCGGCGACCAGTGGGCCGGCGATGGGCACGAAGCCGGGCTACCCGCTGCTGTTCACGACGGCCACCAGTGTCCCGGCGTCGACGCAGAACTTCTTCGTCCTGCACCGCCCGACCCTCGACTACTTCACGGTCGTGGGTGGCGCTGGCGTCGTCAGCGACTCGGTGGTGAGTCAGCTTCAGGCTGCGGCCACGGTCCCGACCGCTCCCGCTCCTGCGGCGGCCAACGGTGCGACTCTGAGCAGCGCCGCAATCGCTTCGGTGAACAAGCAGGCGAGCAACTTCGTCGCCGGCGCCACCCCTGCGACCTTCACCTACGACAGCAACGACCTGTTCTACGTCAATGGCACCCAGGTGTCCCAGGCTGCCTTCGTGGCCGCGCTGAGCACCGGTGACCTGGTCACGGTGGACTACCGCAGCAACGCCTCTGAGATCAGCGTCTTCCAGCTGAACGACCAGGCTCCTCAGTCCCCGACTGGCGTGAGCGCCACCTACGTCGCCAAGACCAGCACCGCTGCGGCGAAGGTCACCGTGGCCTTCACCGCGGGCGCCACCGCCGGCGACAGCTACAAGGTCTACCGCGGTCTGAGCATCAACGGCACGGACTGCACCGGTCTGGTGGCCAGCAGCTACGCGCTCGTTGGCACGACGACCAGCACCTCGTTCGACGACACGAGCATCAGCGGCGGCAACGTCTACTGCTACGCCGTGTCCGCCGTCAAGGACGGCGACGAGGGCGCGATGTCTGTGGCTGCTCATGTCTCTGTCCCGGCGACGGTCGCCTCGGACACGGTCGCTCCGACCCTGACCGTCGCTGCGATCAACACCGACGCGGGCCTCACCGGGATCGCTGACAAGGACGACGTCTACACCCTCGTCCTCAGCGAGCCGGGGACTGCGTCGGCCACCTCGGTGATCCGACTCAAGGACGCGGACGGTACGTTCGCCGACCTCACCGCTACCAACGCAACCTTCGCGCAGGCTGCTCCCGACACCGCTGGCGGCTCCACCGTCACGGTGAATGGCACGGTCTACCCGATCACCCGCGTCATCACCGTCACGGTGACCGGGCCGGTCAACGCGCTGGCTGGCTTCGAGGGTACGGCCCCCGGTCTGGGTCTGCCGGCGACGATCGTCAACACCGCTGGCATCACCGACACGGCTGGCAATGCGCTCAGCCTCGCGTCGGGTGACACCAGCATCAACTAGTTCCACCAGCACCACAGCACTTCCCCGGTGGCCCCGTCCCGCAAGGGACCCGGCCCCCCGCCGTTGTGCACAACATGTGCCGTGCCGGCCCCCAAAAGGGACGCGGGCGCGCCCGCGTCCGGCAGTGTG
>JBQCHF010000153.1:0-42471 GCA_051954955.1 Motilibacteraceae bacterium
CCCTCCCGGGCCACCTCCCCCCTTTTCGCCCCGCGGTTAGCGGGCGCTCAAACACCCGGCCCCGGTCGCGTTTGGCCGCCCCCCCGGTTTATGCCGGGGGGGGCGGCGGCAGATGACCACGGGGTCGTGATCGTTCCGGCCGAGGCCGCTCGGGCCTGCTACGAGACGGCGACCGAGCCGGTCTGCGGCACCAGCTCGATCCAGCTGCGCCCGGGCGCGAGGCGCAGGGTGCCGCCGGAGGCGGTCTTGAGCACCAGCGGTCCGCTCGCCCCCGCCTTGGACCAGCGCACGGCGACCGTCTTGCCGTCGCTGGCCACCAGCCCGGAGCCGGAGGCGCCGGCGAGCACGGTCTCGGGGACCGGCGTGCCGATCGGGTCGTGGTAGCGGGTGTTGCGCACCGCCACCCGCAGGACGACGACGTTGGCCGCACTGATCCGCTGCCCGGACGAGGTGGCCGGGGTCGAGCGCTCGCTGCGCACCCAGGCACTGCCGGTCCACGTCCAGCGCGGCTGCTCGACGGTGGAGAACCGCAGGTCCAGCGAGCCGGCCGGGGACCCCGCCGTGGCGGCGGTGGAGCCGGCCGCGTCCGCGGCGAACGAGGCCAGCGCCTTCGGGTCGGCCCGGTGCTTCGCGTCGGCGCGGGCCAGGGCCTTGGCCGGATGGAGCATGAGGTTGTGCGGCGCCACCTTGGCGCCGTCGCGGTAGTAGGCCGAGGTGGCCCGGTCGATGCCGACGTCCTGCGACGCCGAGGCGTGCAGCGCGTCGACGAACGGGCGCTGGCCGCCGGAGTAGGCGAACAGGCCGGCGAACTGCGCGGCCATCGGCGGGTCCATCGGGCGGATCGAGCGGACCGGGCCGACGACGTCGGGCAGCTGCGAGTGGTAGACGGCGGCGAACCGCGAGATGCCGCCCTCGACCAGCTCCTCGAACACCACGTCGGCGCCGTTGAGGCCGCGCTGCGGGCGCGCGTCGGGGGTGTTCTCGATCTTCACCGTGAGCGCGGCGTGAGCCGCGGATCCGGCCGGGCGGGGGGCGCCGGTGAGCGGCCAGCGGGCGGTGACCGCCGACGGCTTCACCGTCGGCGCCGGCGCGGAGGCGAGCGGGCTGGTCGGAGCGGAGGAGGCCGGCGCGCTCACCGGGCGGGCGGTGCCTGGCCCGCTGCAGGCGGCGAGGGCGACGGCGGCGCCGACCGAGACGAGCAGGAGCGAGGCAGGTCGGGCGCGGAGCACCCCCTCATCCTCGGCCAGGCCAGGCCCGCTCTGAGGGCGACTCGCCGAGAACGCCGTGGTCCGTCCCCCACTACCCTGCTGCAGGTGAGCGAGCAGCTGTGGTCCGCCCCGGTCGCGCCCGGTCCGGTGCGCGCGGTCGTCGACGTCCCCGGCTCCAAGTCGCTCACCAACCGTCAGCTGGTGCTCGCCGCGCTGGCCGACGGCCCCTCGCTGCTGCGCCGGCCGCTGCGCGCCCGCGACACCCTGCTGATGGCGGCGGCGCTGCGGTCGCTCGGCATCGGCGTCGACGACGTCGAGGTGCCCGGCGACCCGGAGCCGGCCTGGCAGGTCACGCCCGGGGCGCTGCGCGGCGGCGTCGACGTCGACTGCGGGCTGGCCGGCACGGTGATGCGGTTCGTCCCCCCGGTGGCCGCGCTGGCCGCCGGCGAGGTGCGCCTGGACGGCGACCCCCGCGCCCGCGAGCGACCGATGGGCCCGGTGCTGCAGGCGCTGCGCGCGCTCGGCGTCGACCTGGACGACACGGTCGACGGCAGCGGCCCCGGCACCCTGCCGGTCACCGTGCACGGGCGCGGCCGGGTGCCCGGCGGCGAGGTCGCCCTGGACGCCTCCGCGTCCTCGCAGTTCGTCTCGGCCCTGCTGCTGGCCGGCGCCCGCTACGACCAGGGGCTGCTGGTCCGCCACGTGGGCGCCCCGCTGCCCAGCCGGCCGCACGTGGACATGACCCTGGCCGCGCTGGCCGAGCGCGGCGTGCGCTGGTCCGAGCCGGAGCCGGACGTCTGGCGGGTCGAGCCGGGGCCGGTGCGGGCGCTGGACGTCGTGGTCGAGCCGGACCTGTCCAACGCCGGGCCGTTCCTGGCCGCGGCCGCCGTCACCGGCGGCGAGGTCGCCGTGCCCGGCTGGCCGGCCCGCACCACCCAGGCCGGCGACGCCATGCCCGCGCTGCTCGAGGCGATGGGGGCGCAGGTGGAGCGCGGCGACGGCCGGCTCACCGTGCGCGGCACCGGCCGGCTGCACGGCGCCGACCTGGAGATGCACGACGTCGGCGAGCTGGTCCCGACCATCGCGGCGGTGGCGGCCCTGGCCGACTCCCCCACCCGGATCCGCGGCGTCGCGCACCTGCGCGGCCACGAGACCGACCGGCTGGCCGCGCTGGTGGCCGAGCTGACCGCCCTGGGCGGCGACGCCGAGGAGACCGCCGACGGGCTGGTCGTGCGGCCCGCACCGCTCAAGGACGGGGTGTGGCGCTCCTACGCCGACCACCGGATGGCGACCGCCGGCGCGGTGGTCGGGCTGGTGGTGCCCGGGGTGCAGGTGGAGGACGTCGCCACCACCGGCAAGACGCTGCCGGACTTCCCGGGGATGTGGGCGGCGATGCTCGGCGGCGACACCGGCGACCGGCCCGAGGGCGGCGCAGCCTGACCGGTCCGCGCCGGAGCAATCACCGGCACCTCGACGAGGACGACGTCCGGGTCCGGCCCGGGCGCGGCAAGTCCCGCCCGCGCACCAAGGACCGCCCGGACCACGAGGACGCGGCCACCGGCCGGGTGGTCACGGTGGACCGGGGCCGCTTCCGGGTGCTGCTGGACCCGGACGGGGCCGGTCGGGACGAGACGACCGAGGCAACCCCGACCGGCGAGATCACCGCTGCCGGGATCACCGCGATGAAGGCGCGCGAGCTGGGCCGCAAGGGCGTCGTCGTCGGCGACCGGGTGGGCGTGGTCGGCGACCTGGCCGGCGGCCCGGACGCCCTGGCCCGCATCGTGCGGGTGGAGCCGCGCACCTCGGTGCTGCGCCGCACCGCCGACGACACCGACCCGGTGGAGCGGGTGCTGGTGGCCAACGCCGACCGGCTCGCGGTGGTGATGGCGCTGGCTGACCCCGGGCCGCAGCCGCGCCTTCTCGACCGCTGCCTGGTGGCCGCCTACGACGCCGGGCTCGAGCCCCTGCTGGTCCTCACCAAGGCCGACCTGGCCGACCCCGAGCCGTTCCTGCGCGCCTACGCCGCCCTGGACGTGCCCCACGTCGTCACCAGCCTCGTGGAGGGCTCTGAGGGCTCTGACGGGCGCCACCTCGAGCTCGGCCCGCTGCGCGACCGGCTGGCCACCGGCACCACCGTGCTGGTGGGCTCCTCCGGCGTGGGCAAGTCCACGCTGGTGAACGCGCTGGTCCCAGGGGCGGGGCGCAGCACCGGCGAGGTGAACGCGGTGACCGGCCGCGGCCGGCACACCTCGACCAGCGCGCTGCTCCTGCCGTTGCCCGGCGGCGGCGAGGTCATCGACACCCCCGGCGTGCGCTCGTTCGGCCTGGCCCACGTCGATCCCGCGCGGGTGCTGCGCGCCTTCCCCGACCTGGAGGCCGGCACCGTCGAGTGCCCCCGCTCGTGCTCCCACGACGAGCCCGAGTGCGCGCTGGACGACTGGGTGGCCGCCGGCCACGCCGACCCGGCCCGGCTGGAGTCGCTGCGCCGGCTGCTGCGGGCCCGCGAGCCGCAGGCCGGGGACTGACCGCGGCCCTCACGCCCGACCCTTGCCCCTTGTGCGCAGGCACTTCTCGGTGTGTCGTTCGTGCAGGGTCACGACCCGCCGAGGATCGCCTGCGCACATCGGTCTCTCCCCGGTCCGGGCCGCCGGGCTCCGGCCGAGCGGCTCAGCCGCCGGCGGGCGTCGTGCCCGCCACCCGGCCCTCCCAGGCGGCGCGGGCGCCGGAGTCGCCGACGCGGTAGACCTGCACCGCGTTGGCCAGCGCGAGCACCACGGTGAGCGCGGCGAGGACGCGGACGAGGGTGCGGCCGCGGGTGGCGACGGCGGTGCGCGGGCGGGTAAGCACGGCCACCGTGCCGCCGTCGCGCGCCCGCTCCCCCTGATCCGTGCCTGCCTCACCGGGGGCGACGCGCTCGCCTGCCGGGCGGCGGGAGAGGAGCACCAGCAGGGCGGTCACCACCAGCAGCGGCAGCGCGAACCAGAGCAGCTGCTCGCCGAGCTGGGCGTGCTGGCCGGGGTAGCCGACCCGGGCGGCCAGGGCCTCGCCCGACTGCGTGGCCACCGGGATGGCCAGCGTGGCCAGCAGCAGCACCCCGACGACGAGCCGGCCGTAGCGCTCCCGCCACGACGTCCGCAGGGCGATCGCCAGCGCGCCGAGCACCCCGAGGGGCAGCAGCACGACGACGGCGTGCACCACGAGCGGGTGGACCGGGACGCCGTTGACGAGGTCGAGCACGTCGGCTCCTTCGGGCGGTGCGGCCGGTCCGGGGGCCGGGGCCCGGCGGCACCGGACCACCCCGTCCAACGGCCCAGACCGGCGGACGGTTCACCCGGATCCGACCCCGACCCACCTGACCCCAGCGCGCGGTGGCGGCAGGGCAGGAGGCCCGGCCTCACTCCGCAGCCGCGCGAGGGAGCCGCCCTACCCGCTGCTCTGCGCGCCCGACGTCGCCAGTCGCGCCTGCAGCCGGTCCCGGGCCCGGGTGAGGTTGCGGGTGGCGTGGGCGTTGGCCGCCTGGGCCGCGGCGGGTCGGGCGAGCCAGGCGTGCGCGACGGCGTGCGCCTGAGCCGGCTGGCCGGCTGCCTCGAGCAGCTCCACCGCCCGCTCGTAGGTCCAGGGCGTGTCCACGCCGATGGCCACGCCGTGCAGCAGCGTGCTGAGCTCGCGCTGCTGCCCGCGGGGCACGGCGGCGGCCAGCGGGGTCCCGTCCAGGCTCCACCCGTCCACGGTGGCGCGCGGGACGACCAGGGCGGCGGGCTCCACCTCGGGCGGGGCACTGCTGCGGCGGAAGGGGTTGGGCAGCGGGCTCATCGTTCTCCCCCGTCGGCGGCTCGACCGGCGCGCCCGCCTGCCGACCGGACGGGCCCACCGGGTCGGGCGCGCAGCGTCACCGTTGCCACTCGCTGTCACCGACCCACTCGCAGTATGGCCACCGCGCACAGGCTGTACACCGATCCGATCGGCAGCTGCCCGAACCGGCCGCGCGCCCTCCCCGGAGGCGGTAGAGGGGACCGGTAGCGTGCCCACCGTGCCGGGCTACGACGACGACCTCCGCCTCGCCCACGTGCTCGCCGACGAGGCCGATGCGATCACCAGCGCGCGGTTCAAGGCGCTCGACCTCGTCGTGGACACCAAGCCGGACCTCACGCCGGTCAGCGACGCCGACCGCGCGGCCGAGGAGGCCATCCGCTCGGCGCTGCGCCGGGCCCGACCGCGCGACGCCGTGCACGGCGAGGAGTTCGCCGACACCGGGCAGGGACCGCGCCGGTGGGTGCTCGACCCGATCGACGGCACCAAGAACTACGTCCGCGGCGTGCCGGTCTGGGCCACGCTCATCGCCCTCACCGACGCCGACGAGGTCGTCGCCGCGGTCGTCTCCGCTCCGGCGCTGGGGCGGCGCTGGTGGGCCGGCAAGGGCGCCGGCGCATGGACCGGCCGCAGCCTCAGCGCCGCTTCAGCGCTGCACGTCTCCGGCGTCACCGACCTCGCCGACGCCTCGCTGTCCTACTCCAGCCTGGGCGGGTGGGCCGAGCGCGGCCAGCTGCAGGCCTTCCTCGACCTCTACCGCAAGACCTGGCGCCAGCGCGCCTTCGGCGACTTCTGGTCCTACATGCTGGTGGCCGAGGGCGCGGTCGACGTCGCGTGCGAGCCCGAGGTGGCGCTGCACGACCTGGCCGCGGTCTCGCTCATCGTCGAGGAGGCCGGCGGCCGGTTCACCGCCCTGGACGGCTCCCCCGGCCCCGGGCACGGCAGCGCGGTGGCCACCAACGGCCCCCTGCACGACGACGTCCTCGCCCTGCTCGCCGGGGCGGCCCGCCCGGCCTGACCCCCGCGAGGCGGCCCCTTTCCGAAGGGGGTGGGAGTGGAAATGACCCTCATCCCGACAGCGGCGGGACGTCAGGCGGCGTCGGCCAGCGCGGGGACGTCGTCGACCGATGCGACGACGTCGGCGGGGCGGCGGCGCAGCCGCTGGGCGAGCCGGACCAGGTGCGGGGCGAGCAGCAGGGCGGCCAGGTCGAACCAGCCGTAGCCACCGGCGGCGCCGCTGGGCGGGTTGCCGATGCTGACGATGCCGGTGGGGTCGTGGGTGGCCCAGACCCAGGTGCCGACGTGCGTCCCGAGCAGCTCGAGGTAGCCGACGATCCAGAACGCGCCGACGTAGACCAGGCGGGACCGGCCGAAGGCGAGGAAGAAGGCAAGGCAGCAGAACCAGAACGCGCCCAAGGCGTCGGGCCGGGCGGCCAGCACGCCGTGCACCGCCCACCCGCCGCCGAGGACCAGCACCAGCGCGACCAGCGACCGGCGCCACCGCGCAGCCAGGGCGCACCGCCCCAGTGCCAGCGCGCAGAGGTAGACCAGCCCGTGCCCGGGCGGGACGTAGGCCGGCACGTTGTCGAACCGGTAGGCGTAGACGTGCAGTAGCGGCGAGAACGTGTACTCGATGGCCGAGGCGAAGACGACCACGACACCGATCTGCGCCCGCACCAGCGGGGTCTCGCGGGCGGCCAGGCCGAGCAGCAGCGCCCAGGTGGCTACCCCGAGCAGCCGCTGGGTGAGCAGCGAGCCGTGGGCGTCGGTGAGCAGGACCACCGTGATCCAGCCGAAGACGCTGCCGGCCACAGCGAGGTCGCGCGCCGACGCCCTCGATGCGGAGCGCAGCGAGGGCGTCGGCGCACTGGACGTCTCCACCACGGAAGTCTTTCACCCGCCGCCGAGTGCTCTGGCGCCAGGCGTGCAGCGGTCAGGCCCCGGTCGCCTGGTGCGCCAGCAGCGCGGCCCCGACGATGCCGGCCTCGTTGCGCAGCTCCGCGGCCACGATCGGCGTGCGCAGCTCCAGCAGCGGCAGGAACTTGTGCGCCTTCTTGCTCACCCCGCCGCCGACGACGATGAGGTCCGGCCAGAACAGCGCCTCCAGGTGGCTGTAGTAGCGCTGCAGCCGCTTGGCCCACTTCTCCCAGGAGAGGTCCTCCCGGTCGCGGGCGGCGTCGGACGCCTTGAGCTCGGCCTCGTGGCCGTCGACCTCCAGGTGCCCGAGCTCGGTGTTGGGCACCAGCTGCCCGTCCACCACCAGCGCCGAGCCGATCCCGGTGCCCAGCGTCGTCACCAGCACCACGCCGTCGACGTCCTTGGCGGCCCCGAAGGCCAGCTCGGCGTAGCCGGCGGCGTCGGCGTCGTTCACCACGTGGGCCGGGCGCCCGGTGGCCCGGGACAGCAGCTGCTCGGCCGGGCAGTCGACCCAGCTGGGGTCGACGTTGGCGGCGGTCCGGGTGGTCCCGTGGGTGACCACGGCGGGGAAGGTGCAGCCGAAGGCGCCGTGCCAGGTGAAGGAGTCGAGCACCTCCTGGACCACGCCGGCGACGGCCTCGGGGGTGGCCGGGCTGGGCGTCGGGATGCGCAGCCGCTCCTCGAGCAGCCGCCCGGTGGTGAGGTCGACCGGTGCGCCCTTGATGCCGCTGCCGCCGATGTCGATGCCGAAGCCACGCATGCTGCGCATCCTGCCCGCTGCACGGGCAGGGCTCACAACCGCGCGCGAACGCGCCGGACCTTCGCCCCTGGCCGCTCGCGCCGACGGGTCGCACGCTCGGCCCATGACGACCCGGTGGGACTCCCGCACGGGTGAGTTGGTCCTGGACGAGGACGCGTGCTGGGAGCTGCTCGAGGATGCCGACGTCGGCCGGCTGGGCCTCGTCGTCGTGGGCGAACCGGAGATCTTCTCGGTGAACTTCGCGGTGGACGGGCGGACGCTGCTGCTGCGCACGGCCGAGGGCACCAAGCTGGCCGGCCTGGTGATGCACGACCGGGTCGCGTTCGAGGTCGACGGCTACGACCCGGCCGGCGGCGAGGCGTGGAGCGTGGTCCTCAAGGGGGTCGCGCACCGGCTCGAGCGCTTCGACGACATCTACGCCGCCGAGGACGTGCCGCTGTTCCCGTGGAACGTCACGCCCAAGCAGGTGCTCGTGCGGATCGTGCCGACGTCGCTGGCGGGGCGGCGGTTCACCGTCGTCACCGGCCCGCGGGACTGAGGGTCGGGACGGTTCAGCGCGGGCGGCGCGGCGCGGGCGGGACGGTGCGCGCCCGGCGCCGGGTCAGCTCGGCGACGGCGGCGTCGCGGCTGGCGTAGGTCTCGAACAGGGGCGTGCTGCCGGTGAGGTCGAGCAGGCGCCGGACCCGCGGCGGCACGCAGGCGACGGCGAGGTCGGCCGGCAGCAGCTGGGCGCGTCGGCGCGCGGTGAGCAGGGCGTGCACGCCGCCGCTGTCGACGAAGGCCAGCTCGCGCAGGTCGAGCACGACCGCGCCGCTGCGGCGCAGCTGCTCGAGCAGGGTGTCCGACAGCAGGCCGGCGGAGGCGATGTCGAGGTCGCCGCAGGCGGCGATGACGTCGACGGGACCGGCGCGGGAGACGTCGACGGTGAGGGCGGGACAGGGCATGGGGACCTCTCGATGACTGGGTGACCACCCGCACGTCGAGCCGTGGGGGCGAGGCGGGTGGCGGGACCGGCACCGAGGACGGGGCCGGCATGGCGGGCGGGGCCCGGCGAGGCAGCTCCCGCGGCGCCCGCTCCAGAGGGACGGCCGGTGAGGGACCGCGCGGCGGGCGTCGGTGCCCGCTCTGCTCCCCACCGTAGCCCCATCCGTCGACGTCGCCCCGCCACCCACCCGCCCCGCCACCCACCTGCGGGCAGCGGTCTGCCGACGAGGAAGGTGACGGCGATGGGTGGCGGCCGAGCGGTAGCCCGACGCCCGGCCGGGGAACGCTGCTGCCAGCGGCGCCGCGCCGCTGCCGAGGAGGATCAGCGTGGGGAACCCGACCGCGAACGGGCGTGCCGGCAGCATCGAGGAGGCGAGTCCAGAGGAGCACCCGACCGGGCAGGGATCTGGCCCGGGATCTGGCCCAGCATCTGACCAGGGATCTGGCCGGCGAACCGATGGGACGTCGTCGACGGACAGCCGGCAGGGCTCGCACCAGCAGGATCAGGGCCAGCAGGATCAGCAGGGCCAGCAGGGCCAGCAGGGGCAGGGCTCGTCCGACGACCTCGGCACCGGTCGGCTGTCGGCCCCGGAGATCTTCCACCGCGTCACCATCGGGGCGCGCGAGGAGCTGCGCCGCCCGCTGCGCAACCTGGCCTTCTCCGGTATGGGCGCCGGCCTGGCCATGGGGATCAGCGGCCTGGGCGTGGCCTCGATGCACGCGATGGTCGGCACCGGACCGGCGGCCAAGGCGGTCGCGTTCCTGCTCTACCCGCTCGGGTTCGTCGTCGTGATCATCGGTCGGCAGCAGCTGTTCACCGAGAACACGCTGTTCCCGGTGGCGGTCGTGCTGGCCGAACGGCGTCGGCTCGGTGCCACCGCCAAGCTGTGGGCGGTGGTGCTGGTCGCCAACGTGCTCGGCACGCTGCTGTTCGCCTGGCTGGCCCAGCTGACGCCCGCGGTGCCCGCCGACGTCGCGCACGAGCTGGTGAAGCTCGGGGCGGAGCAGGCGAGCCGCGGCTTCACCACCGTGTTCTGGACCGGGATCGTGGGCGGCTGGCTGGTGGCCCTGGTCGCCTGGCTGGTCACCGCGGCCGACAGCACCAGCGGGCAGTTCGCCGTCATCGTCGGGCTCACCTACGTCATCGGCGTAGCCCACGCCAGCCACTCCGTCGCCGGGAGCGCCGAGGTGCTCAACGCCGTGCTGGGCGGCGACGTCGGATGGGGCACCTACGGCACCTGGCTGCTGGGCGCCGTGCTGGGCAACGCGGTCGGCGGCGTGGTGATGGTGGCCCTGTTCAACTACGGGCAGGTGCACCGTCCCGGCGGCACCGAGCGGGCTCGGGCGCAGGAGCCGCCGGAGAAGTAGCGCGCCTCGCGTCCTCCTCGGGCGCACAGGTCGAGCACCGGACGAACGGCCCCGCTCCCCCGTGCTGGGGAGCGGGGCCTTCGGTCGTCGAACGGTGCGACTCAGGCGTCCTCGCGGTCGGGGTTCTCCAACCGGAAGAACGTGCTCGGACGGCCGTCGCTGCGCTGCTCCTGGTAGATGAAGTTCAGCCGGCGCTCGTCGAAGGTGGCGAACCACTCGTCCCAGCCGATGTGCTCGAGCCGGTCCTCGCCGGAGGAGTCCGGGTCGGTCTCGGTGAAGTCGAAGCGCAGCACGCCGGCCAGGTCGCCGTGCTCGGTGCCGCGCACGGTGGCCGGCACTCCGCCGCGCTCGTCCGCCCACTGCATGATGACCTCGTGGCTGGTGGTCACCAGGCTGCGCCCGGCCCGCTCGGGCTCCTCGTCCGGGTCGGTGATCTCCTGGCTGTACTTCAATGTCTTCGAGCTGCCCTTGCCGGTGCGGACGTGGCCGCCGTCTGGTCCGGAGCCGCCGACGTCGGCGTCGGTCGCCTCGAGGCCGTCGCCCTCGTCGGACACGTCCGCGCCGCTGGTCTCGGCCTCGACGATCGCGTCGATCAGCTCGGCCTTCTTCTTGGTCGACGTGGCGGGCACGCCGTCCTTCTTGGCCCGGTCGCGCAGATCCGCGACCTTCATGCCCTCGAGCTCGCTCTCGTCGATGGTCCCCTTGTCGGACGTCGCCGTGCTCGGGGTGTCGTTGCGGCTGTTCGCCATGCGTTCCTCCAGATGGTGAAGGCGTGATCTGCGCGTGCGGTCGCCGGCTCGCGCGGCGCCGGGCGTCAGGAGGTCAGGGCGTCAGGCCCGGCGGGGTCTCGGCCGCGTCCAGGTCGGTCTCGCCCTCGTGGTGCGCGTCGGGCCGGTCCTCGCCAGGGGCGGCCACCTCGCCGGAGGCGACGACCGCGAGCTCGTCGTCGGCGATCCGGGCGGCCGCCGGGTCGGCGTTGGCGCCGGGCAGGCCGCCGGTGGCGCCGACACCCTTCGGCTGGTGCGTCTGGTTGCTCGTCTCCATGCCGGCGCCGGTACCCCGCCGGCCAGGGCCTAGACCCGCTCGGGTCGGTACCCGGGTCTGGACCTGCACCGGCCGGCGGGCCAAGGTGGCCGCCATGAGCATGCCGGCCGACCTCAGCTCCCCCGACCTCGGTGCCTCCGCCCGGACGGCTGCACCCGCCGCACTGGAGCCGATCGAGACCGCTCCGGTGGAGCAGCTGCGGGCGCTTCAGCTGGAACGGGTGCGGGAGGTGCTGGCCCGGGCCTACGAGCGGGTGCCGCACTACCGGCGGGCCTTCAACGAGGCCGGGGTGCACCCGGGGGATTTGCACGAGCTGGCCGACCTGGCTCGCTTCCCGGTCACCACCAAGGCGGACCTGCGCGCCGCGTACCCGTTCGGGATGCTGGCGGTGCCGCGCGAGCAGCTGGTCCGCGTGCACGCCTCCAGTGGCACCACCGGCCAGGCGACGGTGACCGGCTACACCGCCTCCGACGTCTCCACCTGGGCCGATCTGGTGGCCCGGTCACTGCGCGCGGCCGGCGTGCGCCCCGGGATGGTCGTGCACGTGGCCTACGGCTACGGCCTGTTCACCGGCGGCCTCGGGCTGCACTACGGCGCCGAGCGGCTCGGCTGCACGGTCGTGCCGGTGTCCGGCGGCATGACCGAGCGGCAGGTGCAGCTGATCCGCGACCTGCGCCCGGACGCCATCGCGGTCACCCCGTCCTACCTGCTCGCCCTGCTGGACGAGATGGAGCGCCAGGGCATGGACCCGGCCGAGTCGAGCCTGCGGGTGGCCGTGCTCGGCGCCGAGCCGTGGACCGAGGACATGCGCCGCGAGGTGGAGCGGCGCGCCGGCCTGGACGCCGTCGACATCTACGGCCTGTCGGAGGTGATGGGGCCTGGCGTGGCGATGGAGTGCGTGGAGACCAAGGACGGCCTGCACGTGTGGGAGGACCACTTCTACCCGGAGATCATCGACCCGGTCAGCGGCGAGGTGCTGCCCGACGGCGAGCGCGGCGAGCTGGTGCTCACCACGTTGACCCGCGAGGCCATGCCGGTGATCCGCTACCGCACCCGCGACCTCACCCGGCTGCTGCCGGGCACCGCCCGCACGATGCGCCGGATGGAGAAGGTGACCGGCCGTACCGACGACATGATGATCGTCCGCGGGGTGAACGTCTTCCCCACCCAGGTGGAGGAGCTGCTGCTGCGCATCCCCGAGCTGGCTCCGCACTTCCAGTGCGTGCTCACCCGCCCCGGCCGGCTGGACGAGATGACCGTGCGGGTGGAGAGCCGCGAGCCCCTCCCCCAGGCCGAGCGGCACCGGCTGGCCGAGCGGTTGGCCAGGCTGGTCAAGGAGGTTGCCGGCGTCACCACCGACGTCGACGTCGTGGAGCCGCACGCGCTGGAGCGCTCGCTGGGCAAGGCCAAGCGGATCCTCGACCTGCGCTGACGTCGGATAGATCGACGTCGGCGGCCGCGCCGTGAACCGGGTGGAGGCGTCCCGCGCGCCCGCGACCAGCCGCGCAGGGCGCCTCCACCCAGCCGAGATAGGGCTCCTACATCACGTCGGAGAATACCGACGCGACCGAGAAACCGGTGGCGGTGGCACCGCTGCGCAGCGCCAGCGGGCGCCAGCTCTTGCTGCCGGCCGCCAGCGCGAACGCGGTGAGAGCGTGCAGCGCGTCCACCCCGGCACCCAGCCGGCGCACCGGCGGGTCGTCCAGCACCGCCTCTCCGACAGCTTGTAGGACGTGCCGGGCGCCGAGCACGCGGACCACGGCGTCGGCCCACCGGGAGGGGTTCGGGGAGTCCGCCGGCCAGCGGGCGTCCAGTCCGCGGGCCCCGCGGACCAGGAGGACCAGCCCCCAGGTGCCGCGGGCGACCCCGAGCGGACGGATGTGCCCGGGCGAGGTGATGGCGCTCACTTGCGACGCACCGCCACCGCGCCGGCCGCCGCGGCCACCGCGCCGGCTGCCGCGAGCGTGCCGTGGTGCTGGGACATCCACACCTGCGCGCTCGAGCCGGTCGCCTTGTCGTCGAAGGACCCGTGCGCGCCGTGGTCGGTGCCGTCGACGCCGTCGGACGGCTGCCACAGGTTGCCGTGCTCGCCGGCCGGCTTGGGCTCGTCGGCCTGCTGGCTCTTGAAGCCGGTCCTGGCCAGGTAGCGGTCCAGCAGCCCGGGGGCGATCGCATTGGCGACGAGGGTGCCCACGGTGCTCGCCCCCACCCAGTACTCGCGGCGCTTGGGGTGCTCGGCGGCGTAGACGATCGCCTTAGCGATGACCTCGGGCTGGTAGATCGGCGGCACCGGCTGGGCGTGCCTCGGCATCTTGTTGATGAGCCAGTCGAACTGCGGCGTGTTCACCGCGGGCAGCTGGACCATCGTGGTGCGCACGCCGCTGCGGCTGTGCAGCAGCTCGCAGCGCAGCGCCTCGTTGAACCCCTGGATCGCGTGCTTGGCCCCGCAGTAGGCGGTCTGCAGCGGGATGCCGCGGTAGGCCAGCGCACTGCCGGTCTGCACGATGGTGCCCTTGTCCCGGGGCAGCATGCGGTCCAGCGCGGCGCGGGTCCCGTGCACGAACCCGAGGTAGGTCACCTCGGTCGTGCGGTGGAACTCGTCCATCGTGATCTCTTGGAACGGCGCGAACACCGAGCTGAAGGCCACGTTCACCCAGGTGTCGATCGGACCGAGCTCCCGCTCCACCTGGTCGGCCGCGGACTGCACCTGCTCGAAGTCGGCGACGTCGGTCGGCACCGCGAGCGCCCGCGCCCCGGCGTCCTTGACGTCCCGCTCGGCGCCCTCCAGCCCGGACTCTCCGCGCGCGAGCAGCCCGACGGCGGCTCCGCGGCCGGCGAAGGCCCTGGCCACCGCGCGGCCCACACCTCCACTGGCCCCGCTGACGACGACGACACCCGGCCTGGCCATGGAACTCCTCCTGTGCTCCTCGGAACGCTGCTCCAGGCTCCCTACCCGGCCGGCGGCGGCTCAGTCAGGTGCAGCGCGCAACGTTGGTGCGGCCCGGAGGCCCCGCTGCCGTCACGGTGCGTGCAGCGGGCGTGGACGCACGGTTCTCCCGGGACGGCGGTCGCGCGCACCGAGGGTGCCAATGCACCGAAGCCCGTTGCGCGGCGCGCGAGCGCGCGGTTGTCTGGCGGTGTCGACGGACGGGGCGGGCGAGTCGGCAGCGGACGCGGGAGGAGCGTTGGTCGACGTCGCGCAGGACGCGGCGGGCGCCTCCGCGCGCGCCGCGGCGCTGCAACGTCTGTTCGCCGACAGCGGCGACACCGGGCGGCTGCTCGCGCAGGTGGACTGGTCGCGCACGCCGGTCGGGCCGCTGGAGCGCTGGCCGCAGAGCCTGGTGACCGCCACCAGCATCTGCCTGTCCTCGCGCTTCCCCATGCTGATCTGGTGGGGACCCCAGCTGGTGAAGATCTACAACGACGCCTACGTGCCGGTGCTGGGCAGCAAGCACCCGGCGTCGGTCGGTCGGCCAGGGCGCGAGGTGTGGCCGGAGATCTGGGACATCATCGGCCCGATGCTGCACGGCGTGCTGACCGACGGCACGGCCACCTGGTCCGACGACCAGCTGCTCCTGCTGGACCGGCACGGCTACGTCGAGGAGTGCTACTTCACCTTCTCCTACAGCCCGATCCACGACGAGAGCGGCGCTGTGGGCGGGGTCTTCACGGCTGTCTACGAGACCACCCAGCGCGTGGTCGGCGAGCGGCGGATGCGGCTGCTGCACGGGCTCGGCGCCGGTCGGGCGCCGGCGGACGACGTCGAGGCCTGCACCAGGGCGATCGAGCTGCTGGCCACCGACCCGCTGGACCTGCCGTTCGCCGGCATCTATCTGACCGATCCCGGGACCGGCGCGCAGCACCTGGTCGCCAGCTGCGGCCAGGCGCCTGAGGGCGTGCTGCCCCTGCTCGTGCAGGCTCCGGCCGGCGCGACGGAGGGAGTCGGACCGGGCGCGCCCTGGCCGTTGCCCGACGCGGGCGGGGACCCCAGGGTGGTGGAGCTGGGGGCCACGCTGCCGTCGGGGCCCCGCGGGCGCGGTGGGCCGGTCGACCTGGCAGCGACGGCGGAGCCGACGGCGACAGGGGAAGCGGCAGGGGGGAACGGGCCGCCGCGCTGGCGCCAGGCGGCGGTGCTCGGCCTGGAGGCGGCGCCGGACACCCAGGTCGGCCTGCTGGTGGCCGGCGTGCACCCCCAGCGCCCCCTGGACGAGCAGTACCTCGCCTTCCTGCGCGTGCTGGCCCGGCAGGTGGCCACCACGGTCGCCGAGACCCGCGCGCACGCCGCCCAGCGGGAGCGGGCCGAGTCCCTCGCCGCCCTCGACGCCGCCAAGACCCGCTTCTTCAGCGGGGTGAGCCATGAGCTGCGCACCCCGCTCACCCTGGTGCTCGGGCCGCTGGAGCGGCTGCTGGCCGAGACCGGCCGCCAGGAGGCCGCCGGTCCGGGCGCGGAGACCGCCCGCGAGCAGGACCTGGAGATCGCCCACCGCAACGCGCTGCGGCTGTCCCGGATGGTCGACGCGCTGCTGGACGCCTCCCGGCTGGAGTCCGGCCGCCTGGAGCCGGGGCAGGACCCGCTCGACCTCACCGCGCTCACCGCCGACCTGGCCGCCACCTTCCGCGCGGCCTACGAGAGCGCGGGCCTGCGCTACGACGTCGTCTGCGAGCCGCTGCCCTGGCCGGTGCGGGTCGACCCGCTCATGTGGGAGCGGGTGGTGCTCAACCTGCTGTCCAACGCGCTGAAGTTCACCGAGCGCGGCGGGGTGCGGGTGCACCTGCGCGCGGAGGGCCCGAACGCGGTGCTGCACGTGCAGGACACCGGCTGCGGCATCGCCGCGGCGGATCAGCCGCACCTGTTCGAGCGCTTCTTCCGAGCGCGCGCGGCCAGCTCGCGCAGCATCGAGGGCACCGGGATCGGGCTGTCCCTCGTGCGCGAGATCGCCGAGCTGCACGGCGGCGGCGTCGACGTCGACAGCCGGCTCGACGAGGGCAGCACCTTCACCGTGCGGCTCCCCCTGGCCGCGGGGGCCCGGCCGGCCACCGCCCCGGGGGCGGCCGCCGCGGGAAGCCGCGTGGTCCACCGGGCGGCCCCGTTCGTGGAGGAGGCCCTGCGCTGGGGCAGGGCGCCCCAGCCCGCGGCGCTCCCGGGCCAGCGCGGGCCCGCCCGCCCGGCCGGCGGCGGCCGCACTCCCGGCACGGAGCGGATCCTCGTCGTCGACGACAACGCCGACCTGCGCGAGCACCTCGAGCGCCTGCTCCAGCCGCACTGGCAGGTGACCACGGCCGCCGACGGGCCCTCTGCCCTGGCCGCCGCCCGCACCGAGCCGCCGGACCTGGTGCTCAGCGACGTCATGCTGCCCGGCTTCGACGGCATCGCGCTGCTGCAGGCCCTGCGAGAGGACCCGCGCACCAGCTCGGTCCCGGTGCTCCTGGTCTCCGCACGAGCAGGCGCCGAGGCCGCCGTGGAGGGCCTGCAGGCCGGGGCCGACGACTACGTGGTCAAGCCCTTCTCGGGGCCGGAGCTGGTCGCGCGGGTGCGCGCCAACCTCGACCTCGCCCGCCGCCGGGCCGCGGCCACGTCGGCTCTGGAGAGCGCCCGGTCCGCGCGCCGGCACGCCGAGCGGCTGCGCGGGCTGGCCCATGCCGCGCTGCTCCTGTCGGCCGCGCCGACGCCGCAGGCGGTGCTGACCACGGCGGTGGCCGCGGCCCGCCGGCTCGCGCGGCTCAGCTCGGCCACCGCGTTCACCGAGGCGCGCCCGCCGACCGGCCCGGCGCACCGGATCTTCGCGGCCGAGCCCGCCGACGTCGGGCCGGTGGAGGTGGGTCCGGCCGGCAGCGAGGGGCACCCGGCCACGGCGGTGCGCCTGCCGCTGGGCGGTCACGGCGAGCTGGACGCCGTGCCGGCCGAGGGCGTGCAGCTCGACGCCGGCGAGCGCGCGCTGCTGGCCCAGCTCGCCCAGCTGGTCACCGACCGGCTGCACGCGCTGCACCTGCAGGCCCAGGAGCACGCGGTGGCCGAACGGTTCCGGCTGCTGGCCGAGGGCGCCCGCGACTACGCGATCGTCATGCTCGAGCCGGACGGCACGGTGACCGGCTGGAACCCGGGCGGCCAGCACCTGCTCGGGCTCACCGCGGCCGAAGCCGTCGGCACCCCGTTCCCCGAGCTGTTCCCCGCCGGGGAGGCCGTCGAGCTGGCTCAGCGGTCCCTGCAGCGCGCCGGCGAGGACGCCCAGCAGGACTGGGAGTGCGCGCTCGGCCCCGGCCCGGAACCGGGCGAGGCGGGCCCGCGCTGGCTGAACGTGGTCCTCACCGCCCTGCACGACGAGGACCACGTGCTCACCGGCTTCGCCGCCCTGCTCAGGGACGTCACCGAGCGCAAGGCCAGCGCGCAGGCCCTCGCCTACCAGGCCACGCACGACCCGCTGACCGGGCTGGTCAACCGCACCCTGTTCCTGGACCGGCTGCGCGCCGAGCTGGACCACCGGCGCCGGGAGGCCCGGGACGTCGTCGTGCTCTTCCTGGACCTCGACGGCTTCAAGTGGATCAACGACAGCCTGGGGCACGAGGCGGGCGACACGCTGCTCACCGAGCTGGCCGGTCGCCTGCGCGCGGTCGTGCGCCCCGGCGACAGCGTGGCCCGCTTCGGCGGCGACGAGTTCGCCGTGCTGTGCGCCGGGGAGGTCGACGAGGCCGAGGCGGTGCGGGTGGCCGAGCGGGTGCTGGAGGTGGTCTCCGGCCCGGTGCGCATCGCCGGCCGCGACCTGCTGGTCACCGCCTCGATCGGGCTGGCCGTGGCCGGGCCGCGGTCCGACGCCGAGGGCCTGGTGCGCGACGCCGACGTCGCGATGTACCGGGCCAAGTCCGCCGGTCGCAACCGGTTCGAGCTGTTCGACCCGGTGATGCGCCGGCACGCGCTGGAGCGGCTGGAGACCGAGCACGCCCTGCGCGCGGCGCTGGACACCGACGGGCTCGAGGTCCTCTTCCAGCCGATCGTGGCGCTGGAGGACCTCGCCGTCGTCAGCGCGGAGGCGCTGGTCCGCTGGCCGCACGGCGGCCGCTCCCGGCTGCCCGACGAGTTCGTCCCGCTGGCCGAGGAGACCGGCCTGATCGTGCCGCTGGGCTCGGCGGTGCTCGAGCGTGCCTGCCGGGAGGCGGCGGCCTGGCCCCCGCACGCCCAGGTGGACGTCTCGGTGAACGTCTCGGCGCACCAGGTGGCGATGCCGCAGCTGCCCGGCGTCGTCGCCCGGGCTCTGGAGGAGAGCGGGCTGCCGCCGGAGCGGCTGCACCTGGAGATCACCGAGACCGCGCTGATGGCCGACGTCGGGGCGTCGGCCGAGGCCCTGTCCCGGCTGGTCGACCTCGGCGTCGGCGTCGACATCGACGACTTCGGGACCGGCTACTCCTCGCTGGCCTACCTGCAGCGCCTGCCGGTCTCCCGACTGAAGGTGGACCGCTCCTTCGTCACCCGCATCGGCCGCACCGCCTCCGACGACGCGCTGGTGCGGATGGTGGTGCAGCTGGCGCACTCCCTCGGCCTGCGGGTGGTGGCCGAGGGGGTGGAGACCCACGAGCAGCTGCAGCGGCTGCGCGCGATGGGCTGCGACAGCGCGCAGGGCTTCCTGTTCTGCCCGCCGGTCACCACCGCCGCCCTGGTCGACCGGGTGCAGCCGGACGGGCGGTTGCCGGAGCCGGCGTGATTCCACCTCGCTCACAGGCACAGGGCGCTGGTAACGAGAGGAGCCGGGCTCGGGGCGGGGCTCGCGGCCGGCTCGCCGTCGGAGACGACGGAGACGATGAGGCAGCCAAACTGTGACGGTGTTGCTGCGACACGCCGAGATTCGCTGCAATACCGTCACATTGTGCGGGAGTGCGCACCCGCCGGCCGGCAGCGCGACCGGTGCCCCACCCGCTCCCGCCGTCACCAGCGCCGTTGACCTTGTCCCAGCCCGTCCGAGCGGGTCCCAGGACGCCTCAGGAGTCCTCCCCTTCGCGCTCCCCCTCCTCCACCGCCCGCCGCAGGTCCGCGAACAGGTCCGCCAGCGACCCCGGCGTGTGGTGGGCGTTGAGGCCGCTCGGGTTGGGCAGCACCCACACCCGGGTGGCACCGATCCGGTCCGGCTGCTCGCCCAGCGATGCCCTGGGCCGTGCGAACGCGGTGCGGTAGGCGGTGACGCCCAGCACCGCGAGGAACCGGGGGCGCTGGTCCAGCACGAGCCGGGTGAGCCGCTCGCCGCCGGCGCGCAGCTCGGCCGGGCCGAGCTCGGCGGCGGTGGCCGAGGCGCGCGGCACGACGTTGGTGATGCCCAGCCCGAGGTCGAGCAGGAGGTGCTCCTCGGCGGGGGCGTAGAGGCGCGGGGTGAACCCGGCGGCCGCCAGGGCCGGCCAGAACCGGTTGCCCGGGCGGGCGAAGTGGTGGCCGGCCCAGGCGGTGTAGAGGCCGGGGTTGATCCCGCAGAACAGCACCCGCAGCCCGGGCGCGACGACGTCGGGGACCGGACGGTCGGCGGCCGCGAGCAGCTCGGCGCGGCTCGGCCCCTTCCTGCCTGCCAACGTCCGCCTCCCCTCCGCACCTGTGCCCGTGCCCCCGGTTCACCGGTGAGCGGACCGTACCCGGCTCACCCGGCCGGGTGCTCACCTCGCGATCCGGCCTGCCGACGTCAGGACCAGGAGGTGTGCGCATGCGGATCCGTCGCAACGGCGCGGGCAACGCGGGCTGGGACGTCACCGTCGACTTCGACCCGATCACCAAGGGCGAGGCGGTGGCGCTGGACCTGCGGGTGGAGCGGGTGGTCGAGGAGGCCGTCGGCCGGCTGGTCCGCGAGATCGTCGAGCTGGACACCGACGCGTGCACCGTCACCTTCACCGTGCAGGAGCGGTCCCTCTCCGACGCCGGCCGGACCGGGCGGCGGGTGCGCGCCGAGCTCGAGCAGGCCATCGAGGACACCTACGGCCGCTACCGCCTGGACGGCAGCTCCCCCGGCAGGCTCTTCCGGCGGTCCTGAGCCCGCTGCCCGCCGCCCCGGTCCGGGTGCCCAGTTCCCCCGTCCCGTAGGTTCGCCCGGCGGGCACCCTCGCCCGGTGGACCTCGGCCCGGGAGGCACGGATGGACGGCGCGGAGGGGCTGCTGCGCAGCCTGGTGGGCGCGGGCGTCACCACGATGTTCGCCAATCCGGGGACGTCGGAGATGCACGCCGTGGCGGCGCTGGACCGGGTCCCGGAGATGCGCGCGGTCCTGGGGCTGTTCGAGGGAGTGGTCACCGGCGCGGCCGACGGCTACGGCCGGCTGACCGGCACCCCGGCCGCCGCGCTGCTGCACCTCGGGCCGGGGCTCGGCAACGGCCTGGCCAACCTGCACAACGCCCGGCGGGCGCGGACACCGCTGGTCGCCGTCGTCGGCGACCACGCGCACCCGCACGTGCGCCACGACGCCCCGCTGCAGTCCGACATCGAGTCGGTGGCCCGCACGGTGTCCGGCTGGGTGCGCACCTCCCGCCACCCGCGCGACCTCGGCCGGGACGGGGTCGAGGCGGTGGCCGCCGCGTCGGCCGCTCCAGGGCAGGTCGCCACCCTGGTGGTGCCCGCCGACGTCGCCTGGTCCCCGGGCGGGCAGGTGGCTGCTCCCCGGCCGGTCGCGGGGCCCGCGCCGGTGCCCGACGACGTCGTCCGCGCGGTCGCGGCGGTGCTGCGCTCGGGCGAGCCTGCCTTGCTGTTCCTGGGCGGCCGGGCGCTGCGGGCCGAGCCGCTGCGCGACGCCGCGCGAGTCGCCGCGGCCGCCGGGGCCCGGCTGCTGGCCGAGACCTTCCCGGCCCGGTTCGAGCGCGGGGCCGACCTGCCCGCGGTGGAGCGGCTCGCCTACCTGGCCGAGGCCGCCACCGCGCAGCTGGCCGGCGTGCGCCACCTCATCCTCGTCGATGCCGCCGCGCCCGCCTCCTTCTTCGCCTACCCCGGCAAGCCCAGCGACCTGGTCCCCGAGGCCTGCGAGGTCCACGTGCTGGCCCGCGGCGGCGACGACCCGGCGCAGGCGCTGGCCGCGCTGGCCGCCGAGCTGTCCGCCCCGGCCCTCGACCTGCCCGGCGCGACCCGTCCGGGCAAGCCCTCCGGCGCGCTGGACCTGCAGACCTTCGCGGCCGCGGTCGGGGCCGCGCTGCCCGAGCAGGCGGTGGTCGTCGACGAGGCCAACACCTCCGGTGCCCTGCTGCCGGCCGCCACCGCCGGTGCCCCGCGGCACGACTGGCTCACCCTCACCGGCGGCGCCATCGGCCAGGGCCTGCCGGTGGCGGTCGGCGCCGCGGTGGCCGCGCCGGACCGGCCGGTGGTGTGCCTGGAGGCCGACGGCAGCGCGCTCTACACGATCCAGTCGCTGTGGACGATGGCCCGCGAGCAGCTCGACGTCACCGTGGTGCTCGTCGACAACGGCGCCTACGCGATCCTGCGGATGGAGCTGGCCCGTACCGGCGCGGCCACGGGCGGCACCCGCGCCGCGCAGCTGTTCGACCTGACCGGGCCGGCCGTCGACTTCATGGCGGTGGCTCGTGGCTTCGGCGTCGACGCGGTGCGCGTGGAGCGCGCGGAGGACCTCGTCGACGCCCTCGAGCGGTGCGTCGCCGAGCCCGGACCGCACCTGGTGCACGCGCTGGTGCCGCCGATCCTCTAGAACTCCCGTCACGGCTCCAGATCCCGTTGACAGCGGCGGTGGGGTCTGCGACGTTGCCCCCTCCGGAGTCGCGACCCCGGCGGCGCAGGGCCGCGCGGGACGACACGTCGACCCTCCCGAAGGGATGGCGTGATGCACCCGATGCTGCACCGGCTCGAGGACCTGGGCGCGTGCCTGGCCACCCGCGGCGACGTCGTCGGCCTGCTGGGGGTCGGCTCCGCCGGCAGCGAGCACGACCGGATGGACGAGCACTCGGACCTGGACTTCTTCGTCGTGGTCGACGAGGCCGCCAAGCCCGTCTACCTCGCCTCGCTCGACTGGCTCGAGGCACCGCACCCGGTGGCCTACAGCTTCATCAACAGCGTGGACGGCCGGAAGGCGCTCTACGCCGACGGCATCTTCGTCGAGTACGCGGTCTTCACGCTCGCCGAGCTACCGCGCATCCCGTTCACCGGCGCGCGGGTGGTGTGGCAGCGCGAGGACGCCCCGACCGACCTCGCGACGTGCGCGCCGCCCCTGCCCACGAATCCGCTGCACAGCGTCGAGTTCCACCTCAACGAGGCGCTGACCAACCTCTACGTGGGGCTGCACCGGGAGCTGCGCGGCGAGCGCCTGGTGGCCGCGCGCTTCATCCAGTCCCTGGCCGTCGACCGCGCGATCTCGCTGCTGGACCTCACCGAACCGTCTCCTACGCGTCGTCGTGACCCGTTCGAGTCGAGCCGGCGGGTGGAGCAGGCCTACGGCCCCGACGTGCTGCCGCTGGCCCGGATGGTGCCGGGGTACGAGCACAACATCGAGGCGGCTGCGGTCACGCTGGCCTGGCTGCGCGAGCGGTTCACGTGCGACCCGGTCATCACGGACGCGGTGCGGCAGCTGCTGGCGCGGGGGTAGCGGGGCGCAGGTCGCGCAGGGGGCGGCCGGCCGCGGCGAGCAGGCTGACGGTGAGCGACAGACCGGTGGCGAGCACCGCCGTCGGCACGTTGCCGATGAGGTGGCCGAGCGGCCCGATGACGACCAGGCCGAGCGGCATCAGCGTGAGCGAGCCGAGGTAGTCGAACGAGCTCACCCGCGCCTGCGCCGCCTGCGGGATGTGCTCCTGCAGCGCCGTCTCCCACACGGTGAACAGCACCGAGACGGCCACGCCGGTCACCGCCTCCAGCGCGGCGACCGCGAGCGTGGGCAGGGGGCTGGCACAGATCGCGGCCTGGCTGGAGGCCACCGCCAGCAGCACGCCGATGACGACGCCGGGCCGGCGCGGCCGCCAGCGCAGCGCCAGCACCGAGCCGAGCACCGCACCCACCCCGAAGCCGGTGGAGATGAGGCCCCAGGACGAGGCCCCGCCGCGCAGCTCCTCCGCCACCAGCGGGCCGAGCACGAACACCCCGGGCAGCACGAACGTGTGGTAGGCGGCGAAGGCGACGATGACCGACCACACCCAGGACCGGCCGCGCACCTCGCGCCAGCCGCCGCGCAGCTCGTCGCGGAAGGAGCTCCTGCCCGACGAGCTCCCGCCGACCTCCGACGCCGGGATCGGGCGTGGCCGCATCGGCAGCAGGGTGAGCGCAGAGACGACGAAGGTGGCGGCGTCGATGGCCAGCGCCCCGCCCGCCCCGGCGGTTGCGACGAGCACGCCGGCGACCGCGGGCCCGACCATCAGCGCGAGGTTGTTGGTCAGCGCCAGCAGGGCGTTGGCCTCCTGCAAACGGTCGGCACGGGCGACCTGCGGCACCAGCCCGAGCACCGCGGGGCGGAAGAACGCCTCGGCCGCCCCGTACACGGCCTGCAGGATGACCAGACGCCACACCGTCGCGTGGCCGGTGAGCAGCAGCGCGGCGGTGACCCCCTGCGCGAGGGCGCGCACGACGTCGCTGGCCAGCATGGTCAGGTGACGCGGCAGCCGGTCGGCCCACACCCCGCCGACCAGCACGAACAGCGCCAGGGTGAGCGCGCTCGCGCCCAGCACCAGGCCGACGTCGGCCGCGCCGGCCCCCGGCACGGACAGCACCGCGAACGGCATGGCCACCATGACCAGCCGGTCGCCGACCACCGACACCGACTGCCCCGCGAACAGCAGCGCGAAGTCGCGCTCGTGCAGCGCGCCGAGCGGCAGGCGGCGGCGCCCGCGCGGCGGCTGCGGCAGCGGCTGCGGGTCGACCTCGGGCGGTGACGTGCTGATCGCGGGCTCCAGGATGCGGTGGGATGCGGCCCCAGATGGTGTCAGCAGGCGGGGGGCGTCGTCCGCTGGAATTGCGTTGTGCCGCTCCGCGAGGCCGGGGCACGGCTCCCGCCGGCACCGACGCCGCGTCGACCGCCGGCAGCCCTGCGAGGCACGGTCAACTGCGCCGGTGATGGGAGGGGCGACGCGCGGCGAGCGGCCCCGGTGCTACCAAGATCAACCGACTTGGGTGAGGGGCACCCTGTGCCAAACCTATTGGCACAGGGTGCCCCTCACCCAGTCAGAACGATCAAGGACGGCGGCCGAAGCCAGTCAAGATCACCCGTGGCTTCCGCGGGCGGGCAGCGCGAGCGGGCCGCGCACCCGCCGCCGCCGTCACCAACGCCGTCGCCCGTGCAGATCCCGACCGCAGCTTCTCCCCCGGACCTGCGTGACGGGACCCCTGCCCCGTCACGTAGCGGGTCAGGGGTCCCCTCACGCAGACCGTGAGCCCTCAGCCGCCCGTCGCCGACGTCGACGTCGACGACGTCGGCGCGGTGAGGTCGTAGACCGTCGTCCCTCCCACCGTCTGGGCGGTGAAGTTCGCCTGCACCCAGGCAGTGATCTCGCTCGAGGTCCCCGAGTCCCTCATCCCGCCGGGGCCACCGCCGCGCATCCCGCTGCCGCCGGAGAGGAAGTAGTGGATCTTGTGCTGGCCGACCAGGGCCTGGAACTGCGCGAGGGTCGGCGAGGGGTCGGTGCCGTTGAAGCCACCGACCGCCATCACCGCGTGGCCGCTGGCCAGCTGCACGCCCGCGGCGCTCTGCGAGCCGACCGCGGCGGCGACCCAGGGGTACGACGAGGCGTCGGAGCTCAGCAGCGCGAGCAGCTGGGCGCTGGGTGTGGAGGCGTCGAGCAGTCCGCCCATCCCGCCGCCACCGGCCGGCGCGCCACCGCCGGGGAACCGGTTGACTCCCTGACCCGGGCCCCCGCCGGGCAAGCCACCGCCCGGGCCACCGCCAGGGAAACTGCCCCTGCCGCCGGGGCCCATCCCCCGGCCGCCGGCCACCGCCGGGCCCGCCGACGGCAGCGAGCCGTTGTGCGCGGTGCTCGCGGTGTCCAGCGCGTAGGCGGTCGGGCCGGTCAGGGCGGTGACCAGCGTGGCCACGGCTGCCACCGTGAGCAGCCGGCGGCCGAGCAACGGACCGGCGAAGACCACGACGCTGCCCAGCAGCCCGACGACGAGCACGACCTCCTTCAGCCACGGGTGCCAGGACGGGGTGCGGGCGAGCAGGACGTAGGCGAGGCCCGCGCTGGCCGCACCGGCCAGCGCCAGGGCCGCCCGGGCCGCCACCAGGTGCCGGGCCCGCCACAGGGCCACCGAGCCGATACCGACCAGCGCGCCGATCGCCGGGACCAGGGCCACCGAGTAGTAGGGATGGATGATCCCGGCGGCGAAGCTGAAGACCAGGCCGGTCACCAGCAGCCAGCTGCCCCACAGGACGACCTGGGCCCGGCCGGCATCGGTCCGGGGCACGTGCCGCGAGATCCACAGCAGGGCCACCAGCATCACGAGGGCCGCGGGGATCAGCCAGGCGACCTGGCCGCCGAACTCGCTGGTGAACAGCCGGGTGAGGCCGGTCTGACCCCAGGGGCTCGAACCCCCGCCCGGGCCGCCCGCTGCGCCGCCGCCGGTCACGCTCCCCCTCTCGTTGCCGGTCAGGCGGCCGAACCCGTTGTAGCCCAGGGTGAGCTCGAGGATGCTGTTGGCCTGCGAGCCGCCGATGTAGGGCCGCGAGGACGCCGGCCAGAGCTCGACGACGGCGATCCACCAGGCGCCGGCAGCCACCATCCCGGCCCCCGCGGCGACGAGTTGGAGCAACCTCCTACGTACCGTCGTAGGTGCTGCCCACAGGTAGACCAGGGCGAAGCCCGGCACCACCAGGAACGCCTGCATCATCTTGGCCAGGAACGCGAACCCGACGAGCGCGCCGGCGAGCACCAGCCAGCGGGTGCCGGCCACCTCCACGGCGCGGACGACGGCGTAGGCCGCGGCCACCAGCAGCAGGACCAGCAGCGCGTCGGGGTTGTCGAAGCGGAACATCAGGACCGCCACCGGGGTGAGTGCCATGACGGCTCCGGCGATCAGTCCGGCGAGCGCACCGAAGCGCCTGCGCACCGTCGCGGCCAGCAGGCCCACCGCGGCGACGCCCATCAGCGCCTGCGGCACGAGGATGCTCCACGAGCTCAGCCCGAACAGCCGCACCGAGAGGCCCATCACCCACAGCGCCGCCGGCGGCTTGTCGACCGTGATGGCGTTGCCGAGGTCGAAGGAGCCGAAGAACCATGCCTTCCAGCTGCTGCCTCCGGACTGGGCCGCCGCGGCGTAGAAGGCGTTGGCCCAGCCCGACGCGCTCAGGTCCCAGAGGTACAGCAGGGCGGTGGCGCCGAGCAGCGCGAGCAGACCCGGCCTGGCCCAGGGCGGGTGGTCGGACGGGCCGCGCAGGAGACGCAGGAGGGGGCGGCGGGCTGCCGGCACGGAGGCGTCGACCCGCGACGTCAGCTCGCTGTCCTGGCTCACGGTGGCGGCACTCATCAGCTCTCCTCGGACGCTGGTCCCGAGTGAGCGGCGCACAGCCGCTCACCTCCTCGCCCCGGACTCTCGACGACGCGCCAGGGGTCGACCTGTGCCGCGGCTGGACGTCGGCTGGGAACGCCGGCGATCCGGGGCCCGGGCCCTCTGACAGCCGGCTCACAGGCGGTCGGCGGGATCCGTCCAGGCGCAAGGGCCAGGCTCGCCGCATCGATCGCCCCACCGATCGCCCCGGGCAGGCCGGGGGCGCACCCGGGGTGGGCGTTGGGCACGCAGCGCAGGAGGTCGGGATGGACGAGAGCCGCGACAGCGGGATGCAGAGCGGCTGGCCCGGGGAGTGGCCGCGGCCCGAGCCGGCGACGGCTCCGGCACCGGTGCTCGCGGGGCAGGACCCCGGCCCGGCCGCTCCGGCCCGTGGGCCGCGGGAGGCGACCGAGTGGCCGGGGTGGTCGAGCGACCAGAGCGCAGGCGCGCGCCCCGACGGGAAACGCCGCAGCCCCAAGGGGATCGTGACGGCGGTCGGCCTGGTGCTGGCCGGGGCGCTGGCCGGCGGCATCGGCATCGCGGCGGTGCAGCACGGCTCCACCACGACCACCGAGACCGCGGCGGCCCAGGGTCTCCCGGGTGCTGCCGGCGCGGCCGGCGGGCAGGGCCGCCCCGGGCAGGGCTTCCCCGGAGGCTTCGGCCGCGACGACGGCGAGCAGCGCTTCGTCGGCACACTGACCAGCGTGAGCGGCTCCAGCGTCACGGTGCGGACGCAGAGCGGCACCGCCACCTACCAGGTCAGCGACCAGACCCAGGTCGTGAAGGACGGGCAGGCGGCGAACCTCTCCGACCTGGCGGCCGGTGACCAGGTGCTCGTGCACGTCATCCCCGGCGGCAGCACCCCCACCGTCGAGCGGATCATCGCCGGTCGGCTGCCGCAGCCGGGCGACCTCGGCCTCCCGGGCGGCCCCGACGGTGGCGGCCAGGGCGACGGGCAGCAGGGCGGCGGCTCGAGCGGCGGGACCACGACCGGAGTGCGGACCTGAACGCGCCTCACCCCCGCGGAAGGTCCGCGTCCCCGGCGTCGGCCGCCCCCTCACGGGCGGCCGGCGCCTTCGCGCGCTCGCCCCACAGCCGGCTCACAGGGAACACCCAGCGACGGACCAGCGCCGCGGTCCACCATGGGTCGCACCGGGGCACCCGAAGGGTCGGGGCCGCCGCAGGATGACCGGAGGACCCCGATGAGCATGGCCAGCCGCAGCGCCCAGCCCGAGGCGAGGCTGCTCGTCGTCGACGACGAGCCCAACATCGTCGAGCTGCTGGCGGCCAGCCTGCGCTTCTCCGGCTTCGAGGTGGTCACCGCCACCGACGGGCACGCGGCGGTGCGGGTGGCGCACGAGACCCGCCCGGACCTGATGGTCCTCGACGTGATGATGCCGGGCCTGGACGGCTTCTCGGTGGTGCGCAGGCTGCGCCAGGAGGGCGTGCACGCCCCCGTCGTCTTCCTCACCGCGCGCGATGCCACCGAGGACAAGGTGACCGGGCTGACCCTCGGCGGCGACGACTACGTCACCAAGCCCTTCAGCCTGGAGGAGGTCGTCGCGCGGATCCGCGCGGTGCTGCGCCGCACCGGCCACCTCACCGGAGGGGCCGCACCGAGCGCCCGCTACCAGTTCGCCGACATCGAGCTCGACGAGGACAGCCACGAGGTCTTCAAGGCCGGCGAGCTGGTGCCGCTCTCCCCCACCGAGTTCAAGCTGCTGCGCTACTTCATGGAGAACCCCAACCGGGTGCTGTCCAAGAGCCAGATCCTCGACCACGTGTGGCACTACGACTTCGGCGGCGACGCCAACGTGGTGGAGTCCTATGTCTCCTACCTGCGTCGCAAGATCGACACCACCGAGCCGCGGCTGCTGCACACCGTGCGCGGCGTCGGCTACGTGCTGCGGATGCCCCGCGGGGCGGCATGAGCGTCAGCACCCGGACGGGTCCACGGCGGCGCACGCCGGCCGCCGTGCTGGCTGCCGCCCGCCGGCGCTGGGCACGCACCCCGCTGCGGGTCCGGCTGGTCGCCGCGGTCCTGGTGCTGGCTGTGGCCGCGCTGGCGCTGGCCGGGTTCCTGGTCACCGCGCAGCTGCGCAGCATCCTCGTCCACCAGGTCAGCGACCAGCTGCGCCAGACGGCGCAGGGCGCGGCGCGCGACCCCGGCGGCGACGGCGACCTCGGGCGCGGCGACCACCAGCCCCGGCTGCCCTTCGACGACTTCGTCGTCTACCTGACGGCCGCGGGTCAGCCGCTGCCCTACGGCAGCCTCGCGGCCGGCAGCAGCGACGGCCCGGCGCCACGACTGCCCGCCCTCACGCTGCAGCAGACCCTCGATCGCGGGCCGGACCCCTTCACGGTGCCCGGGACCGACGGCAGCCACTGGCTGGCGGTGGCCGCACCTTGGCAGGAGCGCGACGGCTCGACCGGCACCGTCCTGGTGGCCCGCGACCTGTCCGACGTCGACTCCACGGTGAACCGGCTCGTCGTCGCCGAGGTGCTCATCGGCGCCGGGGCGCTGGCCCTCATGGCGCTGGCCGCCTGGGCGATGGTGCGCCGCAGCCTGCGCCCGCTGGTGCAGGTGGAGCGCACCGCCGCCGCCATCGCCGCCGGCGACCTGTCCCGTCGGGTGCCCGAGTCGGACCCGCGCACCGAGGTCGGCGGCCTCTCCCAGGCCCTCAACACGATGCTCGGCCAGATCGAGGGGGCGTTCCGGGAGCGCCAGGAGTCCGAGGCGGAGGCCCGGGCGTCGGAGGCGCGGATGCGACGCTTCGTCGCCGACGCCAGCCATGAGCTGCGCACCCCGCTGACGTCGGTGCGCGGTTTCGCCGAGCTCTACCGCCAGCGCAACCCCGACGCCGACCCGCAGGACGCGCGGCTGATGCAGCGGGTCGAGGACGAGGCGCGGCGGATGGGCGTGCTGGTCGAGGACATGCTGCTGCTGGCCCGGCTGGACCAGTAGCGCCCGCTGGACCGCGCGCCGGTCGACCTGCTGGCCCTAGCCGCGGACGCCGTCCACGACGCCCGCGCCCTGGCTCCGGGGCGCCCGATCTCGCTCGAGGTGCTCGACGGCCCGTCGGTGCCGGTCGTCACCGGCGACGAGCACCGGCTGCGGCAGGTGCTCGGCAACCTCGTGACGAACGCGCTGCGGCACACGCCGGAGGACACATCCGTCGTCGTCCGCGTCGGCACGCGCCTCCTCGACGCCGCCTCCTACGGCATGTCGGAGGCGGCAGTGGTCGAGGTGGCAGACCAGGGCCCGGGGCTCGGCCCGGAGGATGCGAGCCGGGTCTTCGAGCGCTTCTACCGCGCCGACACCTCGCGCACCCGGGCCAGCGGGGGCAGCGGGCTCGGGCTGTCGATTGTGGCGGCGCTCACCCGCGCCCACGGCGGCCGGGTGGAGCTGGACACCGCGCCCGGACAGGGCGCCACCTTCCGGGTGCTGCTGCCGCTCGCGGGCGCCCCGGCGCCCGAGCCGGTGCGGACGCAGAGGTAGGCGGTCCGGCGGAGGTCGGAGGCGCTGGTGACGAGGTCGCCGCGCGGGGGCGGCCTCGGCGGCCGGCTGACCCGGCCCCGCCGCTGCTCCCGTCAACAGCGCCTTCCCGATCGAGAGATCCCCCTCACACCTCCCTCACAGCAACCCGTCAGGACGGCATCAGCCCCCGGTGCGACAACTACAGGGGTCACCAGGACCGCCGGTCCTGACCAAGGCTCAGGAGACCCCATGGCCTCCCGCTCCACGCTCGGCACCCTCGGCGTCGCCGCCGCCTCGCTGGCGGCGGCGGTCGGCGTCGGCGCGGCGGTCGGCACCGCCCTCGCCCCGGGCCACACCGCGTCGTCTGCCCTGAGCGGCCTCACCGCCCTCGTGAGCGGTGAGGACCAGGGCCCGTCCACGGACCAGCAGACCGACGACGGCGCCGGCTGGGCACCGCAGGCGCCGGCACTGTCCGGCGGCGGCTCCGTCGGCGCCGGCCACGCCCAGTCGGCGGGGTCCTGAGATGACGCGGACGGCCGAGGTGCGCGACGACGGGACCGCATCGGCGTCCTGGTCGCAGTGGACCTGCGGGATGCAGCTGGTCGTCACCGACCCGAGGGCGCTGCCCGCAGCCCGGCGCGCCGTCGACCGCCTGCTGGCCGACGTCGACCGCGCGGCCAACCGGTTCCGGCCCGGCTCGGAGCTGAGCCGGCTCCCGCGGGCGGGCGGAGGTCCGGTGCAGGTCAGCCCCACGCTGGCCGCCCTGGTCAGGGCCGCTCTGCACGCGGCGCGGGTCACGGACGGTGCGGTGGACCCGACGGTGGGCGCGGCGCTGCGCGCCCTGGGCTATGTGCACGACCTCGCTGCGGCGCCGCGGGACCTGTCCGGGCTGCCGGTGTGCGGGGGCGCCGTCCGGGTGGTCCCGCGCCCGGCGCCGGGCTGGCAGTGCGTCCGCCTGGAGGGAGACGAGCTGTCCGTCCCGGTGGGCGTGGTCCTCGACCTCGGCGCCGTGGCCAAGGCGTGGGCCGCCGACGCCGCGGCCGCCGCCGCGAGCGCCCGCACCGGCGCCGGCGTGCTGGTGAGCCTCGGCGGCGACGTCGCCACAGCGGGACCGGCGCCGGACGGCGGGTGGCGCATCGACGTCGGCGACGGGCCGGGCGAGCCCGCGGAGTGCGTGGTGCTGCCGGGCGGCGGGGCGCTGGCGACCTCGAGCACCCTGCACCGCCGGTGGCGGGCCCCGGGCCAGGAGGCGCACCACGTCCTCGACCCGCACACCGGGCGCCCGGCGCCGGCGGTGTGGCGGACCGTGAGCGTGGCCGCAGGCTCGTGCGTGGACGCCAACACCGCGACGACGGCGGCGGTCGTGCGCGGCCTGCCCGCCGTGGCGTGGCTGCGCGAGCTCGACCTGCCGGCGCGGCTGGTCGACGCTCGCGGGGATGTGCTCCGCACGCCGGGCTGGCCGGCGGCGCTGGTTCCCGCCGCGGGCTGAGCGCGCCGGTCTTGACCTGCTGTTCATCGGACTGACGACGCACCTCCGGTTTGCCCGGCCGCACCTCGGTAACGGGTGGAGGGTCGTTGTCCGAGCAAGGAGCGCTGCGCGCCCTTGCCCGATCCGAAGAGGGCGCATGACTTCTCCGACCACCAGCGGCGTGAACGTCGCGGTCATCTACTACTCGGCCACCGGGAACGTGTACGAGATGGCGCAGGCTGCCGTCGAGGGCGCGCAGAAGGCCGGCGCGGCGGAGGTGCGGCTGGCCAAGGTGCGCGAGCTCGCGCCGCAGGAGGCGATCGCCACCAACCAGGGCTGGGCCGAGCACGTGAAGGCGACGCAGGACGTCCCGGTGGCGGACCTGGACCTGCTCGAGTGGGCCGACGTCCTGCTCTTCGGCACCCCGACCCGCTACGGCTCGCCGACGGCGCAGCTGCGCCAGTTCCTCGACACCACCGGCCCGCTGTGGTCGCAGGGGAAGCTGGCCGACAAGGTCGTCGCCGCCTTCACCTCCACAGCCACCGCGCACGGCGGGCAGGAGAGCACGCTGCTCAACCTCTACACGACCTTCTACCACTGGGGCTGCGTCATCGTGCCGCCCGGCTACCTGGACCCCATCCAGTTCCAGGTCGGCAACCCCTACGGCGCCTCGCACATCTCGGCCAACGGCGACAACCCGGTGGGCGAGCCGGAGAAGGCGTCCACCCGGTTCACCGCGCAGCGCGCGGTCGAGACGGCTGCCGCGCTCAAGCGGGGCCGCACCGCAGCCTGACCCGGCTCAGCCAGCGTCCGCCGAGCGCCGCTCCCGCAGCTCTGCCGAGCGCCGCTCCCGCAGCGACCAGGACGGCACCGGGACCGGCAGCGCACTGTCTCCCCACGGCCCGACGACGGGCCGTGGGGAGGTCCGCTGGGTCGGGAGCAGCGCCGGGACGTCCAGGTCGAGCAGGGGCGCCTGCCCCCACGGGGTGGCGAGCAGGTCGTCCGACCTGCTGGCGCTGGTCCCGCTCGCGCTGCTCATGCAGGCATGGTGCGGCTTGGCGGCCGCTGCGGAGGGGCGATCGGCAGAACCGGAATGGCGGACGGCTTCCCACGGTTCCACCGGTGTGGTTGAGTGTTCAACCACTGACCCTGGAGGTTCCCGTGCCCGTCGTCCGCCTCAACCATGCGGTGCTCTACGTCTCCGACCTGGAGCGCTCGCTCGCCTTCTACACCGAGGTCCTCGGCTTCCGCCGGGTGGACATGACCCCCGACGGCTTCCGCGGCGCCGCGTTCCTGCAGGCCGGCGGATCCACCAACGACCACGACCTCGGGCTGTTCGAGGCCCCCGGGTCGGCGCCCTCCCGCGCCGGCGCCGGCACGGTCGGGCTCTACCACCTCGCCTGGGAGGTCGACACGCTCGACGAGCTCGAGCGGGTCGCCCAGTCGCTGGCCGCGGCCGACGCGCTGGTCGGGGCGTCCGACCACGGCACCACGAAGAGCCTCTACGGCAAGGACCCCGACGGCCTCGAGTTCGAGGTGGTGTGGATGGTGCCGCGGGACCTGCTCACCGACGACGCGCTGGCCGGGCGCAAGCGGATCGGGCGGCTCGACCTGCCCGGCGAGAAGGAGCGCTACGGCGCCCAGACTCGTGGCGGCGTAGGCATCTCCTCGCCCGCCATGGGGTAACCACAGTCGGTGAGCGAGCTGGAGGCGGTGCGCGTGCTGCGCACCGCCTCCAGCGCACCCGCCGCCCCCCACGTCGTGGTGCTGCCCGGGCTGGGCGCGCTGCCCTACCTGCGCCCGCTGGTGCACGAGCTCGCGCGGCACCAGCCGGTCGCTGTGCTCGACGTGCCCGGCTTCCGGCCCGGGCCGGACGCACCGCTGCCGACGTCGCTGCCGGCGCTGGGCGAGGTGGTGTCGCGGTGGGTTGCGGCGCACGCACCCGGCGCCCTGCTGCTCGGGCACTCCACCGGCGCGCAGCTGGCCCTGCACGCCGCCGCGCTCGGTGCCCCGCTGCGCGGCCTGGCGCTGGTCTCCACCACGTTCGCCCCGCAGGTCCGGACGATCCCGCGGGCAGCCGCCGCGCTGCTCGCCGGGGCGTGGCACGAGCCGGTGCACGCGCTGCTGGAGAACCTCCCCACGTATGCGGCAGGCGGCAGGCGCACGTTCTCCTACCTGCTGTCGGGGATGCGGGACGAGCCGCTGCGCACCGCTCACGAGGTGACCCTGCCGACGTTGCTCGTCCGCGGACGGCACGACCGGCTGTCGACCCGCCGGTGGAACCAGCGGCTCGGTCGCGCCCTCGGAGCCGACGTCGTCGAGCTGCCCGGCGCGCACGGGGTGCCGCACTCGGCCGCAGCCGAGATCGCCGGCCTGCTCCCCCTGATCCTGAAAAACTGATGGAGCGGGCACGCGATCTGTCTTTCACGATCACGACAGGACGCGGGCCCCCGTCAGCGCGATCTCGGCCCAGACCGCCTTGCCGTCCGGCGTCGGGCGAAAGCCCCAGCGCTCGGCCAGGGCGGCCACGATGGCGACGCCGCGCCCGGACTCCGACTCCGCGTCGGAGACTCGCCGGCGGGGCGTGACCGGACTCGTGTCCAGAACCTCCACCACGAGGGCGGACGGCGCCTGGCGCAGCCGCAGCTCGCCCTGGTCGCCGGCGTGCAGGACCGCGTTGGTGGCCAGCTCGGACACGACCAGCGCGAGCACGTCCAGGACGTCCCCGTTCACCGCCCAGCCGGCCGCGACGTCGACGGCCCGGGCACGCGCCGCCGCGACGTCGCCGGCATCGCGCAGCGGCACCGAGACCGAGCGGCCGGCCAGGTCCGGCCGCACCACCGGGCGGGCGAGCAGGACGCAGGTGTCGTCGTCGTGCCCGTGCGCGCGGCCGAGCGCCGTCAGGATGCCGTCGGCGACCACGCCCAGATCCTGCTCCGACGAACCGTCGGAGATCTCGACGACCGCGCGCTCGAGGGCCGCGAGACCGACGTCGATGTCCTGGTCGCGGCTCTCGATCAGCCCGTCGGTGTAGAGCACCAGGGTGGCGCCGGGCGGCAGCCGCACGCTGAGCTCTCGGAAGGGTTCGGCCTGCACGCCCAGCGGGGCACCGAGCCGTCCCTCCAGCCGCTGCAGGGTGCCGTCGGGGTGCAGCACCAGCGGGGGCGGGTGACCGGCGTTGGCCAGCACCAGCTCGTCGGTCGAGGGGTCGTGCACCGCGTAGACGACGGTGATGATCTGCTCGAGGTCGAGCTCGTGGACCAGGGAGTCGAGCAGCCCCAGCACGTCGGTGGGCGGCAGGTCCAGCTGAGCGAAGGCCCGCAGCGCCGCGCGCAGCTGGCCCATCACCGCGGCCGCCCGCACCCCGCGGCCCATGACGTCGCCGACGACCACCGCGATGCGGCCCGCGCCCAGCGGCACGACGTCGTACCAGTCGCCGCCGACCTCGGTGCCCTCCACGCCCGCGACGTAGCGGGCAGCCACGGCGAGCTCCTCGCGGCTGCGCGCCTCGCCCAGCAGGCTGCGCTGGAGGGTGACGGCGACCTCACGCTGCTGGCGGAAGGTGGAGGCCCGCTCCACCGCCAGAGAGGCGCGCTCGGCCAGCTCCCTGGCCGCGGCGACGTCGTCGCCGTCGAACGGCCAGCGGCTGCCCAGCGCCAGCAGGCTCAGCGCCCCGACGACGTGGCCCCGGACCACCAGCGGCACGGCCAGCAGCGAGTGGGCCCTCGCCCGGGCGGCGCTCAGCGCGGCGCTCATGCTGCCGGCCAGCTCGCTCGACCCGTCAGCGGAGAGCTCGTGCGTCGCCGGCGCGCCGTGCTCGACCGCCTGCACCACCGGATGCTCCCGCGGAATGCGCAGCAGCTGCCCGAGCGGCAGCGGGTCCAGACCCGACGAGGGCGAGACCGCGATCGCCGCGCGGACCAGCTCGAAGCCGTCGTCCGGCCCCTCCGAGGGGAGCGCCGGGTCGATGCGCTCCAGGGCCAGCGCGCTGCGCGAGGGCGCGAGCCACACCGAGGCGACGTCGGCGAAGGACGGGACCAGGACGTCGACCAGGCGGTCCAGGGTCTCGCCCAGCTCCAGCGAGCTGTTGACCGCCACGGTGGCGCGGGACAGCACCTCGAGCCGGTTGCGTGCCCGCTCGCTGGCGGTGAGGGCGTGCTCGCGCGACTCCAGCAGCACCGCGTTGTCCACGGCGATCCCGCCGCGGCGGCCGATGTCCTCGGCCAGCAGCCGCTCCTCCTCGGTCCACGGCTGGTCGGCCGGGCGCACCAGCGACAGGGCGCCGACCACCGTGCCGCGGGCCAGCAGCGGCACCGAGCAGATGTGCCAGCCCTCCAGCAGGGCCAGGCGTCGGCGCAGCGCGACGTCGCCGCGCGCCAGGCGGTCCAGCGGCGCGGGCTCCACCAGGGCCAGCTGGGTCGACCCGGTGACCAGGGCGCGGTCGGCTCCGCTGGGGGCGCGACCGGCGCGGTCGAGCTGCTCGGCGGCCTCGACCACCGCGGCGCACGCTTCGAGCCCGGCCCCCTCGGTGCGCCCGAAGCCGCGCACCCGCAGCCGCCCGTCGGGGCGGCGGACGACCACCATGGCGCCGTCGGCCAGCTCGGGCACGACGGCGCGCACCAACGCGGCCAGGCGCCCGGGCACGTCCAGGGCCGGCAGCGTGTCCTCGCTGACCCGCCCGAGCAGCGCCAGGCGGCGCCGGGCCGAGGCAGCCCGCAGCGCCAGCCCGTGCCGGTCGGTGACGTCGAGGGTGACGCCGACGGCGCCGAGGAAGCGGCCGGCGTCGTCCAGCCGCACCTGGCCCCGGCTCTCGAACCAGCACTCGGCACCGTCCGGACGGCGCACCCGGTACTCCAGGACGGCCGCTCCACCGCTGTGCGCCGCCCGGCGCACCTCGGCCTCGCACGCGGCGCGGTCGTCGGGGTGCACCAGGTCCCACCAGGCCGCCAGGGTGCCCTCGAACTCCCCCTGCTCCAGACCGTGAAGGCGGCAGGTCGTCTCGTCCCAGACGACGTGGTCGCTGCCGGCGACCCACTCCCAGGCGCCCACGCTGCCGGCCGCCGCGGCGGCGGCCACGTCGAGGACGGGCCGTGCGGGCCGACGCTCGTCCGGTCGCGACGGATCGGGGGTCGCAGGCTCCAGCACAGCTCCACCTCCTGCCCGCCGGTCCCCGTGCGCTCTTCCAGGCGCGCTGTCCTGCAGTCCTACCGCACGCGCGCGCGTTGGGACACACCCGTCGGCGCGGTCGGACCGTAGGGTGGGCGCGTGCCCCTCCCCCGGTCCCTCGAGCGCGCCGGGCACGTCGTCTTCGGCCGGCTGCCGACCCCGGTCCGCCGGGCCGCGGTGGGGCTCGGCACTCCCGACTTCACGGTGGGTGCGGTCTGCCTGTTCGAGCATGGCGACGAGGTCCTGCTGCTGCGCCAGCTGCACCGCCCGGACTGGAGCCTGCCCGGTGGCCTGCTCGGGCGAGGTGAGTCCCCCCGTGCAGCCGTCGTGCGCGAGGTGCAGGAGGAGCTGGGCCTGCGGGTGGAGGTCGGACTGCCGCTGGTGACGGCTGTGGACGCCGCGGTGCGCCGGGTCGACGTCGTCTACGCCGTCCCGCTGAAGCAGCGGATCGAGGTCTCGCCGCGCCGGGAGGCGGTGCGCGCGGAGTGGCTGCGCCCGGCGCGGCTGGACCGCGAGCGCGACCGGCTCACCCTGCGGCTGCTCGGCGAGGTCGCCGCCACCCGGCGTCCGGGTGCGCACACCGGCCGGCTGCTCACCCCGTCGTGAGCGGTCCGCTGGCCGGGGTGGTGCTGGCCGCCGGGCTCGGCAACCGGCTCCGCCCGCTCACCGACCTGCGCCCCAAGGCGCTGTGCCCGGTGGCCGGCCGGCCGCTGCTGGACTGGGCGCTGGACCGCCTCGCGCCGCACACCGGGACCGGGCCGGAGCACCTGGCGGTCAACGCGCACCACCACGCCGCCGCCGTCGTCGCGCACGTGGGTGAGCGGACGCACCTGTCGGTGGAGCAGCCCGAGCCGCTCGGCACGGCCGGGGCGCTGGGCCCGCTGCGGGAGTGGCTGGACGGCCGGGACGTGCTGCTCACCAATGCTGACGCGTGGATCGTCACCTCCGACACGTCGTCGGAGACAGCGCTGGACGGGCTGGTGCGCGGCTGGGACGGTGAGCGCTGCCGGCTGCTGGTGGTTGAGGCAGAACCGGGCGTGCGCAAGGACTTCGGCGGCTTCCGCTACGTCGGGGCCTGCCTGCTGCCGTGGCCGCTGGTGCGCGATCTCGCGCCCACCCCATCGGGTCTCTACGAGGTGCTGTGGCGCGAGCAGCAGCGTCAGGGCCGGCTCGAGCTGGTCCGGCACGACGGTCCGGCCCTCGACGTCGGCCGGCCGGCGGACTACCTGCGGGCCAACCTCGCGGCCGCTCAGGAGGGCTGGCTGCACCCCGCCGCCGTGGTGGAGGGGACTGCCGTGCGCAGCGTGCTCGGCGCGGCTGCCGTCGTCGAGGGCACCGTGGAGCGCTGCGTGGTCTGGGACGGGGCGAGGGTGGAGCGGCACGAGCACCTGGTGGACGCCGTCCGGGCCGCAGGGCCGGACGGCCCGGTCACCGTGCCTGCTGCCGCCGGCGCCTGACCGGCTTCTCCGACGCCTCGTCGGACTTCATGGAGACGACCAGCGCGAGCAGCTCGTCCAGCGCCTCCGACATCGCGTCGGTGACCAGCCACGCGTCGGCCAGCTGCTGCCGGTCCACCACCACCCCGACGTCGAGGGCGTCCAGGTAGCTGAACACGGTGATGTTCAGCCCGCCCATGTCGGTGACCACGCTGATCGGGTGGTAGGCCACCAGCCGGGCTCCGCCGAGGTAGAGCGGCACCGGCGGGCCGGGCACGTTGGAGACCACGAGGTTCATCACCGGCTCCACCGGCAGCCGGGCCATGAGCGCCATGCCCAGCCGCGAGGCGCGGGTGACCAGCGCGGCCGGCAGCACCGAGGCGGTGTCGAGCATGACCTCGGCCGGCACGGCGCGGTGGCGCGACTTGGCCTGGTCGAGCACCTCGTGCGCCTGGCGGAGCCGCTCGAGCGGGTCGGCGACGTCGGTGGGGATCGGTACGAGCATCCCGGACACCCGGTTGCCGTAGGTGCCGGCCTGCTCCGGGGTGCGCACCGACAGCGGGACCAGGGCGACCAGCGCCTCCCCCGGCAGCTCGCCGGCGTCGGCGAGGACCTTGCGCACCGCGGCCGCGCAGACGGTGACGACGACGTCGTTCACCGTGACCCCGAGGGCGTTCTTCACCTTCTTGACGTCGGCGAGCGGCAGCCGGGAGTAGGCCACCCGGCGGTGCGCGGACAGCGGCGCGTTGAAGACGGTGCGGGGAGCCTTGGCCTGCGGCATCTCCAGGAAGCCGCCGTCGGAGGTCTGGACCTCGATGCCGGGCAGGGCCCGCACCGCGGCAGCCACCTGGCGGGCGCCGGGCACCACCCGGAAGGCGGGGTTGGCGTCGAGGTGCGCCAGGGTCCGCGGCAGGCCGCGCAGCGCGCGCAGCGGCTGGCGGGGCAGGCCGGCGATGCCGCGGGCGAGCATGCCCAGCTGCCCGGGCACCTCGTCTGCGCGCGGCGCGGGGTCCGGCTCGGGCAGGTCGCGCCCCTCGGGCGACAGATCGAGCAGGGCGGCAAGGATCTCGGCGCCGGACAGGCCGTCGACGGCGGCGTGGTGCACCTTGGTGAACAGCGCGACGTGGCCGCCGGCCAGCCCGCTGATGACGTACATCTCCCAGAGCGGGTGCGCCCGGTCCAGGCGCCGCGCGTGCAGCCGCGCCACCTGCTCGGCCAGCTGCCGCTCGTCGCCGGGCTCGGGCAGGGCGAGCTCGCGCACGTGGTACTCGAGGTCGAAGTCGGGGTCCTCCACCCAGTAGGGGTGGTCCAGGCCCAGCGGCACCTCGACCAGCCGCCACCGGAACGGCGGCAGCAGGTGGATCCGCGAGCCGACCAGCTCGAGCACCGCAGCCAGGTCGAGCCGGCCGCCGGGGGCGGTGGAGGGGTCGAAGATGCCCAGCCCGGCCACGTGCCCGTGGTTGCGGGCGTCCTCGAGCGCCAGGAACTGCACGTCCAGCGGGGTCAGCTGCCTCACGCTGCCCGACGCTACGCCGTGCCAGCGCCGAGTGCCGGTCGGTCAGGAGGACGGGTCGGAGGACGGGTCAGGGGCCCGCGAGGTGCGGGACGTTCCGCGGTGCGTGATCGTTGCGCTGGAGGTCCCACTCCCAGCCCCCGCACCCCACCTTCCCGTCGCCGCCATCTCGTTCAGGAGCCGCATGCGCCGCCGCCGCAGGTCACTGCTCGTCGCCGTCGCGGTCGTCGTCGTGCTCCTCGTCCTCGGTGGCGTGCTCGCCGCGGTGCGCGGGGGCGGCGCGGCGCCGGTGCGGCAGGAGGCGCTGTCGGTCCCGGTGGGGCCGGAGGCCGACGGCACGCCGGTGCGCCTGGACGCCGAGCTCTACCTGCCGGAGAAGACGCCGGCGCCCGCGGTGCTGCTGGCGCACGGCTTCGGCGGCAGCAAGGAGTCCGAGACCTCCGACGCGCTGGACCTGGCTGAGCACGGCTACGTCGTGCTCAGCTGGAGCGCGCGCGGGTTCGGCCGCTCCGGCGGCCTCATCCACGTCGACTCCCCCGACTACGAGGTCGCCGACGCCCGCGCGCTGGTCGACCTGCTGGCCAAGCGACCGGAGGTCCTGCAGGACGGGCCGGGCGACCCGCGGGTGGGGGCGGCCGGTGCGTCCTACGGCGGAGCGCTGTCGCTGCTGCTGGCCGGCAACGACCGGCGGGTGGACGCGATCGCGCCGAGCATCACCTGGAACGACCTGGCCCAGTCGCTCTTCCCGCAGTACGCGCTCGCCGACGGCACGCGGCAGACTCCCGCCGGCGTGCAGCCGACGTCGACGCCGGGGGTGTTCAAGCGCAGCTGGGCCGGGATCTTCTTCGGCAGCGGGTCCGCGCCGGCGCTGGGCGGGGCCACGTCAGCTGCTCGCCCGGCCGCCGCGACGCCGTGCGGGCGGTTCGCCCCCGAGGTCTGCGCGGCCTATCAGGCCACCGCCGCCTCCGGCCGGCCCACTGCGCAGATCCTGGAGCTGCTGCGCCGCTCCAGCCCCGCGTCGGTGGCCGGGAGGATCACCGCGCCGACGCTGCTGGTGCAGGGCGAGGCGGACACGCTGTTCCCGCTGGGCCAGGCCGACGCGACGGCGCGCGCGCTGCACGCGAACGGCACGGTGGTGCGCGAGGTCTGGTACTCCGGCGGCCACGACGCCCCCTCGGCCGAGGGCGACCGGGTGCGCACGCTGGTGCGGGACTGGTTCGACACCTACCTGCGTGGAACTTCTCGCCCGCCCGCGCGCCCGTCGTTCGAGGTCACGGTCCCGTCGGCGGTGCTCTCCAGCCAGGACAGCAGCGCGGCGCCCGAGATGCGCTCGGCGCCCGAGCTGCCCGGGGCCACCGGCGCAGGTCCGGTGCCGACGACGTCGCTCGCGCTGGCCGGGCCTCCGCAGGCGGTCGTGTCGCCTGCCGGGGGTAACCCGGCGGCGGTGAGCAGCCTTCCCGGCCTCGGGTCCGCGCTCGGTGCGCTGGGCGGCACCGGCGCGCTCGGGCGGCTGTCCGTGGTCCCCGGGCAGAGCGCGGTGTTCCAGACCCCGCCGCTGGACCAGGCGCTCACGGTGACCGGCTCGTCCACGGTCACGCTGCACGTTTCGTCGTCGACGTCGGACGCCACGCTGTTCGCATCGCTGCACGACGTCTCCTCCGACGGCTCGTCGGACGTGCTGCCGCAGGGCATCGTGGCGCCGATCCGGCTGCAGGACGTGCCCCGAGGCGGGGTGGACGTCCAGGTGGCGCTGCCGGCCATCGTGCGCGAGGTGGCCGCCGGGCACCGGCTCCGGCTGGTCGTCTCCAGCACGGACACCGCCTACGCGCTGCCGGACGACCCGCGCACCTACCAGGTGTCCCTCGGCGGCGGCGGGCTGCAGGTGCCCACGGTGGCGACGACACCGGTGGGCAGCAGCGGGAACACCGGGCCGCTGGTGGCCGCGATCGTCCTGGCGGCGCTGCTGCTGATCGGCGGCGTGGTCGTGCTCGTCCTCTCGCGGCGCCGCTCCGGCAGCGCGCAGGACCCCGAGCTGGCCGAGGTGCCGCTGGCGGTGCGCGGTCTGGGCAAGGCCTACGGCGACGGCTTCCGCGCGGTGTCGGACCTGTCCTTCCAGGTGGGCCGCGGCCAGGTGCTCGGCCTGCTCGGGCCGAACGGCGCCGGCAAGACCACCACGCTGCGGATGCTCATGGGGCTGATCCGGCCCAGCGAGGGCGAGATCCTCGTGTTCGGGCACCGGATCCGCGCCGGCGCGCCGGTCCTCTCGCGGGTGGGCGCGTTCGTGGAGGGCGCCGGCTTCCTGCCGCACCTGAACGGGCGGGACAACCTCGAGCTCTACTGGCGGGCCACCGGGCGACCGGTGGAGGGCGCGCAGCTGGACGCCGCGCTGGAGGTCGCCGGTCTCGGGGACGACGTGCAGCGGCGGATCAAGACCTACAGCCAGGGCATGCGCCAGCGCCTGGCCATCGCGCAGGCGATGCTCGGGCTGCCCGACCTGCTGGTGCTCGACGAGCCGACCAACGGGCTGGACCCGCCGCAGATCCGCGAGATGCGCGAGGTGCTGCAGCGCTACGCCGCGACCGGGCGCACCGTCGTCGTCAGCAGCCACCTGCTGTCCGAGGTGGAGCAGACCTGCACCGACGTCGTCGTCATGCACCAGGGGCGGCTGGTGGCGCAGGGGCCGGTGGCCGAGGTGTCCGGCTCGGCGACGTCGGTGGTGGTCGACGTCGCCGACCCGGCGCGTGCGGCCGAGGTGGCCGCGCTGGTGCCGGGCGTGCGCGACGTGCAGGCGAGCAGCAACGGGCACGGGCAGCTGGTCCTACGGCTCGTCGGAACACCGCGGGCCGAGCTCGTCCGCGCGCTGGTGGAGGCCGGGCTGCAGGTGGACCGGGTGGCG
>JBQCHF010000154.1:0-24562 GCA_051954955.1 Motilibacteraceae bacterium
CACCTCGCGCATGGTCATCCGGTGGTCCATCGCCGTCCGTTGGATCCACTTGAACGCCTGCGGCTCGGTCATCGCGTACTGCGTCATCAGGGAACCCTTGGCCCGCTCGACCGCCTTGCGGGTCTCCAGCCGCTCGGTCAGGTTGGCCACCTCGGTCTCCAGCGCGGACACCTCGGCGAACCGGGACAGGGCGATCTCGATCGCCGGTACCAGGTCGCTCTTCTGGAACGGCTTGACCAGGTACGCCATGGCGCCGGCGTCGCGCGCCCGCTCGACCAGCTCGCGCTGGCTGAACGCGGTGAGGATGACGACCGGGATCCTGTGCGCGGCGATCCGCTCGGCCGCAGCCAGGCCGTCCAGCTTCGGCATGCGCACGTCCAGCACGACCAGGTCGGGCTTGAGCTCCTCGGCCAGCTCCACCGCGCGCTCGCCGTCACCGGCCTGCCCCACGACCTCGTAGCCCTCCTCCTGGAGCATCTCGACCAGGTCGAGCCGGATGAGGGCCTCGTCCTCCGCGACGACGACGCGGCGGGCGGGGGCGGTCTGCTCGGCGCTCACGTTCACTCCATCACCGTTCAAGGTCCGGCACGTGCGGGACAGCACGGGACAGCCTAGTGAGGGAGCGGGCCGCATCGTCGGCGACGACCGCTAGGCTGAGAGGGCGAGGCCGGGTTGGCGGAATCGGCATACGCTGATGGCTCAAACCCATCTGCCCGAAAGGGCTTGCGGGTTCGAATCCCGCACCCGGCACTGCTAGGCCAGGGGGACGGGGGGTCCGATGTGCCGCACATCAGGGATCGCGAGACGGTGGCGCTCGGACTGCTGATGTCCGACCTGGGGGTGCTCGATCGAGAGAACGCCCTGATCTGCGGCGTCGCCGTGAAGACGATCCGTCGGTGGCGGCGCCTCTACCAGCGACGTGGCCTGCCTCGCAGCCCAGCGGGCGATCGGATCCACTGCCCCCGCTGCGACGGACGGGAGCTCGACGAGCGGGCCTACGCGCTCCTGCTCGGGGTCTACCTGGGCGATGGTCACATCGTCCGGACTCAGCGCGGCTCCTACCTGCTGGCCCTCTTCCAGGACGCTCGCTATCCGGGATCCGTGGACGAGTGGACCAGGACGGTGCGGCAGGTCAAAGGCGGTGCGGTGCACCACCGGCGAGCCATCGGCGCAGTGCGCGTGGAGAGCCAGTGGCTGCACTGGCCGTGCCTCTTCCCCCAGCACGGCCCGGGGCGCAAGCACCTGCGCCGCATCGAGCTCGAGCAGTGGCAGCGGGAGATCGTGCAGCGCGAGCCGCAAGCGTTCCTCCGCGGCCTGTTCCACAGCGACGGCTGCCGCGTGACGAACTGGACCGAGCGGACCGTCGCTGGCCAGCGCAAGCGCTACGAGTACGGGCGCTACCTGTTCAGCAACGAGAGCGAGGACATCCTCGGGCTCTGCGCGTGGGCCCTCGACCTGCTCGACATCCCGCACACCCGACCCAAGCGGAACCTGCTCTCCGTCGCGCGACGGGAGGGCGTGGCGGCGCTGGACGCCTTCGTGGGGCCCAAGAGCTGACCACCCCCGCGGATCGTGATGCCCCCAGCACCCTCGCAAGCGTGGGGATGCATCAAGATCCGCGAAGGAAAAGTGTCAGGCGCTCACGTACGCCGGCGCGACGCCGCCCACGGCGTCGCCGAGGCGGTGCACGCGCAGGGCGTTGGTGGAGCCGGGGATGCCGGGCGGGGAGCCGGCCACGATGACGACCAGGTCGCCCTCCTGGCAGCGGCCGAGGTCGAGCAGGGCGGCGTCGACCTGGCGGACCATGTCGTCGGTGTGCTGCACGGGCTCGACCAGGAAGGTCTCGATGCCCCAGGACATGGCCAGCTGGCTGCGCACCGCGGCTTCGGGGGTGAACGCCAGCACCGGCACGCCGGCGCGCAGCCGGGACATCCGGCGGGCGGAGTCGCCGGACTGGGTGAACGTGACCAGGTACTTGGCGCCGAGCAGCTCGGCGACCTCGCGGGCGGCCCAGGTGATGGCGCCGCCCTTGGTGTGCGGCTTGCTCTTGAGCGGCGGGATCCGCTCGAGGCCGTGGTCCTCGGTGGTCTCGACGATCCGCGCCATGGTGCGGATCGACTCGATCGCGAACGCGCCCACGCTGGTCTCGCCGGACAGCATCACCGCGTCGGTGCCGTCCAGCACCGCGTTGGCGACGTCGGAGGCCTCGGCGCGGGTCGGGCGCGACATCGTGATCATCGAGTCGAGCATCTGGGTGGCCACGATGACCGGCTTGGCATAGCGGCGGGACAGCTCGACCGCACGCTTCTGCACCAGCGGGACCTGCTCGAGCGGGAGCTCCACGCCGAGGTCGCCGCGGGCCACCATGATCGCGTCGAAGGCGTCGACGATCTCGTGCAGGTTCTCGACCGCCTGCGGCTTCTCCACCTTGGCGATGACGGGCAGGCGCACGCCCTCCTCGTCCATGATCCGGTGGACGTCCTCGATGTCCTTGGCGCTGCGCACGAACGACAGCGCGATCATGTCCGCGCGCAGGTGCAGCGCCCAGCGCAGGTCCTCGACGTCCTTCTCCGACAGCGCCGGCACGCTCACTGCGACGCCGGGCAGGTTGAGGCCCTTGTGGTCGCTGAGCACGCCGGCCTCGACGACCTCGGTGACGACGTCGCGGTCGGTCACCTCCACCGCGCGCAGCGAGACCTTGCCGTCGTCGACGAGGATCGTGTCGCCGGCGCGCACGTCGCCGGGCAGCCCCTTGTAGGTGGTGCCGCAGCGGGTGGCGTCGCCCGGGACGTCGTCGACGGTGATGGTGAAGCGGGCGCCCCGCTCCACGCGGACCGGGCCGTCGGCGAAGGTCTCCAGCCGGATCTTCGGGCCCTGCAGGTCGACCAGCACCCCGACACCGCGACCCGTCGCGTCCGAGGCGCGGCGCACCATGGCGTAGCGCTCCTCGTGCTCGGCGTAGGAGCCGTGGCTGAGGTTGAGCCGGGCGATGTCCATACCGGCCTCGACGGCCTCGAGCACCTTCTCGTCGGTGCCGGTGGCCGGCCCCAGGGTGCACACGATCTTTGCGCGACGCATGAGTCGAACCTTATTGCGTACCGGCCGGTAGTTCCGCATCAAGGCCACGGGCCGGACAGGAGTTTTCCTGTCCGGCCCGTGAACTTTGCCGAGCGGCTCGGCGGATATCGCTGCTCAGCCGGCGAACTGCTGCACGATCTGGTCGCAGAAGGCCTTGAGGTCGTCGGGCTTGCGGCTGGACACCAGGGTGTTCGGACCCTGCGTGCAGACCACGACCTCCTCGTCCACCCAGGTGGCGCCGGCGTTGCGCAGGTCGGTCTGCAGGCTCGGCCAGGAGGTGAGCTTGCGCCCGCGCACGACGTCGGCCTCGATGAGCGTCCAGGGGCCGTGGCAGATCACGGCGACCGGCTTGCCGGCCTCGACGAAGGACTTGGCGAACGCGACCGCCGGCGGCTGGGTGCGCAGGTAGTCGGGGTTCGCGACGCCGCCGGGCAGGACCAGGCCGTCGTAGTCGCCCGCCTGCGCCTTGTCGACGGTGTCGTCGACACTGAACGTGTCGGCCTTGTCCAGGTGGTTGAACGCCTGGACCTTCCCGGTCTGGGTCGAGACGAGCACCGGCTCGCCGCCGGCCTCCTGCACGGCCTTCCACGGCTCGGTCAGCTCGACCTGCTCGATGCCCTCGGGGGCCACGAGGAAGGCGATCGTCTTGCCCTGCAGGCTGTTGCTGCTCACGAAGCATGCTCCTTGCTGCGTCGGGACGTTCTCGTACGTCCAGACACGTGCCCGGGCACCCGCGGGAGAAACCGCAGGCGCCCGGGCCGGGACGTGCGTCGTGAGCTAGACCGTGAGCGGCCGCGCGGTGGGCGGGATCGGTGCCGGCAGCACGGTGTCCCCGGTCAGCCACGTGTCCACCGCAGCGGCACAGGAACGGCCCTCGGCGATGGCCCACACGATGAGCGACTGGCCGCGGCCGGCATCGCCGGCGACGAACACACCCGGCACGCTGGACATGTAGTGCGCGTCGCGGGCGACGTTGCCGCGCGCGTCGAGCTCGACGCCGAGCTGCTCGAGCAGTCCGCCCTGCTCCGGGCCGACGAAACCCATGGCCAGGAGCACCAGATCGGCCGGGATCTCGCGCTCGCTGCCGGGAACCGGCTGGAAGCGACCATCGACCAGCTCGACCTCGACCAGCTGCAGCGCCCGCACATTCCCCTTGCTATCGCCGAGGAACTGCTGGGTGCTCACCGCGTAGACGCGCTCGCCGCCCTCCTCGTGGGCGCTGGAGACGCGGTAGACCATCGGGTAGGTCGGCCACGGCTGGGCGGCCGGCCGCTCCTCGGTGGGCCGGGGCATGATCTCGAGCTGGGTGACGCTGGCCGCGCCCTGCCGGTGCGAGGTGCCCAGGCAGTCCGCGCCGGTGTCGCCGCCGCCGATGATGACCACGTGCTTGCCCTCGGCGGTGACCGGCGGCTGGTATCCCGGGTCGAGCGCCTGCCGGTTGCCGTGCGGCAGGAACTCCATCGCCTGCAGGATCCCGGACAGCTCGCGGCCGGGCACCGGCAGGTCGCGCCAGGCGGTGGCCCCGACGGCGAGCACGACGGCGTCGAAGCGGTCGCGCAGCTGCTGGCCGGTGATCTCGGTGCCGACCGCGATGCCGGGCCGGAACCGGGTGCCCTCGGCGGCCATCTGCGCCAGCCGCCGCTCGAGGACCCGCTTCTCCATCTTGAACTCGGGGATCCCGTAGCGCAGCAGGCCGCCGATGGCGTCGGCGCGCTCGTAGACGGCGACGGTGTGCCCGGCGCGGGTGAGCTGCTGCGCCGCGGCCAGGCCCGCGGGGCCGGACCCGACGACGGCGACGGTCTTGCCGCTCAGGCGGTCCGGGGCCTGCGGCTGCACCCAGCCGGCGTCCCACGCCTTGTCGATGATGGAGACCTCGACCTGCTTGATGGTGACCGGGTCCTGGTTGATGCCCAGCACGCAGGCGGTCTCGCAGGGAGCGGGGCACAGCCGCCCGGTGAACTCCGGGAAGTTGTTGGTGGCGTGCAGCCGCTCGATGGCCCCGCGCCAGTCGTCCCGCCAGGCCAGGTCGTTCCACTCCGGGATGAGGTTCCCGAGCGGACAACCGTTGTGGCAGAACGGGATGCCGCAGTCCATGCAGCGACCGGCCTGGTCGTGCAGCTGCTGCTGGTCCTGCTCGGCGTAGACCTCGCGCCAGTCGCGGATGCGGACGTCGACCGGTCGGCGGGGCGGCAGCTCACGCTTGGTGGTCTTGAGGAAACCGCGGGGGTCAGCCATGCGACGCCTCCATGATGCGCGCGAAGGTCTCCGGGCTGTCCGGCGCGAGGCCGGCCTCGAGGGCCGCGGCGCGCGCGGCGAGGACCCGCTTGTAGTCGGTGGGCATGACCTTGGTGAACCGCGCGAGCGCGGCGTCCCAGTCGGCTAGCAGCCCGGCCGCGACCGTGGAGCCGGTCTCGGCCGCGTGGCGCTCGACGATCGTGCGCAGCAGCGCCCGGTCCTCGGCGTCGAGCTCCTCCAGGGCCACCATCTCGGTGTTGACCCGGTCCGGGCGCAGATCGAGCACGTAGGCCGTGCCCCCGGACATGCCCGCGGCGAAGTTGCGCCCGGTCCGCCCGAGCACCACCACGGTGCCGCCGGTCATGTACTCGCAGCCGTGGTCGCCCACGCCCTCGACGACGGCGGTGGCGCCGGAGTTGCGGACCGCGAACCGCTCCCCCACCAGGCCGCGCACGTAGGCCTCACCGGCGGTCGCGCCGTAGAGGAGCACGTTGCCCGCCACCACGTTCTCCTCGGCCGCGAACGGCGCGGCCGAGTCCGGGCGGACCACGATGCGCCCGCCGGACAGGCCCTTGCCGACGTAGTCGTTGGCGTCTCCGACGAGGCGTAGGACGACCCCGCGCGGCAGGAACGCCCCGAACGACTGGCCGGCCGAGCCGGTGAGGGTGACGTCGATGGTGCCCTCGGGAAGGCCCGCGCCGCCGTAGCGGCGGGTGACCTCGGCGCCGAGCATGGTGCCGACCGTGCGGTTGACGTTGCGCACCGGCAGGGAGATCTGCACCTTCTCGCCGCGCTCGAGCGCGTCGCCGGCCAGCGTGATCAGCTGGTGGTCCAGGGCCTTCTCCAGCCCGTGGTCCTGCACGCTGGCCCGGTGCCGTGGCGCGCCCTCGGGCAGGTCCGGCACGTGCAGGATCGGGGCCAGGTCGAGCCCGCTGGCCTTCCAGTGCTCCACCGCGCGGCGGGTGTCGAGCACCTCAGCGTGGCCGATGGCCTCCTCGACGGACCGGAAGCCGAGCGCCGCGAGGTACTCGCGGACCTCCTGCGCGATGAACTCGAAGAAGTTCACGACGAACTCGGGCTTGCCGCTGAACCGCTTGCGCAGCTCGGGGTTCTGGGTGGCGACGCCCACCGGGCAGGTGTCCAGGTGGCAGACGCGCATCATGATGCAGCCGCTCACCACCAGGGGCGCGGTGGCGAAGCCGAACTCCTCCGCGCCGAGCAGTGCCGCGATGACGACGTCGCGGCCGGTCTTGAGCTGGCCGTCGGTCTGCACCACGATCCGGTCGCGCAGGCCGTTGAGCAGCAGCGTCTGCTGGGTCTCGGCCAGGCCGAGCTCCCACGGCCCACCGGCGTGCTTGAGCGAGGTGAGTGGGCTCGCCCCCGTGCCGCCGTCGTGGCCGGAGATGAGCACGACGTCGGCGTGCGCCTTGCTCACGCCGGCCGCGACCGTGCCGACGCCGACCTCGGCCACGAGCTTGACGTGGACCCGCGCCCTGTCGTTGGCGTTCTTCAGGTCGTGGATGAGCTGGGCGAGGTCCTCGATCGAGTAGATGTCGTGGTGCGGCGGCGGGGAGATCAGGCCCACGCCGGGCGTGGAGTAACGGGTCTTGGCGATCCACGGATAGACCTTGTGGCCGGGCAGCTGGCCGCCCTCGCCGGGCTTGGCGCCCTGGGCCATCTTGATCTGGATGTCGTCGGCGTTGACCAGGTACTCGCTGGTGACGCCGAACCGGCCCGAGGCCACCTGCTTGATGGCCGAGCGGCGCAGGTCGCCGTTCTCGTCCGGCACGAAGCGCTCGGGGTCCTCGCCGCCCTCCCCGGTGTTGGACTTGGCGCCCAGCCGGTTCATGGCGATGGCGAGCGTCTCGTGCGCCTCCTGGGAGATGGAGCCGTAGGACATCGCCCCGGTGGAGAAGCGCTTGACGATGCTCTCGACCGGCTCGACCTCCTCGACCGGCACCGGCGGGCGCACGCCCTCGCGCAGGGTGAACAGCCCGCGCAAGGTCATGAGCTTCTCGGCCTGCTCGTCGACGGCCTGCGTGTACTCCTTGAAGACGTCGTAGCGGCGGGCGCGGGTGGAGTGCTGCAGCCGGAAGACCGTCTCGGGGTTGAACAGGTGCAGCTCGCCCTCGCGGCGCCACTGGTACTCCCCGCCCACCTCGAGCCGGCGGTGCGCCGGCACGCTGCCGCCGGCCGGGTAGGCCTGGCGGTGGCGCTGCGCCGTCTCCTCGGCGATGACGTCGAGACCGACGCCGCCGAGCCGGCTGACGGTGCCGGTGAAGTAGGTGTCCACCAGCTCCTGGGAGAGGCCGATCGCCTCGAACACCTGGGCGCCGCGGTAGGAGGCCACGGTGGAGATGCCCATCTTGGACATCACCTTGAGCACGCCCTTGCCCAGGGCCTTGATGAGGTTCTTGACCGCCTTCTCCGGGCTGACGCCGGTGATGACGCCCCGGGAGACCAGGTCCTCGACGGTCTCCATCGCCAGGTAGGGGTTGACCGCCGCCGCGCCGTAGCCGATCAGCAGCGCGACGTGGTGCACCTCGCGGACGTCGCCGGCCTCGACCAGCAGGCCGACCTGGGTGCGGGTGCGCTCGCGGATGAGGTGGTGGTGGACCGCGCTGGTGAGCAGCAGCGACGGGATCGGCGCGCGGTCGGCGTCGGAGTCGCGGTCGGACAGCACCACGAACCGGGCGCCGCCCTCGATGGCCGCGGACACCTCGGCGCAGATCTCCTCGATCCGCCGGGCCAGGGCCGCTCCCCCGCCGTCGACGTCGTAGAGGCCCTTCACCGTGACGGTGGCGAAGCCGGGAAGGTCGCCGTCGCGGTTGACGTGGACGATCTTGGCCAGCTCGTCGTTGTCGATGACCGGGAACGGCAGCAGCACCTGCCGGCAGTGGGCCGGCGTGGCCTCGAGCAGGTTCTGCTCCGGCCCGATGCAGGTGCCCAGCGCGGTGACGAGCTCCTCGCGGATGGCGTCCAGCGGCGGGTTGGTGACCTGAGCGAACAGCTGGGTGAAGTAGTCGAACAGCAGCCGGGGGCGCTGGCTGAGCACGGCGATGGGCGTGTCCGTGCCCATAGAACCGATCGGCTCGCCGCCGGCGCCGGCCATCGGCGCGAGCAGCACCCGCAGCTCCTCCTCGGTGTAGCCGAAGGTCCGCTGGCGCCGGGTGACCGAGGAGTGGGTGTGGGCGATGTGCTCGCGCTCGGCGAGGTCGTCGAGGTGGATGAGCCCGGCGTGCAGCCACTCGTCGTAGGGGTGCTCCGCGGCCAGGCTGCTCTTGACCTCGTCGTCTTCGACGATTCGCCCGTGCTCGGTGTCCACCAGGAACATGCGGCCCGGCTGCAGCCGGCCCTTGCGCACGACCTTGGCCGGGTCGATGTCGAGCACGCCGACCTCGGAGGCCAGGACCACCAGGCCGTCGTCGGTGACCCAGTAGCGCGCCGGGCGCAGGCCGTTGCGGTCCAGCACCCCACCGATGAGGGTGCCGTCGGTGAACGTGACGCACGCGGGCCCGTCCCAGGGCTCCATGAGCGTGGAGTGGAACTCGTAGAACGCCTTGCGGGCCGGGTCCATCTCGGCGTGGTTCTCCCACGCCTCCGGGATCATCATGAGCACCGCGTGCGGCAGCGAGCGACCGCCGAGGTGCAGCAGCTCGAGCACCTCGTCGAAGGACGCCGAGTCGCTGGCGTCGGGGGTGCAGATGGGTGTGACGCGGTCCAGGTCGCCCGGGATCAGGTCGCTGGCCAGCGTGCTCTCGCGCGCCCGCATCCAGTTGCGGTTGCCCTTGACCGTGTTGATCTCGCCGTTGTGGGCGATGAACCGGTAGGGGTGGGCCAGCGGCCAGGACGGGAAGGTGTTGGTGGAGAAGCGGGAGTGGACCAGGGCCAGCTCGGTGACGAACCGGCGGTCGGACAGGTCCGGGTAGAACGGCTCGAGCTGGCCGGTGGTGAGCATCCCCTTGTAGACCAGGGTGCGTGAGGACAGCGAGGCGAAGTAGACCCCGGTCTCGTGCTCGGCGCGCTTGCGCAGCACGAACGCGAGCCGCTCGAGCGCCAGCCCGGTGGGGCGCTCGCCGTCGACCGGCTTGGCGGCCACGAACAGCTGGCGGAAGCGCGGCATGACCGAGCGGGCGGTGGCACCGAGCAGGCCGGGGGCGGTGGGCACCTCGCGCCAGCCGAGGACGTCGAGGCCCTCCTACTCGGCGAGCTCCTCGATCCGGGCCACGGCGGCCTCGCACGCGGCGTCGCCGTCGGGCAGGAAGGCGATGCCGACGGCGTAGGAGCCCTTGGCCGGCAGCTCGAACCCGGCGACCTCGCGCAGGAACGCGTCGGGCACCTGGGTGAGGATGCCGGCGCCGTCGCCGGAGTCGGGCTCGGCGCCGCTGGCGCCGCGGTGCTCGAGGTTGCGCAGGGCGGTGAGCGCCTGGTCGACGAGCTCGTGCGTGGCCACGCCGGTGAGGGTGGCGACGAAGGCCACGCCGCAGGCGTCGTGCTCCTGGGCGCCGTCGTAGAGCCCCTGCGCGGCCGGGCGGGCCGAGGGCAGGGCGACGGGGAGCTGGGGGGTGCCGGCGGGCGGGCGAGCGCTGGAGGTCATGGCCGTCCGTCCTCTCTCGTTTCAAAGGGAGGCGGAGGGACGACGCTGGCCCTGCCTGAGGTGCTGCGGCGAGGATAGCCGACCGGTGCTGACGTCCCGCCAGACGGACGACGTCGTTTCAGTACGTGAGACGGGCCACATCGGCGGCGGGATGAAGGGCGCTTTCCTTCCATAGGTTCGAAGGAAGGGGCCCTTCACCCAATCCGATGCACGGCCAGCGGCGGGACGGGGACTCAGGTCGCTGACGTGCGTGGTGCGGGACGCGCGGGGTCGTCGCCCGGCTGGTCGCCGTCGACGTCGCTCCCCCCGCCGCCGGCTGCGGGCACGTCGCCCTCCTCCACCCGCGGATCGACGACCTCCTCGCGGCCGGGGCGCAGCCGGGCCGAGATCACGATGTAGGCCACCGCGCCGACGAAGACCACGACGCAGGTCCACTGGTTCAGCCGCAGGCCGAGGAAGTGCTCGGCGGTGTCGATGCGCAGGGCCTCGGTGACCGAGCGGCCCACCGTGTAGAGGGCGACGTAGAGCGCGAACACCCGGCCGTGGCCCATCCGGAAGCGGCGGTCGGCCCACACCACGATCGCCGCCGCCAGCAGGCACCACAGCGACTCGTAGAGGAAGGTCGGGTGGAAGGTGGCGTACTGCTCGTAGCCCGCGGGACGGCGCGCGGGGTCGATCTCCAGGCCCCACGGCAGTGTGGTCGGCCGACCGAAGAGCTCCTGGTTGAACCAGTTGCCCCACCGGCCCACCGCCTGAGCCACCAGCAGGCCGGGCGCCAGGGCGTCGGCGAACGGCGGCAGCGGGATGCCCCGCCGACGGCACCCGATCCACGCGCCGATGCCGCCGAGGAGGACCGCGCCCCAGATGCCCAGGCCGCCCTCCCAGATGTAGAGGGCACGGATCGGGTGGCCGCCCGAGCCCCACGATGGCTCGGGCGTGGTGATCACGTGGTAGAGCCGGCCGCCGACGATGCCGAAGGGGACCGCCCAGATCGCGACGTCGCCCATGGTGCCGGACAGGCCGCCGCGCGCCACCCACCGGCGGTCGCCGATGACCACCGCCAGGACGATGCCGATGATGATGCAGAAGGCGTAGGCACGCAGCGGGAACGGCCCGAGGTGCCAGACCCCTCGGCTGGGGCTGGGGATCGAGGCCAGCAGGAGATCGGGCATCGGAGGACGGCTCAGGATGTGGCGGCGGCGTCGACGGCGGACTTGATCTCGTCGAACGAGTAGGTCCCGGGCACGTTCTGGCGCGCGAGCTCCTTGCCGTTCACGAACACCGTGGGCGTGCCGGTGACCCCGGCCTTGCTCATGTCGTCGGCCACCTGGCGCACCCAGCCGTCGTAGGTGCCGCCCTTGACGCAGCTCTGGAACTGGGCGGAGTCGATGCCGACCGCCTTGCCCGCGGCGAGCAGGTCGTCGACCGTGTAGCCGCCGCTGCGCTCGGGGGGCTGGTGCGCGTAGAGGTAGGCGTGCAGGTCCAGGGCCTTGCCGGCGTCGGAGGCGCAGCCGAAGGCGTTGGCCGCGCGCACCGACTCCTCGCCGATGAAGGAGGCCGGGTGGATCACCAGGCGGACCTGCCCGGAGTCGGCCAGCTGGCGGATCTTCTGGCCGCTGTTCTTCTCCAGCTCCCCGCAGATGGGGCACTGGAAGTCCTCCCACAGGTCCACCACCGGCTTGCCCGAGCCCGCCGCCGCACCGAACGCGATGCCCTGGCCGGGACCGCCGACGCCGGCCGGCAGCTTGGCGCCGGCGTCGGGCCGGTTGAGCACGTAGGCCAGGGCGCCGCCGCCGAGGACCAGCACCAGCGCGCCGACGATGGCCACGATGCGCACCGTGCGCTCACGGCGGCGCGCCTTGGCCTTCTCCGCGGCGCGCTGCTCGGCCAACTTGGCCCGGGCGTCCTTGCGCGACGGTCCGGGGATGTTGGTCGTCATGCCTGTCCCTCCGTGAGGTGCGCTCGTGCGGCAGAGCCCTGCTCGCCGTCGAGGTCGTCGTAGTCGGCGTCGTGGTCGTCGTAGTCGTCGTGGTCGTCGTGGTCGGCGTCGTGATGAGCACCGCCGAGGATGCCGTCCAGGGACAGCCGCGTGCGCGGACGCCAGACCAGGAACAGCCCGGCCAGGAACAGGCCGCCATCGCGCAGGATGTCCTGCAGGTACTTGGTCTGCCCGGCGGCCACCGAGCCGCCGGTGCCGAAGCAGCCGCAGTCGATGTTGAGCCCGCGCGCCCAGGCCGAGGCGATGCCGATGACGAACATCACCATCAGCAGACCGCCGACGGCCGCCGCGACCCGGGTGAACAGCCCCACCACGAGCAGCACGCCGACGGCGATCTCGAGGAAGGGCAGGGTGTAGCCCATCGCGGTGGCCAGCCCACCGGGCAGCAGGTCGTAGGCGCGGACCGAGGCGACCGCGCCGGTGACGGCGACGGCCTTGAGCGCGCCGGCCACCACCAGGGTGCCGCCGAGCAGCAGCCGCGCCACGGTGCCGACCCAGGGCACCCAGCCGACGCTCCCCCGCTCCTCCGGCGCGGAGGTGCGTCCCGCCCCGTCCCGTTCGACCTCGTCTCGATCAACCAGGGCCATCTCAGGCCTCCCCGCTCAACCTCGTGACGTCCTCGCGCAGCGCGCCGACCGACGTGCCGGGCGTCCACACCACCGTGGTCCGCCCACCCGGACCCCAGCCGATCAGCTGCGCGCCGTGCCCCACGTCGTAGCCGCCGCTCGGGAGCTTCTGGGTCCCGGTGAGCGCCACGCCGAGCTGCTCGGCCGCCTGCTCGATCCTCATCATCGGCCCGGTCAGGCCCACGAAGGAGGGGTCGAAGCGGTTCAGGAAGGCCCGGATCACGTGAGGGGTGTCACGTGCCGGGTCGGTCGTGATGAACACCAGCTGCGTCTTGGAGCGCACGTCGGCCGGGGCGCGCCGCAGCGCCGAGGCGGCGTCGGCCAGCACCGCGCTGCAGACGTCGGGGCAGTTGGTGTAGCCGAAGAAGACCAGCGTGACCGGGGTGGTGGTGTCGGTGGCGAGGTCGAAGGTGCCGCCGTCGACGTTCGTGAAGGCGAGGTCCGGCTTGGGGTAGGGCGAGTCCAGCAGCGCCCCGTGCCAGCCGTCGTCGTCCTGCGCCGTGACCAGGAGCCCGCCGCCGCCCCGCCCGTCGCCGGTGGAGGATCCGGCGCACCCACCGAGCGCCAGCGCCACGACCGTCCCCAGCGCCAGAGCGGCTGCTCGGGTGGAGCGGGAGCCGGGCATGCTGCGGCGACGAGCGGGGCGGGGCACGTGCAGACAACTGCCCGGCCCGCCCGCGTGGTTCCCACTGCCGGTCCGGGCCGGCCGAGGGACCGTCATGGCGCTGGTCACGCCCGCGCGGCCGCCGCCTGCGTGCGGGACCGCACGCCCTGGGCGAGCTCGGCGGCCAGCTCGGCCACGGCGGCCACCCCGGCGTCCTCGTCCGGCGCGTCGAGCAGCCGCCGGACCAGGGCCGAGCCGACGATGACGCCGTCGGCGTAGGCCGCCACCTCGGCCGCCTGCGCACCGGTGGAGACACCCAGGCCCACGCAGACCGGCAGGTCGGTGGCCTCGCGCACCCGCCGGACCAGGGCCTCGGCGGTGCCGGCGACGGACGTGCGGGCCCCGGTGACGCCCATCGTGGAGGCGGCGTAGACGAAGCCGCCGCAGTGCCGGACGGTGTAGGCGATCCGCTCGTCGGTGGAGGACGGGGCCACCAGGAACACCCGGTCCAGCCCGGCGGCGTCGGTCGCCCCGATCCACGGCGCGGCCTCGTCGGGGGTGAGGTCGGGGGTGATGACCCCGCTGCCCCCGGCCGCAGCCAGCTCGACGGCGAACCGGTCCACGCCGTAGCGCTCGATCGGGTTCCAGTAGCTCATGACCAGCGCAGCCGCGCCGGCCTCGGCGGCGCGCCCGGCGGTGACGATGACGTCGGCGGTGGTGGTGCCCGCGCGCAGGGCGGCGTCGACGGCGGCCTGGATGGTGGGCCCGTCCATGAGCGGGTCGGAGTAGGGCAGCCCGACCTCGACGACGTCGACGCCGGCGGCCACCATCGCCTCGATCGCCCGGGCCGCGCCCTCCACCGACGGGTAGCCGGTCGGCAGGTAGCCGATCAGCGCGGCGCGGCCCTCGGCGCGGGCCGCGGCGAGGACCTCGGTCAGCCGGCTCATGCCCCGGTCTCCTGCATCTGCAGCCCGAACCACCGGGCGGCGGTGTCGACGTCCTTGTCGCCGCGGCCGGACAGGTTGACCAGCACCACGGCGCCCTCCCCCAGCTCGCGGCCGACCTGCAGGGCGCCGGCCAGCGCGTGCGCGCTCTCGATGGCCGGGATGATCCCCTCGGTGCGGCACAGCAGGCTGAAGGCGTCCATCGCCTCGGCGTCGGTGATCGGCCGGTACTCGGCCCGGCCGAGGTCGTGCAGCCAGGCGTGCTCGGGCCCGACGCCGGGGTAGTCCAGCCCGGCGCTGATCGAGTGCGACTCCTTGGTCTGGCCCATCTCGTCCTGCAGCACATAGGTGCGGGTGCCGTGCAGGACCCCGGAGGCACCGCCGCTGATGGAGGCCGCGTGCCGCCCGGTGGCCACGCCGTCGCCGGCCGCCTCGAAGCCGTAGAGGCGCACGCCCTCGTCATCGACGAAGGGGTGGAAGATGCCGATGGCGTTGGAGCCGCCGCCGACGCACGCGCAGACGGCGTCCGGCAGCCGGCCGATCCGCTCGAGCAGCTGCTCGCGCGCCTCCACCCCGATGACCCGGTGGAAGTCGCGGACCATGACCGGGAACGGGTGCGGGCCGGCCACCGTGCCGAGCAGGTAGTGGGTGGAGTCGACGTTGGTCACCCAGTCGCGCATCGCCTCGTTGATGGCGTCCTTGAGGGTGCGCGAGCCGGTGGTGACCGGCACCACCTCGGCGCCGAGCAGCCGCATCCGGGCCACGTTGAGCGCCTGGCGGCGGGTGTCCTCCTCGCCCATGTAGACCACGCACTCCAGCCCGAGCAGCGCGGCCACCGTGGCGGTGGCGACGCCGTGCTGGCCGGCGCCGGTCTCGGCGATGACCCGGGTCTTGCCCATCCGCTGGGTGAGCAGCCCCTGGCCGAGCACATTGTTGATCTTGTGCGAGCCGGTGTGGTTGAGGTCCTCGCGCTTGAGGAACACCCGCGCGCCGCCGGCGTGCGCGGCGAACCGCTCGGCCTCGGTGATCGGGCTCGGCCGGCCGGTGTAGTCGCGCTGCAGGTCGTCCAGACGCCGGCGGAACTCGGGGTCGGCTGCGGCGTCGGTGTAGGCCTTCTCCAGCTGGTCCAGCGCCGCCATCAGCGCCTCGGGCACGAACCGCCCGCCGTAGGGGCCGAAGTGGCCGGTGGGGTCGGGCTGGGAGGCGCCGGCCTGCCAGCGAGCCGGGCCGCCCGTCAGCGTCGTGCCGTCGGCGCGGGTCGCGGGTGCGGTGGTCACGGTGCTGCTCCTTCCGGTGCGGTCTGGCGTGCTGGAGAGGGTGGTGCGGGCAGAGGGGTTCAAGGAGTTCAGCCGCGCCCGTGCTTGAGCGCGGGGTGGGCGCCGGCGGCCACCAGGTCGGCCACCGCGGCGCGCGGGTCCTTCCCGTTGGCCGAGCCGGTGACGAGCGACTCCCCCACGAGCACCGCGTCGGCGCCGGCCCGGGCGTACTCGATGACGTCGTGCGGGCCGCGGACGCCGGACTCGGCCACCTTCACGACCCCGTCCGGGATGAGCGGGGCCAGCCGCGCGAAGGTGTCGCGGTCGACCTCGAGGGTCTTGAGGTTGCGGGCGTTGACCCCGATGACGCGGGCCCCGGCGCTGACGGCCCGCGCAACCTCCTCCTCGTCGTGCGCCTCGACCAGGGCGGTGAGCCCGATGGAGCCCGCGCGCTCGATGAGGCTGACCAGCGCCTCCTGCTCGAGCGCGGCCACGATGAGCAGCGCGACGTCGGCGCCATGCGCCCGCGCCTCCCACAACTGGTAGGAGGAGACGATGAAGTCCTTGCGCAGCACCGCGCAGTCGACGGCGGCACGGACGGCGTCGAGGTCTTCCAGGGTGCCGCCGAACCGGCGCTGTTCGGTGAGGACGCTGATGACGCTGGCACCGCCGGCCTCGTACTCGCCGGCCAGGGCGGCCGGGTCGGCGATGGGGGCCAGCGCGCCCCGGCTGGGGCTGGAGCGCTTGACCTCGGCGATGACGTTGACGCCCTCGGCCCGCAGCAGGCCCACGACGTCGTGCGCGGCGTCCCGCCTGGCGGCGCGCTCCTTGAGCGCCTCGAGCGGCACCCTGCTCTGCCGCTCGGCGAGGTCGGCGCGCACGCCCTCGAGGATGTCGTCAAGGACGCTCACGACGGGTCCCCTCTGGTGCGCTCCGGGCAGCGGCCCGGACGCCACGCGCTGCTGGTGGCACGGTCCTCGCCGCGACGCGGGAGCCCCGCGGCTCGGCCAGCCTAGCGGGGACCGCAGACCCCGCGACGCGAGGCCCGGGGTGACCCGCACGGCGGGTCCCGCCCACCTGGGCCGCGGCGCCGCGACCGCTCAGGGCGCGAGAAACGCGCCCCAGGGCAGGTTCCGGACCACGCCGTAAGCGAGCAGGAGCACGACCACGACGACGGTGGCGCGGGTGGACAGGGCCACGGTCCGGGCAGGTCGTCCCCTCATGGCCCGCGCCACCCACTCCAGCCAGAGCAGCACGACAAGGGGCGCGGCCAGGACGACCAGCACGTTGCGGTGCGCGGCGGTGGCCAGGTCGGCGTGCAGCAGCGCGTGGGCCGCCCGCAGGGCGCCGCAGCCCGGGCAGAACAGGCCGGTGGCCCAGTAGAGCGGGCAGACCGGGTAGTGGCCAGGCTCCTCCGGGCTCACCGCCCATAGGTAGGCGAGCACCGGCAGCGCGGCCGTGGCCGCGCCCAGCGGCGCGGCCAGCCGTCGGCGCGTGGTGGGGACGGCAGACGCCCCCGCCTGCGCCGCGGGGGCGAGCGGCAGGAGGTCCCGCGGCCCGCTCTCGGTCACCACCACGGCCCCCTCTCCATCCCGGTGGCCTGCCTCACGCCGACCGGTCGGGTCGCCGGATGCGGCAGGCGGATGCTCAGAACGTCGTCGTGCTGCTCGACCCGCGGGCCATCAGGACCGCGATGACGACCACCGACAGCACCACCACGACGCAGCCGAGCACGAGACCGGCGATGGCCATCCCCCGCCCGGTGCCGCCGAGCTCGCGCGAGCGGCGCAGGCCGACGATCCCCAGCGGGATGGCGGCGATGGCGGTGAGCCCGCAGAAGAAGCCGATGATGCCGCAGACCAGGGCGGCCACGGCCAGCCCGTTGGACCGCTGCGCCGGCGCCTCCCCGTAGGGGTACGCGGGGGCCTGGCCGTAGGGCTGGCCGGGTGCGCCGTACTGCGGCTGGCCGTAGGGGGGTTGCCCGTAGCCGGGCTGGCCGTACTGAGGCTGGCCGTACTGGGGCTGGCCGTACTGCCCGTACTGCGGCTGGCCGTAGCCGGGCTGGCCCTCCGCGGACCCGCCCTCCTCGGGACGGCGGTAGGGATCGGGCGGGGGCGTGGCGCCACCCTGCTCACTCACGGCTAAACCCTTCTCGTGCCGGCGTGCCCGCGGCGGGCCGGGCGTTCGCACGGCTTCCGCCGGTGGGCGGGTGCCGCGAGCGTAGCCGCTCTCAGGGGCGCTCGGTCGGGTCCTCGCCGCGGTCCAGCGCGTCCCACAGCTCCTTGCCGCCTGCCAGCGAGCCCTCCGACGTCGGTTGCGGGCTGCCGCCCTCGGCGGAGCGCTCGACGCTCGCGCCGGAGCTGCCGGCCGAGCGCTCGTAGCGGCTGGACAGCGCGGACCAGCGTCGGCCGTGCAGCACGGCCAGCGCCCCGGCGGCCGCCACCAGCGCCCCGCCGAGGGCCGCCACCCAAGGCCACGCGCCGTGGCTGACCGCCTCCACGGTGCCGTCGGTCGTGGGGGTGGCCCGTGCCCCGGCCACGGCGTAGGCCAGGGCCGCCACGCCTGCGGCGAGCACCACCAGGCCGACCAGCTGGCGGGCCACCCCGCGCACCGCCAGCAGCCCGGCCACGGCCGCCAGCGCCAGCAGTCCGACCGCGGTGACCCCCGGTGCGAGGCTGGCGCCGGTGACCCGGTCCACGACCGCCGGCAGGCCGGGCGCGGGGCGGCTGCGCACCGTGGCCCAGGTCCGGCCGGCGGCGCCCAGGAGCAGCGCGCCCCCGAGCGCGAGCGCGCCCAGCGCGACGACACGCTCCCGGGACGCGCCGGAGCGTCGTGCGGCGGTCCCGCTCCGGGTCTCGCTCCGGGTCCTGCTCTCGGGCTCGCTCTGGGCGTCGGTCGCCGGCCGGGGCTCGCTCACGGTCGCCCCGGCGGGGTGGCGCCGTTCCCCGCTGCCGCGGCGCCCGCCGACGGCCCGGTGAGCGTGGCCGCCACCGCCACCGCTCGCAGCACCGCCGCCGCCTTGTTGCGGCTCTCCTGCTCCTCGGCCGCCGGGTCCGAGTCGGCCACCACGCCGCCGCCGGCCTGCACGTAGGCCACGCCGTCGCGCAGCAGGGCGGTGCGGATGGCGATGGCGGCATCGCCGTCGCCGGCGAGGTCCAGGTACCCGACGACGCCGCCGTAGAGCCCGCGCCGGGCCGGCTCGAGCTCCTCGATGATCTCCATCGCCCGCGGCTTGGGCGCGCCGGACAGCGTGCCGGCCGGGAAGCAGGCGGTGAGGACGTCGAAGGCGTTGCGCCCCTGCGCCACCTGGCCGACCACGGTCGACTCGATGTGCATCACGTGGCTGTAGCGGCGGACGGTCATGAAGTCGACCACCTCCACCGTCCCCGGGGCGCACACCCGTCCCAGGTCGTTGCGGCCGAGGTCGACGAGCATGAGGTGCTCGGCCCGCTCCTTCTCGTCGGCGAGCAGCTCCTCGGCCAGCCGGGCGTCCTCCTCCGGCGTCGCGCCGCGCCAGCGGGTGCCGGCGATCGGGTGGGTCATGGCCCGGCCGCCCTCGACCTTCACCAGCGCCTCGGGGCTGGAGCCGACGACGTCGAAGCCGTCGAAGCGCAGCAGGTACATGTAGGGGCTGGGGTTGGTGACCCGCAGGACCCGATAGACGTCCAGGGCGTCCGCCGGGCAGGGCAGCTCGAAGCGCTGGCTCACCACCACCTGGAACGCCTCGCCGGCGCGGATCTCCTCCTTGGCCTTCTCCACCGCGTCGAGGAACTCCGGCCGCCCGGTGCGCGACACCGGTGTCGGCTCGGCCGCGGGGTCGAAGACGGCGACGCTGGGCGGCGCCGGGGTGGCCAGCTCGGCGGTCATCCGGTCCAGCCGGGCGACGGCGTCGGCCCACGCCTCGTCCACCCGCTCGTCGGTGGCGTCCCAGTTGACCGCGTTGGCGATGAGCAGGACGGTGCCGTCGGTGTGGTCCAGCACGGCCAGGTCGGTGACCAGCATGAACGCCAGCTCGGGCACCTGGAGCTCGTCGGGGTTGAGGTCCGGCAGCCGCTCGAGCCGGCGCACGGCGTCGTAGGAGAGCAGCCCCACCAGGCCGCCGGTGAGCGGCGGCAGCCCGGCCAGGTGCGGGGTGCGCAGCGCCTCCAGGGTGGCGCGCAGCGCCGCCAGCGGGTCGCCGCCCGAGGGCAGGCCCACCGGGGGCGTGCCCTGCCAGACCGCCTGGCCGTCCTGCTCGGTGAGCGTGGCCGCGCACCGGGCGCCGACGAACGACCAGCGCGACCACACCCCTCCGTGCTCGGCGGACTCGAGCAGGAACGTGCCCGGGCGGCCGCCGGCCAGCTTGCGGTAGACCCCCACCGGCGTCTCGCCGTCGGCGAGCAGCCGCCGGACCACCGGGATCACCCGCCGGTCGCGGGCCAGGGCTCGGAAGGTCTCCAGGTCCGGCGCCGTGGTGCCGGGCGCGAGGGGGCCATCGGACAGCGCGGTGGGCGCGTGCGCGGGCGAGTCGGGCAGCGTGCTGGGCGAGGTGGGCGCCATGGCGTCCATCCTCGCGCACGAGCCCGCTGCCACCGCCGCGAGGTGAGGGCTTGTGAATGCGTGCACCGTGCCACCGGCTGACGCTACGGTCGGCGGCGTCGTCCGGAGCGACCGGACCGGGGAGGGACCGATGTCGGGGAACGTGCCGCCACCACCGCAGGAGCCGCAGCCGGGCGAGGGAGGGGGCAGCGGTGGCCAGGCCGGTCAGGGTCACGGCGGCTACGGCGGCTACGGCGGCTACGGCCAGGAGGTGCCGCCCCCCGGGGGCGGCTACGGCTACCCGCCCCCGGGAGGCGGCGCGGGCTACGGCTACGGGTACGGCTCCGGCGCACCGGCGCCCGGCGCCCCGCAGCCGTTCAGCGCCGGCCGGTCGATCTCCTGGGCCTGGACGACCTACTGGCGCAACCTGGGCCCGCTCCTGCTCATCACCGTGGTCGTGCTGGCGGTGCAGCTGGTCTTCGGGGTCATCACCCGCGGCTCGCACAACGTGATCGTCGACCTGGTCTTCTCGGTGATCGGGTTCGCGCTGTCCCTGGTGCTCGCCCTCGGCGTCATCCGCGCCGCGCTGGCGGTGTGCGACGGGCGCAGCCCGCGGGTGGAGAACCTGTTCGACACCCGCGACCTCGGCCCCTACGCGATCACCGCGATCGTCGTCGGCGTCATCACCGCGGTCGGCTTCGTGCTGTGCATCATCCCGGGGATCGTGGCGATCTTCTTCCTGCTGTTCGCCCCCTACGTCGTGGCCGACGGCGCCTCCACAGATGTCGGGACGGCGCTGCGCCGGTCGGTGGAGCTGGTGCGCTCGGCGCCCGGCGAGGTGATCGTGCTGATCCTGGGTCTGCTGGGCATCAACATCGTCGGCGCGCTGCTGTGCGGCGTCGGCCTGCTGTTCACCTACGGCATCAGCGCCCTCGCCGTCGCGCACGCGTGGCGGAGCCTGTCCGGCGGCCTGGTCGCCGCCACCGCCTGACCGGCTCGCCCATCGCCGGCTGCTCCGGGCGGGTGGTCCGCCCGGAGGAATCGGACGGCATGGGCGCCGATCGAGCACGTCGGCCACCGCGCTGCCGGTAGGTTCCGGCGTCGACGCCGGCACCGGCCGCGCGCAGGGGATCAGGGGGAGCGATGACCGAGCCGACGCAGCCCTACGGCCAGGGGTACGGCCAGGGCGGTGACGGTGGCTACTTCGCCGGCCAGCAGCCCGGGTACGGCCAGCCGGGCTACGGCCAGCCCGGCTACGGAGAGAGTCAGTACGGGCAGCCAGGATTCGGCCAGCCGACCTACGGCCAGCCGACCTACGGCCAGCCGGGCTACGGACAACCGCAGTACGGACAGCCTCAGTACGGACAACCTCAGTACGGACAGCCGGGATTCGGCCAGTACGGCCAGTTCGGTGCCCCGGTCGCCACCCTCCCTCCGTTCGCCAGCTGGGGCGCGCGGGTGGGCGCCTACCTGATCGACGCGCTGGTCGTCGCGGTGCCCTTCGTCATCGCCGCGGTGCTGGTGGCCGCCACCACCTCCACCTCCACCGACCCCACCACGGGGTTCACCACCAGCAGCGCCAACGGGGTCGGGGTCTTCCTGGGCGTGGTGCTCTACCTGGTCGGCATCGGCCTGGGCATCTGGAACCAGATCATCCGGCAGGGCAAGACCGGCCAGAGCATCGGCAAGAGCGTCCTCGGCATCCGCCTGGTCGGCGCCAGCACCGGCCAGCCGATCGGTGCGGGGCTGACCTTCGTGCGCCAGATCGCCCACATCGTGGACGGCATCCCCTGCTATCTGGGCTACCTCTGGCCGCTGTGGGACGCCAAGCGGCAGACCTTCGCCGACAAGATCATGAGCACCTACGTCGTCAAGGTCTGAGGCTGCACGCGGCCCGCGGCGGTCGGCAGCGCGTGAGGGGACCCCTGACCCGGCAAGTAGCCGGTCGGGGGTCCCCTCACGCATGTCGATCACGTGGGTGTCACACCCATGGGCATAGATGCGTAGCGGTGGCACACCCATGCGCTCGCCTGTCACAGGCGGTCCGCCGGCGGGCGGCGTGACCTGCCCAGCCACCCGCCGCCGCCGTCACCAGCGCCGTTGATCGTGCTGACACCAGCCGAAGCCAATCAGCGAAAGGTGCGCGCGCAAGGAGGCTCTCAGGCGTCGGAGCGTCCCGCGACCGGCAGCTCGCGCGCGTCGAAGCAGGTGCGGTCGCCGGTGTGGCAGGCGGCACCCACCTGGTCCACCTGCACCAGCACGGTGTCGCCGTCGCAGTCCAGCCGGACCCCGCGCACGTGCTGCACGTGGCCGCTGGTGTCGCCCTTGACCCAGTACTCCTGCCGGCTGCGGCTCCAGTAGGTGGCCCGGCCGGTGGTGAGGGTGCGGTGCAGCGCCTCGTCGTCCATCCAGCCGACCATGAGCACCTCGCCGGTGTCCCACTGCTGGGCCACCGCGGGGAACAGGCCGTGCTCGTCGCGCTTGAGCAGCGCGGCGATCGCCGGGTCGAGGGCTGCGGGCCTGTGGGTGCTATAGGTGCTGTGGGTGCTGGGGGTGCTGGGCGTGCTCACCGGTCCATCCTGCCCGACCGCGGGGGTGCGGCTCCCCGGCCGGCTCACCCCTCGACGGCTGCCCGGGCCGGCACCTCGCGCTCGCGCGCCGCCCGGCGCCGCGCCTTGACCTGGTACATGGCAACGTCGGCGGCATGGAGAAGCCCGTGCAGGCCGTGCAGCCCGGCCTCGGCCGGCAGGGTGACGGCGCCGACCGAGAGCCGCAGCCGGAACGGCTGGTCCACCTCCGCGACGTAGCGGTCCAGCTCGTGGCGCACCCGTTCGGCGACCGCGGGCGCGCAGCCGCCCTCGACCAGGACGACGAACTCGTCTCCTCCGGTGCGTGCCACCACGTCGGTCCGGCGCACCGCCCGGGACAGCACCTGCGCCGCCCCCAGGACCGCGGCGTCGCCGGCGGCGTGGCCCCAGGTGTCGTTGATTCCCTTCATGTCGTCGATGTCCACGACGACGGCGGTGACCTCGGCCAGCCCCTCCCTCTCGCCGTGACCGCCCGCGCGCCGCAGCAGCGCGGGCGCCGCCACCTCGAGCCCGCGGCGGTTGCGCACGCCGGTGAGCGCGTCGACGAGCGCGGCCCGCTCGTGCCGGGCGCGGGCGAGCTCGAGCCGCACCACCATCCGTCGGCGCGCGGTGAACGCAGCCGCGGAGAGCAGGGTCGCGGCGACCATGGCGTAGCCGAGCACGCCGTCGGCAGCTCCACCACGCCCGAGTGCGATCGCGACCCAGCCGACCCAGGCGAGCGCAACCAGCGCGACGTACCAGCGCAGGGACAGCAGGAACACGCCCAGGGCCATGAGGAACAGCAGCAGGTTCACCGACTGCAGCGGGTCCGGGTCGGCGGCCGCGCGCAGCAGGCAGAGCGCGAGCGTCACGAGCCCGGTCACGCCGGCGACCGTGTGCACGGTGCCGCCGCTGGCTCCGAGCCGGCGCCGGTGCCGCAGGGACAGGACGGCCAGCACCGCCATGACGCCGGCGACGCCGCCGGTCAGCAGCGAGTCACCGGGGGCCAGCGGGTCCTGGCCGCGGGCGGTGGCGAGCAGGGCGCCGCCGAGGTAGACCGCGTAGAGCACGGCGAGGCCGGCGCAGACGACGGGCAGGGCGCGGGCGGTCTCGCGCCGCAGGCAGCCGGCGACGTCGGCGTCGACGTCGGCGTCGTGGCCGGTGCGTCGCGGCTCCCCGTCGACGTCGTCCCGGACGCCGTCCGAGCCCGGCTCGTCTCCCCGGCCGCCAGGCAGCCGTCCGATCATCGCGTTCCCCGTCGTCCACCGACTCCCCCCGAGCCGGCATCATGATCGGCGACTGCGCGGGCCCCTCGATGGGCCGGCCGGGTGGTCCGAGGGTCCCGGGTGGCACGGGCCCCGCGCGCGGGACGGACGCGGCTGGGCGAGGATCTGGAGGTATGAGCCTCGCCCACGCCGAACGACTCGCCCTGGCCGACGCCCTGGACGCCGCCGGCCCGACCGCGCCCACGCTCTGCGCCGGCTGGGACGCACGCGACCTGGCCGCCCACGTGCTGCTGCGCGAGCGCCGCCCGGACGCTGCCGTGGGGATCGTGGTGAAGCCGCTGGCCGCCTGGACCGAGCGGGTGCAGCGCGGGTACGCCTCCTCGCCCTGGCCGGCCCTGGTCCGGCAGGTGCGCACCGGTCCGCCGCGCTGGTCCCCGCTCGGCCTGCCCGGGGTGGACGACGCGGCCAACCTCACCGAGTTCTTCGTGCACACCGAGGACGTCCGACGGGCCCAGGCCGGGTGGGAGCCGCGGGCGCTCGACCCGACCCTGCAGGACGCCCTGTGGCGCACCCTGCGCCAGCGCGCCCGGCTGTTCTACCGGCAGGTGCCGGTGGGCCTGGTGCTGCGGCGCTCCGACGTCGCCGAGGTCGCCGGCGCGGGCATCACCGTCAAGCCCGGCCACGGCGTCGTGCTGGTCGGCGCCCCCGGCGAGCTGCTGCTGCACGCCTTCGGCCGCGGCGAGCACGCGCAGGTGGACAAGCAGGGCGACCCCGCCGACGTCGCCGCGCTGGACAGCGCCCCGCTGGGGGTCTGAGCCGCCCGGTCCGATGGGGTCGGGGGGGCCCCAGGGGGGTGTATCCGGACCACACGTCCCCCCCCCCCCACCCCCCCCCGGCTGCCCCGGCCGGGGG
>JBQCHF010000155.1:0-58780 GCA_051954955.1 Motilibacteraceae bacterium
GATGGCGACCCTAGGTCGACGTCCTCGGGTCCGACAGCCGCCGACCGGGTGGTCGTCGACGCCGGCACGAGCCCGTCAGAGGACACATCGGACAGTCGGTGGGAAACCTTGAGCGCCGACCTCCCGGGCCCTGCCGGCCACCGGCGCCGGACGCCCTGCCCACCCGCGGCGGCCATCCCCACCTGCCGTGGGCGGCCCACCCGCCGCCGGACCGGGACCGGGCGGTGCGTACGGTGCCCGCCGTGACCGCCTTCACCGACGCCACCGCCGTCACCCCGCTCGGCGCCGGCCGCTACGCCGTCGACGTCGACCCGGTCTGGTCGGTCGGCGGCATCCCCAACGGCGGCTACGTGCTGGCCCTGCTGCTGCGCGCCGCCCTGGACCCCGGCGGCCCCGCGGCCGGCCACCCGCACCCGATGGCCACCAGCGCCCACTTCCTCGCCCCCGCCGCGCCCGGGCCGGCGGAGGTCGTCGTGGAGGCGCTGCGCAACGGGCGGTCGGTGACCTCGCTGCGCGCCACCCTGGTGCAGGACGGGACCCCGCGCGTGGCGGCCCTGGTGACCGCCGGGCTGCTGACCGGCGGCGAGGCGCAGTGGTCCGACGGCGTGGTCCCGCCGGTCGCACCGGTCGAGCAATGCCTGGCCTCCGCCCCCGAGGTGCCCGGCGGCCAGATGCGGGTGGACCTGCTCGAGGTGGTCGACCTGCGGCTGGACCCGGCGCACCTGGGCTGGACGCGGGGCGCGCCCGCGGAGGAGATGGTGCAGCGCGGCCACGCCCGGATGCGCGACGGTGACGCCCCCGACCCGCTGGCCCTCGCCGTCTTCGCCGACGCCCTGCCCCCGGTCCCGTTCGCCCTCACCGGCCCCGGCGGGTGGGCCCCCACCGTGGAGCTCACCTTCCTGCTGCGCGCCCTGCCCGCCGACGGCTGGGTCACCACCGACGTCTCCGGCCGCCTGGTCCGCGAGGGCTGGTTCGACGAGACCGCCGACCTCTACGACAGCGCCGGCCAGCTGGTGGCGCAGTCGCGCCAGCTGGCGAAGGTGAAGCTCGGCCCGCGGGTGGGCTGAGCCGGAATGATCACGGGACCGTGATCATTTCATGCTCACCTCAGCAGATCGGGCGAGGTGAGCATGAAACTGTCGAGGTAAGTGGGCGAGGCTTCCGCCCGGGGCCGGGCCTGCTCGCCGCCTACGTCTCGATCGACGTCCAAAGGCGCTGGTGACGGCGGAATCCAGGCGGCACGTGCGTTCGGCGGCCGGCCGGCGGTCCGCCAGCTCTCTAACCCGCAGAATGTGACGTCAGTGCTGCTCTTCCGCGGCGTGTCGCGCACTGCCGTCACACTCAAGGCCCTCCGAAGATCGAGTGGAGGGTTGCCGTGCGACACGCCGGCCGCGTCGCTCAACAGCCTTCCACTCGAGCCGCACCAGGCCGCCGGACCCGGCCCGAGCAGGTCCCGCCCCGTCACCAGCGCCTTTGCTCTGATGAGAACCGCACCCGCCCAGCAGAGCCGACCCGCACATCTCCTAAGGGAGGGCGACCGCCCGCTCCCTCCCCCACTGCCGCGCGTACCACCCACCGGCCGCCAGCAGCTCGCGGTGCCTCCCCCGCTCGACGACCCGGCCGGCCTCCAGGACCAGCACCTCGTCGACGTCCTCCAGGCCGGTGAGCCGGTGGGTGACCAGCAGGGTGGTCCGGTCGCGGGTGGCGGCTAGCAGGTCGGCGGTGAGGGCGTCGGCGGTGGCCGGGTCCAGGTTGGCGGTGGGCTCGTCGAGCACCAGCACGGGGAAGTCCGCGAGCAGCGCGCGGGCCAGCGCGAGGCGCTGCCGCTCGCCGCCGGACAGCTGGGCGCCGCGCTCGCCGACGAAGGTGTCCAGGCCGTCGGGCAGCCGCTCCACCCAGTCCAGCAGGTGCGCCGCGGCCAGCGCGCCCCGCAGCTCGACGTCGCAGGCTCCGGGGCGGGCCAGCCGCAGGTTCTCCCGCAGCGTGGAGTCGAAGACGTGCGGCTCCTGCGCGCAGAGTCCGACGACGCGTCGGAGGTCGTCCGAGGCGAGGGACCGGGTGTCGACGCCTCCGAGCAGGTAGGAGCCGGCCCCGACGTCGAGGAAGCGCAGCAGCACCGCGGCCAGCGTGCTCTTGCCCGCCCCGCTGCTGCCCACCACCGCCACCCGGCGGCCGGGCAGGAGCTCGACGTCGACGCCGTGCAGCGCCGGAGCCGCGGCCCAGGGCCAGCGCGCGACGACGCCGCGGAGGCGCAGGGTGGTGCCGGCCGGCAGCGGGGCGGGACGCTCCGGGTCGACCACCGGCGGCTCGGCGTCGAGCACCTCGAGCAGGCGGCTGCCGGAGCGGCGGACCCGGGCCAGCGCGGCCAGCGCGGGCGGCAGCACCGCGACCGCCTCGAACGCCGCCAGCGGCACCAGCACGACGACGGCGAGCGACGGACCGGCCAGCGTGCCGGCCCGCACCGCCGGGACGCCGAGCAGCAGGGCGCCGAGCACCGCCAGCCCCGAGCAGAGCGCGGCCAGGCCGGCGCCCAGCCCGGCCGCCCCGGCGGTGGACCGGGCCAGCCGGGTCAGCTCGTCGTCGGCACACGCCAGCTCGGCGAGCTTGCGCTCCGACGCGCCGTAGGCGATGAGGTCCGACTGCGTCCGCAGAAGCTCGACCACCCCGGCCGACAGGTCGGCCCGGGCGGCCGCGAGCCGGACGTCGGCCCGGCGCGAGGACCAGGCGGTGGCCATCGGCACCGCGGTCGCGGCCACCAGCAGCGCGACGAGCAGCAGCAGGCCGGCGCTCGGCAGCAGCGCCGCGGTGATGCCCACGGACAGAGCGCCGGCGAGCGCGGCCACCAGCGCCGGCTGGAGCACCCGCAGCGGCAGGTCCTGCACCGTGTCCACGTCGCCGATGAGGCGGGCGAGCAGGTCGCCGCGCCGGAACGCGGGCAGACCGGCGGGGGCCAGCGGCTCCAGCCGCGCCCAGAACCGTCCCCGCAGCGTGGCCAGCTGCCGGAAGGCGACGTCGTGGCCGGCCAGCCGTTCGACGTAGCGGAACGAGCCGCGCCCGACCGCCAACCCCCGCACGGCGACGACCGCGACGCTGAGCGCGGCCAGCCGCGGCGCCAGCGCGGCCGAGGAGATCAGCCAGGCCGAGACCGCGAGCAGCCCGACGGCGCACCCGGCGGCGAGGGCGCCGTAGAGGACGGCCAGGGCGCTGCGAGCGCGGTCCGGCGGGGCGAGCGCAAGCAGCCGCCGCTCCACCTCGAAGCGGCGCCCACCCGCTGGAGACGTCATGCGGCACCCCGCGCCGAGGCGGGCAGGGGCAGCGGCTCGCCGACGTGCACCACCCGGTCCGCGGCTTCGGCCAGCGCGGGCCGGTGCACGACCACGAGCACGCAGCGGTCCCGGGCCAGCTCGCGCAGGGAGGCGACGACGTGCGCCTCGCTCGCGCCGTCCAGGGCGCTGGTCGGCTCGTCCAGCAGCAGCAGGCCGGCCACCCGCTCGGCGTGCAGGAACGCCCGCGCCAGCGCGCACCGCTGCCGCTGGCCGGTGGACAGCCCAGCACCGTCCTCGGCGAGCGGCAGCGCCGGGTCCAGGTCGGCGGCCGCGGCGAGGGACAGCGCGTGCAGCACCTCCGCGTGGCTCGCGTCGGGATGGCCGAGCCGCACGTTGTCCGCCACGGTCCCCGCCAGCAGCCCCGCACGCTGCGGCACCCAGGCGACCTGCCGGCGCCAGGCCGCGAGGTCGGCGTCGGCGAGGTCCGCGCCCCCGACCAGGACGCGCCCGGCGGTGGGCCGGGCGAAGCCCAGCAGCACCGAGAGCAGGGTGGACTTCCCCGCCCCGGAGGGGCCGACCAGGGCGGTCACCTCGCCCGGCCGCAGCACGAACGACGTCGGCGGAAGCGCGGGCTCCGACCTGTCGTAGGAGACGCTGAGCCCCTGCACCTCCAGACCGGTGACGCCCACGAACGGCAGGACCGCATCGCCGGCCGCGGGCACCGGCTCGTCGAGGACTACGAGGACCTCCTCCGCCGCGGCCACTCCCTCCGCGGCCGCGTGGTAGCTGGCCCCCACCTGCCGCAGCGGCAGGTAGGCCTCCGGGGCGAGCACCAGCACCAGCAGCGCGGTCTCCAGCGCCACCCGCCCGTCCAGCAGCCGCAAGCCGACGTCGACGGCCACGAGCGCCACCGACAGGGTGGCCGCCAGCTCCAGCACGAAGGCGGAGAGGAACGAGACGCGCAGCACCTTCATCGTGGCGCGCCGGTAGTCCCCGGTGACCTGCTCGATCGAGCGCTCCTGCGCCTTGGCGCGGCCGAACACCTTGAGCGTGGGCAGCCCGTCGACGACGTCGAGGAAGTGCGCGCTCAGCCGTTGCAACGAGCTCCACTGCCGCTGCTGCACGGTCTGGGTCCGCCAGCCGACCAGGGCCATGAACACCGGGATGAGCGGCAGCGTGATCAGCACGATGACGCCGGAGATCCAGTCCGCCAGGGCGATCCGGGCGACGACCAGGGGGGTGACGACCGCGGTGAGCACCAGCTGGGGCAGGTAGCGGGCGAAGTAGGGGTCCAGCGCGTCGACGCCGCGGGTGGCCAGCTGGGCCAGCCGGCCGCTGCGCTGCCCGGACAGCCAGGTCGGGCCGAGCACGACGGTCCTGCGCAGCAGGGCCGACCGCAGCTGCGACTTCACGGTGGACGACGCGCGGGCGGCCAGCGCCTCCTGGCCCCATCCGGTGAGCGCCCGCACCAGCACGACGCCGAGCAGGAGCAGGACGTCGGTGCGCAACGAGGCGATGGAGGCGCCGTGCAGGAACGCGGCGCTCACCGCGTGCGCCAGCACCCCCGCCTGCAGCAGGACGCACCCGGCCGTCAGCACGCCCAGGGCCACCGAGCCGGCCAGGAACGGCACGGTGGCGCGCGCGTGCCGGACCAGCCGGGGGTCGAGGGGCTTCATGGCGGCAGCCGGATCAGCGCGGTCGGGGTGTCAGCGCGGTTCGCTCGGTCCCGCGACCGCGGGCTGCGGGCGGGCCGCCTCCGGTACGCCGGTGGGGATGCTCTCCCGCCCGATCCGCTGCCGGAACACCCAGTAGGTCCAGGCCTGGTAGGCGACGACGAACGGCGTCATCACCACCGCCACCCAGGACATCACCCGGAGCGTGTAGGGGGTGGAGCTGGCGTTGGCCACGGTGAGGCTGAAGGCGGGGTCGGTCGTGGAGGGCATGACGTCCGGGAACAGCGCGGTGAACAGCGCGCCGGTGGCCAGCACGATCGTGCCCGCGGTCAGGACGAACGCCCACCCCTCCCTCTCGCGCCGGTTGGCGGCCAGCGCGGCCAGCAGCACCACGGCGGCACCGAGGGACAGCACCAGGGACCAGGTGTCCCGGCTGTCGGCGTAGGTCCAGCCGAGGAACGCCACCGCCAGCACCGCGGTGACCAGCCCGAGCCGCTCCGCCAGCCGGCGGGCCTCCTCGCGCACCGGCCCGACGGTCTTGAGCGCGATGAACACCGCGCCGTGGGTGAGGAACAGCGACAGCGTCACCAGGCCGCCGAGCAGCCCGTAGGGGTTGAGCAGGGTGAACAGGGTGCCGCTGTAGTTGCCCTGCGCGTCGATCGGGACGCCGCGCACGATGTTGGCGAAGGCGACGCCCCACAGCAGGGCGGGCACCGCCGAGCCGACCACGATCGCGACATCCCACCGCTTGCGCCAGGCCGCGTCGTCGACCTTGCCGCGGTACTCGAACGCCACCCCGCGGACGATGAGCGCGACGAGGATCAGCAGCAGGGGCAGGTAGAACCCGCTGAACAGCGTGGCGTACCAGTAGGGGAAGGCCGCGAAGATGCCGGCGCCGGCCACGATGACCCACACCTCGTTGGCGTCCCACACCGGGCCGATCGTGTTGATGAGCACCCGGCGGCCGACGTCGTCCCGGCCGAGCACCGGCAGCAGCATGCCGACGCCGAAGTCGAAGCCCTCGAGCAGGAAGTAGCCGCTCCAGAGGATCGCGATGAGGAGGAACCAGAACTCCGCGAGAGACACGTCCAGCACCTCTCAGTAGGCGAAGGCGAGCGGGCGCTCGGCCTCGGACGGTTCGGCAGGGGGTTCGACGTCGGGCGGCCCGGCCTTGGCGTAGCGGGCCAGCAGCTTCACCTCGATGACGGCGAGCGCGGCGTAGACGAGGGTGAAGGTGACCAGCGACGTGGCGACCTGCCACGCCGGGACGTTGGGCGAGACGCCGTTGCGGGTCAGCATGCGGCCGAAGACCAGCCACGGCTGGCGTCCCATCTCGGTGAAGATCCAGCCCAGGCTGTTGCCGAGCAGCGGCAGCGCCATGCTCCACAGCGCGATCCGCCAGAACCAGGGCTGGTCGGGCAGGCGCCCGCGCCGGGTGAGCCAGAGCCCCAGCAGCGCCAGCGCCGCGGAGAAGGCGCCGAAGCCGATCATGAGCCGGAAGCTCCAGTAGGTGACCGGGATGATCGGGCTGTAGTCGCCTGGGCCGTAGGTGGCCACGTACTGGCGCTGGACGTCGTTGATGCCCTCGACGGTGCCGTCCGGGTCCCCGGTCGCCATGAACGACAGGACGTGCGGCACCCGCAGCGACCAGATCTCCTCGCTGCCGTTGAGGGAACCGATGGTGAACAAGGAGAACGACGCCGGCGCGGAGGTGTCGTAGAGCGCCTCGGCCGCGGCCATCTTCATCGGCTGCTGCCGGGTCATGATGCGCGCCTGCAGGTCCCCGGACACGGCGACGCCGATGCCGGCGGCCAGGGCGACCACCATCCCGAGGCGGGCGGAGGTGCGCATGACGTCCACGTGGTTGCCCCGGCGCAGGTGCCAGGCCGCGATGCCGACGACGAGGGCGCCGGCGGCCAGGAACGCGCCGGTGATCGTGTGCGGGAAGGCCGCCAGCGTCGTGGAGTTGGTGAGCACCGCCCAGATGTCGGTGAGCTCGGCCCGGCCGCGCTCGGCGTTGATCGTGTAGCCGACCGGGTGCTGCATCCAGGAATTGGCCGCGATGATGAAGTAGGCGGACAGGTTCACGCCGATCGCGGCGGCCCAGATGGTGGCCAGGTGCACCTTCTTCGGCAGCCGCTCCCAGCCGAAGATCCACAGGCCGAGGAACGTGGACTCGAGGAAGAAGGCGAGCAGGCCCTCCATGGCCAGCGGCGCCCCGAAGACGTCGCCGACGAAGCGCGAGTAGTCGCTCCAGTTCATGCCGAACTGGAACTCCTGAACAATCCCGGTGACCACGCCCATCGCGAAGTTGATCAGGAAGAGCTTTCCCCAGAACTTCGTCATCCGGAGGTACTTCTCGTTCCCCGTGCGCACCCAGGCGGTCTGCATGATCGCGACCAGCGGGGCGAGGCCGATGGTCAGCGGGACGAAGAGGAAGTGATAGACGGTCGTGATCCCGAACTGGAACCGGGCCAGGAGCAGGGCGTCCATCTCCACCATCCGTCGGTCGCGACCGTCAGGTCGGCTGACAGGTCATCTGAGCAGCGCAGGTGAGCAGGGCACAGCCTCGTCCGCCGACGCACGGTTTGAACAGGTTCAACGCTTGTGATTCCCTTCACAAGCGCTGCTGGTCGGCTGTCTCCGACGATCGCCCGCGGTGACCGCGACGGCCCGAGGACCTGCGTCCTGCACCACCCGGCCGAAAGTCCCGACCCCGGGTGTTGGATGGGCCACCGCCGCCCCCACGACTGAAGGCCCCGCCCGTGAGCAGCACCCCGGCGCCCCGCGCCGCCTCGCCCGCCGCCGTCTGGCTGGCGCTGAGCGCCGTCTACGTGATCTGGGGTTCGACGTACCTGGCCATCCGGGTCGTGGTGGAGGCCGACGTCCCGCCGCTGCTGGCGATGGGCGGCCGCTTCCTCGCCGCCGGGGCGCTGCTCGCCGCGGTCGTCGCCGCGCGCTCGGGGACCTCCGCGCTGCGGGCGGACCGGCGCGAGCTCGGGTCCTCGCTGGCGATGGGCGCGATGCTCCTGCTCGGCGGCAACGGCTTGGTGGCGGTGGCCGAGCAGACCGTGCCCAGCGGTCTGGCGGCCCTGCTGGTCGCCACGACCCCGCTGTTCCTCGTGCTGCTCCAGCTGGTCACCGGCAGCCGGCCGCGCGGCGCCACCTGGGCCGGCGTGCTGGTCGGCTTCGGCGGGGTCGCGCTGCTGGCGCTGCGCGGCGGCGGGATCAGCGGCGTGCAGGGCTGGGGCGTGGCGGTCGTCGTGGCCGCCACGCTCTCCTGGGCGATCGGCTCGTTCCTGTCCGGACGGCTCGCGCTGCCCGGCGACCCGCTGGTGGCCACCGTGTGGGAGATGCTGCTCGGCGGCGTCGTCCTCGTGGTCGTCGGTCTGGTGGCCGGCGAGGGTCCTGCGCTGCACCTGGCCGCGGTGCCGGCGAAGGCCTGGTTCGCCTGGGCCTACCTGGTGACCGCGGGGTCGATGCTGGGCTACACCGCCTACGTCTGGCTGCTGGGCCACGCGCCGCTGTCGCTGGTGAGCACCTACGCCTACGTCAACCCGGCCGTCGCCGTGCTGCTCGGCTGGGCGGTCCTGGCCGAGCCGGTCACCGGCATCGTCCTGGTCGGCGGCGCCCTGGTGGTGGCCGGGGTGGCGCTGGTGGTGAGCGCCGAGCGGCCGCGGCGCAGCCGGGTGCGGGAGGCGGAGCCCGAGGCGCTGCCCGAGCCGGCGGCCTGAGGGCGGGACCCGCCGGGCCCTTCCCTGGCCGCGCCGGCAGCGGTTTGCTGTGAGCAGCCGGGCGGAGGGGGCGACGAGGTGGCGGTGGCGCGCGAGGTCGAGGTGATCGTGCTCGTGGACCCGCCGCTGCGCGAGCTCGACGCCGCCACCCTGCGCGGCGCGCTGCCCGAGGACGTCCGCCTGCTCGACCGCTACGTGGTCGTCTCCGACCGGCGAACCGACGACCCGCTGGGTGCCGCGCGGGAGGTGGGCGGCGTCGTCGCCGACGCCCTGCGGCGCTTCGGCGGCCGCTACACGCTCAGCCGAGTGACCGTGCACCGCCCGCGGTCGCTGTTCGGCCCCTACCGGCGCGGGGTCCTGGTGCCGGTCGACCGGCTGGGCGGCGGCGGGGAGGCCGGCGACCGCGAGCCGCGCCGGCCGCTGCCGGACGGACCGCCGCCGGCGAAGGCCGAGCGGGAGCCGTGAGGGTGCCGCGCGTCGTCGGCCCTTGACCCTTGGCCCTTGACCCTTGACCGATTTGCGCACAAAGGCCCGCCGCTGGGCACGGCGTGTCGGCGCCGTCGGGGCGGGACACGCCGCTGGCCGGACCGGTCCTGTGTTCGCACATCGGTTGCCGGTCCGCAGCGGTCACCGCCCGGGCGGGGTGCGCCGGGCTCAGTCGAGCGGGGTCAGCTCGTCGGCCTCTACGACCAGCGCGGTGAGGCCGACGTCGGTGCCGGCGGCGTGCTCCTCGCCGGCCTCCCACAGCACGGCCTGACCGGCCGCGACCTCCACCCGGACGGCGTCGGCGCCCTCGGCCCAGCCGCTGCCGGCGACCACCGCGAACAGCTGGTCGACGACGGCCTCGTGCCGACCGACGGCGCCGCCGGGCTCGAGGTGCATGACCAGCACCGAGTAGCGGGCCAGCTCGGTGGCGCGGGCCAGCGGCACCCCGCGCACGCCGTGGGTGCCGAAGCGGGTGACGTCGGCCCCGCGGCCGGCGTCGAAGGGGATCAGGCGCACAGGATCGGCCGCGCTCAGCCGGCGGCGCGGAAGGCGCCGGCGACGTCGAGGAAGAGGTCGTTGGCCTCCACCTCGCCGACGCTGACCCGGACGCCCTCGGCGCCGAACGGGCGCACGGACACCCCCGCCGCCTCGCAGGCCGCGGCGAACTCCGGGGTCAGCTCGCCCAGGCGCAGCCAGACGAAGTTGGCCTCGGTGTCGGGCACCGTCCAGCCCTGCTCGCGCAGCGCGCCGAGCACCCGCACCCGCTCGCCGACCAGCGCGTCGACCCGCTCGAGCAGCTCGTCCTCGTGCCGCAGCGAGGCGATCGCCGCCGCCTGCGCCAGCCCGCTGACCCCGAAGGGCACCGCGGTCTTGCGCAGCGCCGCGGCCACCGGGGCGTGCGCCACGGCGAAGCCGACCCGCAGCCCGGCCAGGCCGTAGGCCTTGGAGAAGGTGCGCAGCACGGCCACGTTGGGCCGGTCGCGGTAGAGGTCGAGGGCGTCGGGGACGTCGGCGTCGCGGACGAACTCCCGGTAGGCCTCGTCGACGACCACCAGCACGTCCTGCGGCACCGCGTCGAGGAACCGCTCGAGCTCGGCGCGGTGCAGCGCGGTGCCGGTCGGGTTGTTGGGCGTGCACACCAGGACCAGGCGGGTGCGCCGGGTGATGGCCGCGAGCATGGCCGGCAGGTCGTGCCGCTCGTCGGCGGTGAGCGGCACCCGCACCGAGGTGGCCCCGGCGACCTGCACGACGATCGGGTAGGCCTCGAACGAGCGCCAGGCGTAGACGACCTCGTCGCCCTCGCCGGCCACCGCTTGCACGATCTGCCCGAGCACGCCGACGCTGCCGGTGCCGGTGGCCACGTGCTCGACCGGGACGTCGAAGCGGTCGGCGATCTCGGCCACCAGCGCGGTGGCGAACATGTCCGGGTAGCGCTGGAACGACTCGGCCTCGGCGCGGACCACCTCGAGCACGCTCGGCAGCGGCGGGTAGGGGTTCTCGTTGGAGGACAGCTTCCAGGCCTTGGCCCCCTCGCGGGCCTGCGCGGGCCGGCCCGGCACGTAGGCGGGGACGGCGTCCAGCGCCGGGCGCAGCCGCGGGCCGGCCGGCGGCACCGGCACCTGCGCCACCCGCGGCTCGGGGGCGTCGGAGGGGCTGGGCGGCTCCACGGGCGGGCTGTCGGTGTCCGGCACAGCGCTGTGGGCGGAAGCGACCTCGCTCATGGACGTCACTGTAGGCGGGCGTGACTGGAGGTGGACCGATCGGTCCTTCCGCAGCCGCCCGACCGCGTGCGTGCACATGGTCGAGGGCGGGTAAAGCGGTCCTCTGGTTGCCCGGCAGCGTCGCCGGGCGGAGAGGGGCGAGCGATGGCGACCGGATCGGGGTCCGGAGCAGACCTCACGAGCGGCGCGCAGGACCGCGCCGAGGCACGCAGCACCACCGGCACGGCGGTCCTGGTCTCGGTGGTCGCCGCGATCGGCGGCTTCCTGTTCGGCTTCGACACCGCGGTCATCAACGGCGCGGTCACGGCGATCAGCGACGCCTTCTCGCTGTCGCCGTTCGTGACCGGGCTCGCGGTGGCGATCGCGCTGCTCGGCTCGGCCGTGGGCGCCTGGTACGCCGGGCGGCTGGCCGACCGCTGGGGCCGGGTCAAGGTGATGCTGCTCGGGTCGGGCCTGTTCCTGGTCAGCTCGATCGGGGCCGGCCTGGCGTTCTCCGTGTGGGACCTGGTGATCTGGCGGTTCGTCGGCGGTCTGGGCATCGGCATCGCCTCCGTGATCGCCCCCGCCTACATCGCCGAGATCGCCCCGGCCCGTCTGCGCGGCCGCCTCGGCTCGCTGCAGCAGCTTGCCATCGTCATCGGCATCTTCGTGGCCCTGCTCTCGGACACCGCGCTCGCGCGGGTGGCCGGCAGCGCGGACCAGGACTTCGCCCTCGGCCTGCCGGCCTGGCGCTGGATGTTCCTCGTCGGCGTGGTGCCCTCGGTGATCTACGGCGTGCTGGCGCTGCGCATCCCGGAGTCCCCGCGCTACCTGGTGGCCAAGGGCGAGACCCAGCAGGCCTCCGACGTCCTGCGCCGGGTGCTGGGCCTGCAGCGCCCCGAGGACAAGGTGCGTGACATCCAGCGGACGATCCAGCGCGAGGACAAGCCCTCGCTGGCCGACCTCAAGGGCCAGCGCTTCGGCCTGCTGCCGGTGGTGTGGGTCGGGATCCTGCTCTCGGTGTTCCAGCAGTTCGTCGGCATCAACGTGATCTTCTACTACTCGACGTCGCTGTGGCAGTCGGTCGGATTCAGCGAGAGCGACTCCTTCACCTTCTCGGTCATCACCTCGGTCACCAACGTGGTCGTGACCCTGGTGGCCATCGCGCTGGTGGACAAGGTGGGCCGTCGCCCGCTGCTGCTGGTCGGCTCGGCCGGCATGGTGCTCTCGCTGCTGGCCATGACGATCTGTTTCACCCAGGCCACGTTCGTGGGCGACAACCCGCAGCTGGCCCAGCCCTACGGCACGATCGCCCTGATCGCCGCCAACCTCTACGTGGTCGCGTTCGGCGTCTCCTGGGGCCCGGTCGTCTGGGTGCTGCTCGGCGAGATGTTCCCGAACAAGATCCGGGCTGCCGCGCTCGCCGTGGCCGCGGCCGCCCAGTGGCTGGCCAACTTCGCCATCACCACGACGTTCCCGGTGATGAGCAAGGACGTCGCGCTCTGGTTCGCCTACGGCTTCTACACGGTCTTCGCCGCCATCAGCTTCTTCTTCGTGCTGGCCAAGGTGCCCGAGACCAAGGGCCGCGAGCTCGAGGACATGGACGGCGAGGTGCACGTGCGCGGACGCCGGCCCGCGGAGGCGGCCGCACGCACGAGCTGACCGTCCGGGCCGCCTCGGACGACGCGACGCGGGGGATCGTCACCGCGGGGTGACGATCCCCCGGTCGTGCGGACGGGACCGGCCGCCGCCGGGCTAGCGTGTCCCAGTGCCCCACCTGAGCCCGAGCTGGCAGCTGTCGCTCACCCTGTGCGCGGGCTTCCTGCTGCTGTGGGGGCTCGCGACGTCGGTGGCCCGCAGCCGTTCCGGGCCGGCACCGCGCTGGGTTCCGGCCGCGGCCGGCTTCGGCCGCGAGTTCGCGCTGGTGTGCGGGCTGCTCGGTCTCTACCAGTACGTGGGGCGGTTCGCGCACACCCGCGTCGACGGCGCGTTCGCCAACGCCCACAGCGTGTGGGACGTCGAGCGCGCACTCGGCCTGCCCAGCGAGGTGTGGCTACAGCACCTGTTCCTGCCGGTGCCGCTGCTGGTCAAGGCGCTCAACGCCTACTACCTCTACGCGCACCTGAACTCGATGGTGCTGTTCGTGCTGTGGATGTTCTGGCGGCACCGGGAGGCGTTCGCCAGGGCCCGGAACGTGATCGTGCTGTCCACGCTCACCTGCCTGCTCGTGCAGCTGGTGCCGGTGGCGCCGCCGCGGATGCTCACCGACCTCGGGTTCGAGGACACCGCGCTGCGCTACGGGCAGTCGGTCTACGGCGCGTTCGGCAGCGGCATCGCCGACCAGCTGGCCGCCATGCCGTCGGTGCACGTGGCCTGGGCGGTCATCGTGGGCGGCTTCGTGCTGCGCTATGCCCCCTCGCCGTGGCGATGGCTGGGTCCGGTGCACACCGCGCTCACCGTGCTGGTGGTCGTGGTGACCGCCAACCACTGGTGGCTCGACGGCCTGGTGGCAGCCGGCATCGTGGCGGCCGCGGTGGCCGTGCAGGGCGCGGCCGAGGCGCTGCGCGCGCGGCGCCGTCCGCAGCCGGCGCCCGTGCCGATCCCGGTCCCGGTGCCCGCGGCCGAGCCGGCCGAGTGATCGCTGCGCCGGGGCGTCCCGGGCGGGCGTCGACGGGCAGGATGAGCCGGTGAGCTACCGCGTCTGCTTCGTCTGCTCGGGCAACATCTGCCGCTCCCCGGTGGCCGAGGCCGTGCTGCGCCACCGGCTGGCCGTGGCCGGCCTGGACGGGCTGGTGGAGGTCGACAGCGCCGGCACCGGCGGGTGGCACGTCGGGCAGGACGCGGACCCGCGGGCGCTGGAGTCCCTGACCCGGCGGGGCTACGACCTCGCGCACGTGGCCCGGCAGTTCGACATCGCCTGGTTCGCCGAGCGCGACCTCGTGCTGGCCCTGGACCGCGGGCACCTGCGCGAGCTGCTCCGACTGGCCCCGGACGAGGAGGCGGCGGACAAGGTGCGCCTGCTGCGCTCGTTCGACCCGGCGCTGGACGACGCCCCGGAGAGCGCGCTGGACGTGCCGGACCCCTACTACGGCGGCCGCGAGGGCTTCGACCTGGTCCTGGACCAGGTCGAGGCGGCCGTGGCGGGACTGCTGGAGCACCTGCGCGGCGAGCTGGAGCTGCCCGAGGACGACGACGACAGCGACAGCGGATCCGGCGGCGGAACCGACAACGGCACCCACGCGTTCGAGCGGCAGGCCTGAACCGGTGCTCCCCCGCGCGGCCGAGCTGGTGGCCAAGGCGCTGCAGGTGCGGGCCACCGGGTGCGAGCCGGTGGCCGGCGGGGACGTCGCCCGCGCGTGGCGGGTGACGTTGGCGGACGGGCGCGCCGTCTTCGCCAAGACCCTGCCCGGCGCGCCGCCCACCCTCTTCCCGACCGAGGCGGCGGGCCTGCGCCGGCTGCAAGAGGCCCCGGAGGGGGTGCCGGTGCCGGCGGTGCTGGCTGCCGACGCCGACGTCCTCGTCCTCGAGTGGATCCCCGCCGGCGCCCCCGACGTCGCGGCCGCCGAAGCGCTCGGCCGCCGGCTGGCCGCCACCCACGGCTCGCTCCCGCCCGGGACCCCCTTCGGCAACCTCGGAGCGGCACCCGGAGGCGTCGGCCTGAGGGGATATCTCGGTCCGCTCCCGCTGCCCGCCGGCACCGGCACCCGCTGGGGCCCGTGGTGGGTCGAGCACCGGGTCGCGCCCTATGCCCGGCTCGCCCGCGAGCGAGGAAACCTGTCGGCCGGCGACGCGGCCGACGTCGACGCCGTCTGCGAGCGCATCGACGAGCTGGCCGGGCCGGCCGAGCCGACCGCCCTGCTGCACGGCGACCTGTGGTCCGGCAACGTGCTGTGGGGGGCGGACGGCGTCGCCCGGCTCATCGACCCCGCCTGCCACGCCGGCCACCGGGAGACCGACCTGGCCATGCTCGCCCTGTTCGGCTGCCCGCACCTGGACCGCGTGCTGGCCGCCTACGCCGAGGCCACTGCCGACCGCGGCACCCCGCTCGCGGAGGGCTGGCAGCGGCGGGTGCCGCTGCACCAGCTGGTGCCGCTGCTCGTGCATGCGGTGCTGTTCGGCGGGGGCTACGGCGCGCGGGCGGGACAGGCCGCGCGCGAGGCGCTGCGCGCCGCCTGAGCCCGCTCCGGCCCGCAGACCGGGTGGCACTGCGTCCACCGCCGGTCGACCCGCCGCTCGCCCCGCATCGGCCGATCCGGGCATCCCCGGTCAAGCCTCCCCCCGGGCACGTACGCTGCCGGTGGGCCGGGGCACTGCGCGCCGGCAGCACCACGGAACAGACACGGGGGAGCTGTGCGAGAGGTCGCGTCGCCGGACGTGCCACGCGCCCGACCGGCCGCGCGCCGCGGGCGTGCGGCGGCGATCGCGCGGGCCACCGCCGACCTGTCCCAGCACCCCTCGCTCGAGACGCTGCTGCAGGCCGTCGTCGCCCTGGTCGTCGAGGTGCTCGACGCCGACGCCGCGCACGTCGAGCTGCGCCTGCCCGACGGCGTGCGCACCGCGAGCGTCGGCGACATGGCCCCGCACCCCGCCGAGGCCGGGGCCACCGACGTGCTGCGCGCGGAGGTCCGCGACCCCGGCGGCCGGCCGATCGGCAGCGTGCGCGTGCGCGGCGCGGTGGCGGCGCCGGAGCAGGGCGCCGCCGACGAGCAGACGGTGCTGGACCTGGTGGCCGCGGTCACCTCGCTGGCGGTGGAGAACATCCGGCTGCGCGCCTCGCTCGACGTCGACGCCCGGGCCGAGGTGCTGCACCGGCTCGAGCAGGCGGTGGAGAACAGCGCCGACGGCGTGATCGTCGTCGACGCCGTGCGCGACGAGCACGGGCGGATCCAGGACTTCGCGTTCCGGATGGTCAACCCCGCCGCCCGGGTGCTGTCCACCCGCGGCGGGCTGCTGGGGCGGACCATGCGCGAGTCGTTCCCCGAGTTCGCCGCCAGCGGGCTGCTGGCCACGTTCGCCGGCGTCGTGGCCGACGGGCGGCCGCGCGACGAGGAGTTCCACTGGGTCGACCCCGGCTCCGGCCGGGAGGACTGGTGGCAGAGCACCCTCATCCCCGCCGACGACGGCCTGCTGGTGCTGTTCCGGCGCACCACCGACCAGCACCTGGCTGCGCGGGCGCTGCGCGAGGCGGAGCGGCGCGTGCACGAGGCCTACCGGATCGGCCGGCTCGGCTTCTACGAGTGGCGCTGGGGCGGGGAGCGGCCGGGCTTCGACAGCAGCGACGAGCTGATCGAGCTGCTGGGCCTGCCGCGACGCCCGGCCCAGGTAGAGCCGGAGCAGCACGAGTTCGAGGAGAACGTGCCCGGCGAGGACGTGCCGGTCCGCGACCCGGCCGGGCGCGCGTTCCCGGCCCGGGTGCAGGCGGTCCTGGACCTGCTGCACCCCGAGGACCGCGAGCGGGCCCGGCGGCTGATGGACGCCGCCTGGACCGGAGGGCGCCCCGTCCCCGCCGACCTCCGCCTGGTGCGCCCCGACGGCCGCAGCGTGGTGCTGCGCGCCGAGGGCGAGGCGATCCTGGACGAGCAGGGGCAGGCGGTCGGCATCCGGGGCACCCTGCGCGACGTCACCGAGGAGCGCTCGCTGCAGGCCCAGCTGCAGCACGCCCAGCGCTCGGAGAACCTCGGCCAGCTCGCCGCCGGCGTGGCGCACGACGTCAACAACCTGCTCACGGTGATCGGGGTCAACGCAGCCCTGCTGCGCCGGACCCTGGAGGAGCGGGACCTGCCCGCCGACGACGCCCGGGCGATCGAGGAGGTCACCCAGCGCGGGGCCACCCTCACCCGCCAGCTGCTCGCCTTCACCGGCCAGCAGGTGCTCAGCCCGGTCGTCGTGCAGATCGACGAGGTGATGACCCGGCTGGTGCCCCTGGTGCGCCGGGTGCTCGACGAGCGGGTGTCGCTGCATTACCGCAGCGAGCCCGAGGTGCCGCCGGTGCTCATCGACCCGGGGCAGCTCGAGCAGGTCATCCTCAACCTCGTCATCAACGCGCGCGACGCCGTCACCGAGCGGGTGCTGGCCAGCTCCGGGCAGGGCCGGGTCACGCTCTCGGTCGCGGTGGAGGACGGCTCCGTGCTGCGCCGGCTGGGCCGCCGGTTCCAGGCCGACCTCGCCCCCGGCACCCGGCTGGTCGCCGTCCGGGTCCGCGACGACGGCGTCGGGATGCCCTCGGAGGTCCTCGCCCGGGCGCTGGACCCGTTCTTCACCACCAAGCCGACCGGTCGCGGCACCGGGCTCGGGCTGGCGGTGGCCGACGGCATCGTGCGCCAGTCCGACGGCCTGCTCACCCTCGAGTCCGAGGTCGGGCGCGGCACGACCGCCACCGTCTGGCTGCCGGCCGCGGCCGAGCCCGCCACCCCTGCCCCGCCGCCGCGGCCCGAGCCGCCCGCTCGCTCCGGGCGCGAGCGGGTGCTCGTCGTGGAGGACGACCCGGTGGTGCGCCAGCTCACCGCCCGGCTGCTCGCCCACCTCGGCCACGACGTGCTGGAGGCCGACGGCCCGGAGCAGGCGCTCGCCCTGCCCCGCGACGTGCTGGCCGGGGTGCAGGTGCTGGTCAGCGACGTGGTCATGCCCGGCCTCACCGGGGACGCGCTGCTCGAGCGGCTGCGCGAGCAGCATCCGCGCCTGGCCGCGGTGCTCATGAGCGGCTACGCACCAGGGGTCGGACCGGCCCGCAGCGTGCAGGGCGGCGAGCCGCTGCTCGGCTCGGCGGTGTTCCTGGCCAAGCCGTTCACCACCGCGGAGCTGGCTGCCGCGGTGCGCTCGGCGCTGGCCCGCGCCGCGCGCTGAGTCTGCGGGCGAGCCGGCGCGGGACGAGAGTCCCTGACGTCGGCGGCACCGTCCGCTGACGCTGGGTACGACGACGCACGCCGGTCCCGCGCCGGTCCGCACCGTGCCGCGCGTGCTCCATCCAGGGAGGCCGCCGTGACCACCACCCCCACCCCGCCCGCTCCCACCCCGCCCGCTCCCACCCCGCCCAGCCAGCGCCACGACGACCCCACCCCGGTCTCGGCGCTGCTCGCCGGCGACGTCATGAGCCGCTCGCTCGTCGTCGTCGACGCCGAGGACAGCGTGCTCATCGCCTGGGAGGTCCTCACCACCGCCGGGGTGCACCACCTGCCCGTGCTGCGCGAGGGCCGGCTGCTGGGCGTGATCAGCGACCGGGACCTGGCGGTGGAGTGGCTGGTCGGCCCGCTGGCCCGGGCCCGGCGCCGCACCGGCGAGGTGGTGACCCGCCGCCCGGTGCGGGTGCGCCCGGAGGACTCCCTCGGCCACGTGGCCGCGGCGATGCGCGCCACCGGCACCGACTGCGTGGCGGTGACGACTCCCGACGGCGGCCTGCTCGGCCTGATCACCTCCCGCGACGTCGTCGCCGCGGTAGCCGGGGACCGCGCCCAGCCGCCGCACCGGCCCATCCCGCCGGTCACCACGACGACCACGCTGTTCCGGATGGTGCCCGCGCTGCCGGAGGGACGCTCGGCCGGGCGCTGAGCTCGACCACCTCGGCGCTCAGCCGCTGCAGTGCGGTTCGGCTGAGCGAGGGGTCAGCGGACGATGTCGTCCGCACCGAGGAGGGCGTCGACCTCGGCGCGGGTCGGAAGACCCTCCCAGTCCCCGTCGCTGCCGATGGCGATGGCGGCCACCGCCGCGGCGGTCCGCAGCGCGCCGGCCACGTCGACGCCCCGAGCGGCGTCGGCCAGGTAGCCGGCCACGAAAGCATCCCCCGTCCCGACCGGATCGGACACCACCGCCGGGAATGCCGGCTGAACCACGCGCACCGTGCGATCGGGTCCGGCCGGCGCGGCGACAGCCCCTTCGATCCCGCGCTTGAGCACGACGGTCGCGTCGGTGGCGGCGACCAGCCCAGCGAGAGCGGACTCGTCGTCCAGCCTTTGGTCCGGCACCGCGGGGTCGCGCCCGAGGAGGACGGCCGCCTCGTCGCCGGTCGCGAAGACGATGTCGGCGCGCTCCAGAAGTGGGCGCAGCCTGCGGCGGGCCTCTGCGGGCGCCCACAATCGGCGCCGGTAGTTGACGTCGAAGCTGACCGAAGTGCCCACGTCCCCGGCCAGCCGCACAGCTGTCTCCACCGCTGCCGCGGCCGAGGCCGACAGTGCCGGGCTGATACCGGTCACGTGCAGCCAGGCCGCCTCGACCACGTCCTGCGCGGTGACCTGTCCCGGCTCGAGCAGGCTGCCGGCGAGGCCAGAACGGTAGTAGTGGACCCGCGTGGTAGACGCGGTGCGACGCTCCTTGATCATCAGGCCGGTGGGGAGCTCACGTCGGGCCACCCGGACGTCGACGCCCGCACTCCGAAGGTGGGTCAGCACGAGCTCGCCGAGTTCGTCATCGCCTAGCGAGCCAAGCCACCGCGCCGTGCCGCCTAGCCGGCAGACCCCCATGGCGACGGTGCTCTCGGCACCAGCAACGGTGAGTCGGGCCGAACGCGCGCTGCGCAGCGGGCCACAGCCGTCAGCCGCTATGACGGCCATAGTCTCGCCCAGGGTGAGGACGTCGAAGCGCCTGTTCACGCGAGGGCCGCCCGCCACCGTCGCGCCCGCTCGGCGAGCTCGGCGAACCGTCCGGTCTCCAACGCATCTCCGAGTAGAGGAGACCCGACCCCGACGCCGACGGCGCCAGCGGCGAGCCAGCGGGCCGCCGCCTCGAGCCCGACGCCTCCGGTCGGCACGAAGCGAACGTCGGGCAGCGGCGCGAGCACCTGCCGGACGAACTCCGGCGACGTCGCGGCGGCCGGGAAGAGCTTCACGTGCGAGGCGCCCCGGCGGACGCAGTCGAGCGCCTCGGTGGGCGTGAAGGCTCCGGGAAGGGCTGCCGCACCGTGGTGCACCGCCAGCTCGATGACGTCCGGAGCGACGGTCGGCGAGACCACGAACTGCGCACCGGCCTGAAACGCCCGCTCGGCATCGGCTGCGCACAGGACGGTCCCCGCGCCCACCAGCGCAGACGGCAGCGCGGCCCGCGCCGAGGCCACGGCGTCCAGGGCTCCGGGCGTGGTCAGCGGGAATTCGAGCACCTCGATGCCCTGCTCCACCAGCACGGCCGCAGCGGGGACGAGGCGGGTGGGCTCCGTGGCGCGCAGGATGGCGACGATTCGGGTGCTCTCGATAGCCGCGATCACCAGTTCCGAGGACTGGTGGGTATTCGGCGGGACCGACGGCCCGGGAAGGGTCGGAGCGACCGGGGCGCCTGGGGAGGTGTCGGTCACTCGACACCCTCTGGGCGCAGGCGCGCGGTCAGCTCCCCGGCGAAGTGGCAGGCCACCCCGTGGGCACCGCCGGTGAGCACCGGGGCCGTGGTCGCGCAGACCGTGCGCTCGGCGCGCGTGGCGGGCCCGATGGGGCAGCGGGTGTGAAACCGGCACCCGGACGGCGGGGCCAGGGGGCTTGGGACGTCGCCGCTGAGCACGATGCGGGTCCGGGTTCGCTCCACCACCGGGTCGGGCTCGGGCACCGCGCTGAGGAGGGCGGCGGTGTACGGGTGCAGCGGGGCTGCGACCACGTCCGCGGCCGGGCCCAGCTCGACGACCTTGCCGAGGTACATGACCGCGATCCGGTGGGACAGGTGGCGGACCGTCGCCAGGTCATGGCTGATGAAGAGATAAGCCAGGCCCAGCTCCTGCTGCAGGCGCCGCAGCAATCCCACGATCTGCGCCTGCAGCGAGACGTCGAGGGCGGACACCGCCTCGTCGCAGACCAGCAGACGAGGCTCGACCGCCAGCGCGCGGGCGATGACCACCCGCTGCCGCTGGCCGCCGGAGAACTCGTGCGGGTAGCGGGTGGCTACCGTGGGTTCGAGCCCAACCAGCTCGAGAAGCTCGGCTGCCCGTCGGGAGGCTGCGGCCCCTCGGGCCAGGCCGTGCACCTCGAGCGGCTCGCGTAAGGCCTGCCCGATCGTCATCCGTGGGTTGAGCGAGGACATCGGGTCCTGGAAGACCAGCTGCACGTTGCGCCGGAACCAGGCGCGATCGGCCGCTCCCGCTCCGGTGAGGTCGCGGCCGTCGAAGGTGACGCTGCCGCCGGTGGGCTGATGGATGCCGAGGATGAGCTTGCCAAGCGTGGATTTGCCGCAGCCGGACTCGCCGACAACGCCCACGGTCTCGCCCGGTCGGATGTCCAAGGTGACCCCGTCGACGGCATTGACCTGGTGCGTGACCCGTCGGAGCCGGTGCAGGCCACCGCGGACGGCGAAGGTCCGGCTCAGGTCGGCGACGGCCAGCAGCGGCGGCTGGGCATCCCCCGCCCAGGCCACCGCTCCCGTCGCGGGAGCCGGGGGTGTCAGCGTCGGTGTCGGTGGGGCTGGGGCAGGCGGCAGGGCCGTGAGGACGCCGTCCCGGACGCTGCGCCAGCACGCTGCCGAACGTCCCGCACCGGTGCCCACCGGCGGGACCTCACGGCGGCAGCGGTCGTCCGCGAGCGCGCAGCGTGGGGCAAAGACGCAGCCCGGGATGGCATCGACCAGCCCCGGCGGCCGTCCGGGAATCGACTCGAGGTGGGCACTGGCGTCGCCGACGAGCCTCGGCGTCGCAGCGAGCAGCGCCCGCGTGTAGGGATGGCGCGGATCGGCGAACACCTCGTCCGTCGGGCCCGACTCCACGATCCGCCCGGCGTACATGACGGCGACCCTGGCGCACACCCGGGCGACGACCCCGAGGTTATGGGTGATGAGGATGATCCCGGTGCCCAGGTCCCGGTTGAGGTCGAGGAGCAGATCCAGGATCTGCGCCTGGATCGTCACGTCGAGCGCGGTGGTGGGCTCGTCGGCCACGATGACGTCGGGGTCGTTGGCCAATGCCATAGCGATCATGACCCGCTGACGCATGCCGCCCGAGTAGGTGTGCGGGAAGTCGGCCAACCGTGCCTCGGGATCCGGGATCCCGACCCGGGTCAGCAGGTCGAGAGCCCGAGCGGCCGCCTCCTGCTTGCTGAACTTCCCGTGGCTCAGCATCGCCTCGACCAGCTGATCCCGGATCCGCATGATCGGGTCGAGCGAGGACATCGGGTCCTGGAAGATCATCGAGATGCCGCCGCCGCGGATCCGCCGCTGCTGCTCGTCCTCGAGGCCGAGTACATCCCGCCCCGCGAACTCCACGCTCCCTTTCACGACCCGCCCGGGCCGACGGACCATGTCCAGCAGAGACATCGCCGTCACCGACTTGCCGGAACCCGACTCGCCCACGATCGCGAGCGTCTCGCCGCGGGCGAGGTCGAACGACACGCCGTCGACGGCGCGGACCACCCCACGGGCGGTGGGGAAGTGCGTCCGGAGCCCGCTGACCCGCAGCAGCGGCTCAAGTCGGCCGACCCGCCCGGCCTCGGTCTGCTCCACGGCCAATCTCATGGTGTCCAACGGTTCTCCGGGAGTCGGGTGAGCAGACCGCCGTCCACCGGCACTGAGGCGCCGGTGACGAACGAGGCTGCGTCACTGAGCAGGAAGGTCGCGACGGCGGCGACCTCGTCGGGGCGGGCCACCCGCCCTAGGGGGTAGGCCGCGACGATGGAGGCGAGCTGGGTCGGATCGCGCCACAGGTGGGCATTGCGCTCGACGGCAACGAACCCCGGGACGACCTCGTTCACCCGCACCCCCCGCGGGCCGAGCTCCAGGGCGGCAGAGCGGACGACCGCGGACAGGGCCGCCTTCGCGGCCGCGTAGGCGCCGAACCCCTCGAGCGTCGCAGAGGCGTGCACAGAGCCGACCAGAACGGCGGCCGTCGGGTGGGGCAAGGTCAGAGCGGCGAAAGCCTGCAGCAGGTGCACCGCGGCGTGGACAGACACCTCGAAGGTGCGCAGCCAACCCGTCTCAGTGCCCTCGGCGAACGGTGCCCGCTCCTCGGCGTAGGCCGTCCAGCAGAGACCGGCCGTGCGGTGGCCTTGCTCGGCGGCCCGGGCCGCAACGACCTCGAGCACCTGCTGGGAAAACCCAGGGCCCGTCGCATCCAGAACAAGCGGGTGCACGCGCCCGACGCGCCCGTCCGAGTGGTCCCGGCTGTCCGATGCGTAGGACAGGCTCCAGCCGTCCAAGACAGCGGCGTCGACATCCACTGCGACGACGTCGGTGCCGGACCGGAGCAGGTGGTCCGCGCCAGCCCGGCCGATGCCGCGAGCGGCCCCCACGACGACGACGAGGTCCGGCAGCGCAGCGACGGCGTGGCCCGCCGACCGGGCGCGGCTCATCGGATTTCCTCCGCGAGCCGCAACGGCAGCCCGCAGACCTGCGGGTCGACGACGAAGAGCGACCCGGTCAGCGGATGCACCGCATCTGCGTCCACCGCGGGACTGCGGCCGGTCGTCACGAAGAGCTGGTCGAGCCGCTCGCCGCCGAAGGCGCACGCGGTGACACCTGGCACCGGAAGGTGCACGGCGCCGACCGGCCGCCCCCCGGGGTCGATGCGAAGGACGGTCCCGGCACCGTGAAGACAGACCCACAGGTGGTCCTGCGCGTCCACGGCGAGGCCGTCGGGAACGCCGTCCATCCCGCTCAGGTCGACGACGAGAGCGGGCGCGCCCAGCGAGGCTTCCAGCGCGTCGTAGCGGTAGGCACTCACCGAGCGGGCTTTGGTGTCGACGACCCAGAGCAGCGAGCCGTCCCGGTTCCACGCCAGGCCGTTGGCCAGCCCCAGCCCCTCGAGGAGCACGCTCGCAACACCCTGGGCGTCGATCCGCGCCACGTCCCCCAGAAGAGGGTCTGCGGCGGTCCAGCCCATCGTGCCGACCAACACTCTCCCGGATGGGTCCACCCCACTGTCGTTGCACCGGCCGCCAGGACGGGCGAGGACACGAGTGAGCGGGACGAAGGCGCCGTCGACTAGCCGGCCGAGCCGGCTCCCCCTGGTGAGTAGGAGGCCGACCGCTGCCGGCACGACCGAGGTGAGGGGGGATCCGACCGGGATTCTGGTCGTAGCACCGGTGGATGGGTCGGTGACGAGCAGGGTCCCTCCCCACAGGTCCACCCAGGCCAGACAGCCGGCGTCCGGAAGCCACCGGGGCGACTCACCCAGGTGCGCTCTGGTGTCGCCCACCAGCTCAGCGGGCCCGGCGAGCGCGGAGGGCTTGGCTGCCGAGGAGAACCGGCTGTACCGCCCGATAGGTGCCATCATCGGCGCAGCAGCCCCTTGCCCAGGCCGTCTGCGAGCAGTTGGAAGCCGCAGACGAGCAGGGTCACGACCACGATCGGTCCGAGCGCGTAGGCCGGGTTCTGGTCGAGGAACAGGATGCTGGTGCGCAGCAGCGACCCGAGAGACGGCTGCGGCGGGGTGACTCCAATGCCTGCGAAGCTCATCGCGCCCTCGATGAAGACTGCCGTGGAGAGACTCAGCGCCGCCTGCACGATAAGGCCGTCCAGCACGTTGGGCAGGATGTGGCGGAAGATCACCCGCCGGCGGGGCACCCCAAGCACCTCCGCAGCCACCACATAGTCCCGATGGCGCTGCCCCAGCACAGCGCTACGTGCCAGTCGGCCGAACAGCGGCACGTTGACCAAGGCGACCGTCAGGATCACCGCGCGCAGGCCGGGACCGAGGATGGCGGCCACGGTGACGCCCATCACGAGCGCGGTGAAGGCGAGCATCACGTCGAAGCAGCGCTGCATGACCACATCCAGCCGCCGCGTGACCGCACCGAGCAGGCCCAGGGCCGTGCCCACGATGCCCCCGACGGGCACGGCCAGCAGGGCCACGAAGGCATCCTGGCGCAGGCCGTACACCACCCGGGAGAACAGATCCCGCCCGAACTCATCGGTGCCCAGGAGGTGGCCCGTGCCCGGACCGTGGAGCGCTTGCGCTGTCTGGGCCAGGGGATCACCCGTGGCGATCAGGGGTGCCAGCAGCCCGGCGAGCAGGAGCACTCCGGCCAGCAGCGCCCCGGCGATCGTCTGACCGTTGAGAGCCGGCCGCTCCCGTCCGGCCCGTCGCGCATCGCGGACCGGACGGCGCAGCAGAGCCGTGGCCATGTCAGAGAGCCTCTCGTATGCGGGGGTCGATGAGCGCGTGCGCAAGATCGGTGAGCAGCTGGATGACGATGAACACCGCTACGGCCAGCAGCAGCAAGTCCTGCACGAGCAGGTAGTCGCGGTTGAGGACCCCCTGCAGCAGGAGCTGCCCGACCCCGGGCCAGGCGAAGATCGCCTCCACCACGATGGCGCCACCGAGCATCTGACCGACCTGGATCCCGAAGACCGTGGTTACCGGCGGTAGGGCGTTGGGCAGCACGTGCCGGAAGGTGTTGCGTCGGGTGGACAGGCCCTTGGCGACACCGGTACGGACGAAGTCCTCGTCAAGCACCGTGCGCATCGACGCGGCCAGGAAACGCGCGACGACGGCGGCGGCCGGCAGCCCCAGGCAGACTGACGGCATGACGAAGTACTGCAGGGCCAGGTCCGGCGCCGACCAGAACGATCCCTGGAACTGCCCGCTCGAGGGAAGGATCCGCAGGTACACCGCGAACAGCAGGACGAGCAGCACCCCGCTGACGTAGGTGGGCACCGCGAAAGCCAGCGAGGTGGCGCCGTCGACAACCGTCCGCAGACCCCTGCTGCGTGTTGTCGCCAGGACGATCCCGGCGGCGGCGCCCAGCACGACCGCGACCGCGCTGGCCGCCACCGTGAGCGCGAGCGTGCCGGTGGCGCCGTGGCCGATGAGCGACGTGATCGGGGCCCCCAGCACGTAGCTGTGTCCGAGGTCGCCAGTCAGGAGCCCGGACACCCAGAGCCAGTACTGCCAGGGAAGGCTCTGATCCAGGCCGAGCTGGCTCCGCACGGCGTCGATCGTCTCCTGGCTCGCATCCGGGCCGGCGACCAGCAGGGCCGGGTCGCCCGGCGCTAGGCGCAGGACCAGGAAGATGACGATCGACGCCGCGACCAGCACGATGAGTGCGGAGGGCACACGTCGGAGTGCGTAGGAGAGCATGGGGGCAGTCTCAGCCGAGCTGCGCCTCGTCGAGGTTCAGGTAGTCGAACATCGTGTACCCCAGACCCCTGACCTGCTTGGCGATGGTGAACGTGTGCGAGCTGACGACCAGGTCCATGATGAACTGCTGGTCCAACAGGAACTTGTTCATGTCTGCTTGAGCTGCCTTCTGCCCCGCCGGCTCGGTGGTGGTCCAGAGGCGGTTGGCGAGTGCCTTGTAGTCCGCGTTGTCGAATCGGGCCGCATTCTTGTCCGCGTTGAACGGGAACGAGCCCTTAACCAGCGTGGCCGGCGAGAGCTGCCCGAACCCGTGGTTGTTCACGAAGAGGCCCGGCAGGCCGTCGCCGGTGAGCTTGGCCTGGAAGTCCGGACCCTGCAGCGGCGACGCGGTGGCATCGAGGCCAGCAGCCTTCAGGTCGAATGTGACGATCTCGGCGATGGCTCCGTTAGTGGACAGGCCTGCGTTGTAGTTCACCCCGACCTTGGCCCCGGAGGCACCGGCGGCCGCCAGCAGCGCCTTCGCCTTATCGACGTCGCGCGCGTAGGTCCGGGCCAGGTCGGCGTCGAACGCGGGCGAGGACGGGGCCCACGGCAGCGAGCTGGTCTGCCCGATGCCGCCTAGCACCTGGGTGAGGATGCGCTCGCGGTCGATCGCGTAGGCGATCGCTTGGCGGACGCGCTTGTCCTTCAGGGCCTCGAAGGTCGTGTTCGCACCCACGTAGAAGGCCGAGTCGTAGGTGTCGGCCACGACCACCTGGAAGCGCGGGTCGCTGCGCAGGCTGGAGGCGTCGAGCGGGGCGAGGTCGAGCGCCAGTTGGCTCTGACCGTTGCGGAGCGAGGCGAGCATCGACTGCGACTCGCGGATAATGCTGATCTCAACGCCGTCCAGGTAGGGCCGCGACGGCTTCCAGTACTTCTCGTTGCGCTTGAGGACGAGCTTGGATCCCGGGGCATAGCTCGAGACCACGAACGGGCCTGTCCCCACGAAGGTCCCGGCCGGGATCTTGGCGGCAGTGTCCTTGTCCAGGATGAGCAACAGCTCGAAAAGGTCGAACACGTTGGACATGGACGAGCCGAATTCGAAGGCGACCGTCTGGTCGTCCGGCGTGCTGACCTTCGTGATCTGCGCTGCGACGTGCTTGAGCTGACTGGCCACCTCCGGCCGACGCACGTAGTCGACGGTGAAGGCGACGTCTGCCGAAGTGAACGGGCGGCCGCTGTGGAACGTGACGTCCTTGCGGAGGGTGAACTCCAGGTGCTTGCCGTCGGGGGAGAGCGTCCACTTCTCCGCCAGGGACGGCTGCGGCTCGTGCGTCCGGTGGTCCATCTCGATGAGGGTGTTGTAGACCAGCCGGAGGAACGACAGGTTCACGTTGTTCTGAGCGAGCACGCTCGTGGGCGCGATGTCGGCGCCCTGCACGATGCGCAGGGTTCCGCCCTTGGCAGCACCAGTGGACGTCGCGCCGGCGGCTCCGGCAGGGGATTCGACCGCGGATCGGCAGCCGCCGAGCAGCAGACCGGCGGCGCCGACGCCGAGACCGGCGAGGAAGGCGCGCCGGCTGACCGGCGCCGTGGGGACGATCGGTGACATGTCGTTCTCCTAGAGGTACGCGGTCCAGACGCGACTGACGGAAGGATGGGTGGTGTCGAGCTCGGCCCCGATCCCGGGCTCGTCGGACAGGTGCAACCAACCCCGGTCGACGTGTTCAGCTCCGCCGACGAGGTCCGCCCGCCAGGGCACCTCGCCGAAGGCGAACTCAAGCAGTCGGGCGTTCCTGACAGCGCACATCGCATGCGCCGCAGCGAGGCTGGCCACCGGCCCGGAGGGGTTGTGCGGGGAGATCTCCACTGCCGGGAAGGCGCCAGCGATGTCGAGGGCTCGAGAGATGCCTCCGGCGTGCTTGACGTCTGGCATGATCACGTCGATCGCGCCGGCGGCCACGGCTTGAGCGGCCTCGGTGGGATCGAAGACCATCTCTCCTCCTGCCAGCCGCGCCTGGGTGTGCGAACGCAGCTGCAGCAGGCGGTCGACGTCGTGGATCGGCACGACGTCCTCAACCCAGGCGAGCTCGAGGCGTTCGGCTAGCCGCAGCGCCTCGAGGGACTCGGTCCACGAGAGATGTTCGTGGAAGTCGGCGAACAGTTCCACCTGCTCGCCCACGGCCACACGCACCGCCCGGAGGCGCTCCACACCCAGTCTGGCCAGAGGGGTTCCTGCCTCCCGAACGTCGAACGGCGCGCACTTGACCCGGGTGAAACCGGACTCCACTGCGGCGGCTGCCGCCGCCGCGAAGTCCTCCGGACGACGTCCCCCGGGGATGCGGTTGATGTTGGCGTAGAGGCGGATGGGCGAGGGTGGCTCACCCCCGAGCCATTTCCAGAGCGGCACACCGCTGTCCCGTGCAGCCAGGTCGACCAGCGCCTGCTCCACCCCACCTAGGACGGTGGCGGCGGTGTGAGCCCGATTACCGTGGGCGAGACGCACCCTCGCGGCCAACTCGGCCACGATCCGCTCCCGCTCGACCAGCAGATCGCGCCCCCGCAGATGGTCGGCGACGGCACGCGTCTCCTGAAGCACGGCAGCGGCCGGACCGGCATCGGAGCACTCACCGAGCGCGGACAGGCCGTCCTCGGTGACAATGCGAACGATCCACCACGTGGTGCGTTGCGTGACTTCCACGCGGTGGACGTCGAGCCGGGCCTGGGACATGCGCTCGCCTTCGTCGTGGATTCTTTCCGGCGGAAAGAATGCCGCGCCCAGTAGGACCTGGCAAGACCCTCGAGGAAATTTTTCTGCTCAGTCCGCGACCGAGGCCTGCAACGGGTCCCGGTAGAACGCGACCAGAGCGACCGACGCGGGTGCGCGGGAGAGCGCGTTATCCCCCAGGCCGGTGAGCACGATTCGATCGGCGGCCGCCCCCCGCCGGTCGGCGTACTCGTCCGCGCCCTCCCTCAGGTCGGAGAGGTGCTCAGCCTGCGCCACGTTCCCGGACACCACCAGCAGCGCGGGGTCGACCAGGTCCATGACAAGGGCGCAGGCCCGCCCCACCGCCCGAGCGCGTGCCTTCAACAGGCGGTCCGCCGCACGATCACCGTCCCGCCAGATCTCCAGCAGATCCTCGAACTGCTGGTCGTACGTGATGACGCCCGCCTGCTGCGCCCGAGCAGTCACCGCGCGGTCGGTCGCCACTGAGACGAGGCAGCCGGATCGACCACATCGGCACCGACCATGTCGTGTCGGGCTAGTCAGCACCGGCAAATGGTCGATCACGCCGGCCGCAGCGTGAGCGCCGACCTGCACCTCGCCGCCGATCGTCACCGCCACACCGACGGAGTTCCCGATGAACACCTGGACGCTGTCGCTCACTCCCCTGCTGGCGCCGAAGAGCGACTCGGCGGCGGCCAGGGCCCGGACTGTGCTGTCGACCTGGACCGGGTACTGGCGCCCATCGACGACGGCCGCGAGATCGACGTCGCGCCAGCCCATGCCGGGATGGGCGTGGACCAACGCGCTCCCCGGATCTACCCAGCCACCTGAGGAGACACCGGCTCCGACCAGTCGGTGCGATCCGGCTGCCCGTTCCAACCGGTCCAGCAGCCGGCCGACGTTGGCCAGCACCGATGCCGGGGACAGGTCGTCGTGCTGGAGCAGCTCTTCGTGCCGCACGGTGCCGGAAAGGTCGACCAGGGCGCCGATGCACCACCGCAGGCCTATGTGCACGCCGGCGAGCCGGTAGCGGCCAGGGGCGGGGTAGAGCGGTACCCGGGGCCGTCCGCCCACCGAGGACAGGGCGGGAGACCCCTCCTGGACGACGCCCTCCTCCAGCAGGCTGCTCACGATCTTCGTGACGGCGCCGGGACTGAGGCCGGTCACCACGCACAGGTCGGAGCGGCTGGCCCCGGGTTCCTGCAGCACGTGCTGCGCGATCAGCGCAGCGTTGTCCCTCCGCAGCGACGAGACGCCGGGCGCTCCCCCGCTCCTGGCCCGCATGTCGCCTCCTGCTGGCACACCTTCACCACCGTGATCGCGGGGAGCACCACCGCCGGAAGATCGCCCCCGCTCGCGCCCGGCGAGGGCAGGCTAGCGCCGGCCCGGTCCTCGCACGCAGGAGGCGGCAGCACCGGCCGGCCGGGGGTGGCCACGTCCGAGACCGACGCCATCAAGCACCTGCTACACCCGCACCTACTCCCCGTACCCCGGCACGACCGCGGCCAGATCGAGCTCGTCCCGGATCCGCGCGGCCAGCACCTCGGAGGCGTGCGCCTCCCCGTGGACCACGAGGCACTGCTCCGGCGGGCCCTCGGACGAGCGGACGGCGGGGTAGAGCCACTCGAGCAGCTCGTCGGCGTCGGCGTGCACGGAGAAGTCGGGGACGTCGACGACCTCGGCGCGTACCGGGACGTAGCGCCCGAGCATCTTCAGCGCCCGCTCGCCGTCCAGCAGCCGACGCCCACGGGTGCCCTCGGCCTGGAAGCCGACCAGCACGACGGTGTTGCGCGGGTCGGGCAGCTGCTCGGCCAGGTGGTGCACGACCCGCCCACCGGTGCCCATCCCGGAGGCGGACACGACCACGCAGGGGAAGCCGGGTGCGTTCAGGGCGATCGAGCCGCGGACGTCGTGCACCTCGCGCAGGTCGCCGGGGTCGAAGGGGTCGCAGCCGTCGCGCAGCTCCGGACGGACGTCGGACGGGCCGGCGCCGACGCCCTCGTCCAGCGCCCGGCGGTAGACCTCCAGCGCGGCCAGCGCCATCGGGCTGTCGACGTAGACCGGCACCTGCGGCAGCTCGCCGCGCAGCACCGCCTCACGCAGCACGTGCAGCACGATCTCGGTGCGGTCGACGGCGAAGGCCGGGACCAGCACCGTGCCGCCGCGCTCCAGCGTGCCCCGGACCGCCTCCACCAGCCGGCCCTCGGTCGGCTCGTGGCGCCGGTCCCCGTAGGTCGACTCGACCAGCACCGTGTGCGCGTGCGGCGCCGGCTCGGGCGGCAGCAGGACCGGGTGGTTCCGCCGGCCGAGGTCGCCGCTCACCAGCAGCCGGCGCCCGGCCGCCTCCAGCAGCACGCTGGCCGAGCCGAGCACGTGGCCGGCGCGGCGGAAGGTCACGGTCACCCCGGGGGCCGCCTCCACCGGCTCGCCGAACGGGACCGGCCGGAGCAGGGGAAGCGTCTGCTCGACGTCGTCGGCGTCGTAGAGCGGACGGGGGCGCGCGTGCCGGCTGGTGCCGTGCTCGGCCGCGTACCGGGCGTCCTCCTCCTGCAGGTGCGCGCTGTCGCGCAGCACGATGGCGACCAGCTCGGCGGTGGCCGCGGTGCACAGGACCGGCCCGGTGAACCCGGCGCGGCGCAGCGCCGGCAGGTAGCCGCAGTGGTCGAGGTGGGCGTGGGTCAGCAGCACCGCGTCCAGCGAGGCCGGCGGCACCGGGAACCCCTCCCAGTTGCGCCGCCGCAGCTCACGCAGCCCCTGGTAGAGGCCGCCGTCCACCAGCACCCGCGGGCGACGGCCGGCGGCCGCAGGGACCTGCACCAGGAACTTGCTGCCGGTGACCGTCCCGGCGGCGCCGAGGACGGTGACGGTGGGCCGCTCCACGACGACCTCCCCCCGACGGCTGTGCCCTACCTAGGGGACGGGCGCCTGCAGGTCCGGCAGGTCCAGCCGGGCGTGCACCCGCCGGCCCTCGACGAGGGTGAGCGGCACCCGCAGCACGACGTCGCGCCGCCCCGGCGCCCACGGGTCGACGTGGTCGCGCAGCCGGGCGGCCAGCCCCTCGTCCTCGACCCGCTCGCACCGGCCCAGCACGGTCACGCTCCAGCCGCAGTGCAGCTGCGGCTCGACGTCGTCGACCTCGAACGCCACCACCCCGCCGGGTGCGGACCGGGTGAGCCGCGACTCCTCGGAGGTGCGCACGACCAGGTGCTCGTCCACGACGGCGTAGGTGACCGGCAGGACGGCGGGCAGGGCCCGGTCGGTGAAGACGATCCGGCCGATGCTCAGCGAGCCGAGCAGCTCGATGCACTCGGCCCGGCTCAGGCGCTGCGGGTTCACCGCGTCGAGCTCCATGCACCCAGCGTCGGCGCCGCGCTCCCGTGGGCACAGGGCCGAAGGGCCCGACTCCCCCGTGCCCCGCTCACGGCGACGGCTCGCCCGGGTTCTCCCCGCTGCGCACCCGGTCGCGCGGCAGCTCGACCACGTCCTCGTGCTCCTCCCCGAGCTCGGCGCCCGCCGGGTGCGGCACCGGTACGAGGAGGACCGGCACGACCGCGTGCTTGAGCGCGTAGCGGCTCACCGAGCCGGCCACCGCCTGACGCAGCAGCCCGTGCCCGTGGCTGCCGAGCACGAGCAGGCGCGCGTCCCGGGCGGCCCGGCAGAGCACCGGCCCCGGGGCGCCTTCGACGACCTCCGCCGAGACCGGCGGTGGGTCGGCCATTCCGGCGCGCACCTGCTCCACGTCCTCGGCCTGCAGCGCCTCGGCGTGCTGGCGGGCCGCGGCCGGCGTGCTCACCTCGACGTCGAGCGGGGTCTCGGCCAGTGTGTCCCACGTCCACGCGGTGACGACCTCCACCGCGGCGCCGAGGTCGCGCGCCAGCTCCAGCGCGACGGCGAGGGCGCGCCGCCCGCCGCTGGAACCGTCGACGCCGACGACGACGGGGGCGCCGGCAGCTCCGCCGGGGAGGTCGGCGCGGCGGGCATCGGTCATGGCGACCTCCTGGACTGGTCGCCTCCAGCCTCCGCCGCCGCCGCCCGGCAAGTCAGGGACCAGCGTCCCGGCCCGGTCCATCGGCGGCCGCCGGACCGCCGGCGAGCGGGGGCGGGCAGCCAGGGTGAACGGCACCGCCGAAGCCGAGCGGCGGGGCCTTGTTGGCCGCCGTGCCCGCGGGCAGGGTGACGGCATGGCGCGGGGCGCGGGGGCCGGGGGGTCGGACACGCGGGCGGCCGGACCGGGCCCGCAGAGCATGCCGGGGCGGGCGGCCGCCACCCGCACGGGCGGGCTGGAGGTGCGGCTGCCGGCGTCGATGGACGCCTGGGCGGTCGTCGCTCCTGGGCCGGCGGCTCCGGCGGGTCGCCCCGGCGCGCCGCTGCAGCGGATGCGGCGCGAGGTGGCGCACCCGGGCCCGGAGGAGCTCCTCGTGCGGGTCGAGGCGTGCGGGGTCTGCCGCACCGACCTGCACCTCGCCGAGGGGGACCTGCCCCCGCACGGGCCGGGCCGGGTGCCCGGGCACGAGGTGGTGGGGCGGGTGGTCGCCCACGGCTCGCGGCTGGCCGGCCGCGCCGGCACCACCCCCCTGGGCTCGCGGGTGGGCATCGCCTGGCTGCGCAGCACCTGCGGCACCTGCCGCTGGTGCGCCCGCGGGGAGGAGAACCTCTGCCCGCTCTCGCGCTACACCGGCTGGGACGCCGACGGCGGCTACGCCGAGTTCGCCACCGTGCCCGCGGCCTTCGCCCTGCCGCTGCCGGAGGGGCCGGCCGCCGAGCTGGCGCCGCTGCTGTGCGCGGGGATCATCGGCTACCGGGCGCTGCGCCGTGCCCGGGTGCTGCCCGGCATGCGGGTGGGGCTCTACGGGTTCGGGGCCTCGGCGCACCTGGCCGCCCAGGTCGCCCTCGCCCAGGGCTGTCGGGTGCACGTGCTCACCCGCTCCGACCGGGCCCGGGCCCTCGCCCGCGAGCTGGGTGCCGCCTCGGCCGGGCCGGCGGACGGCCGACCGCCCGAGCCCCTCGACGCCGCGGTGCTGTTCGCGCCGGCCGGCGAGCTGGTCCCGGTGGCCCTGGCCGCCCTGGACCGCGGCGGCACCCTGGCCGCCGGCATCCACCTCACCGACATCCCGCCGCTCTCCTACGAGCAGCACCTGTTCCAGGAGCGCTCCCTGCGCAGCGTCACCTCCTACACCCGGACCGACGCGCGCGGCTTCCTGACCTTCGCCGCCACCCATCCGCTGCGCGTCGTCACCACCTCCTACACCATGTCGGAGGCGAATGCAGCCCTGGCGGACCTCGCCGAGGACCGGGTCGACGGAGCGGCGGTGCTGATCCCCGACGAGCCGTAGGAGACGGATCACGCGGGGCGTCGAACCGTCACCGCCCACGGCCCCGTCCTCACGCACCGTGCCCCCAGGGACCTTCGCCCCCTTGGTGAGCGCACTGCCGGCAGCGAGGCTGGAGGTGCCGCCGCGCCCCTCTCCCTGCCTGGGCGCGACCGGACCGCGACAGCCAGAAGGGCGAGGCCATGACCACCGGGACCCGTGCCGCCCTCACCCGCGCCGACGTCGAGGCGGTCGTCGGCGACGCCGTCCTCGGGCCCTCCATCCACAACACCCAGCCCTGGCTCTTCCACGCGCACGGCGACACCGTGGAGGTGCACGCCGACGCCCGTCGCACCCTGCGGGTGGTCGACCCGACCGGCCGGGCTCTGCTGCTGAGCGTGGGAGCGGCCGTCCTGACCCTGCGCCTGTCGGTGCTGGTCCGGCTCGGCCGCGAGCCGGTGGTGCGCCTGCTGCCCGACGGCGACCCGGCGCACGTCGCCACCGTGCGGGTGGCCGGGCGGCGGGCGCCGAGCCCGGTCGACCTGGCGCTGCACGCGGCGGTCCCCCGCCGCCGCACCCGGCGCGACCCGTTCGAGGCCCGGGCGCTGCCGCGCGAGGTCGTCGAGCGGCTCGTCACCGCCGCCCACGTGGAAGGTGCCGGGCTGCGCCTGCTGGCCCCCGACGCCGTCCGCTGGGTGCTCGAGCTGACCGGCGAGGCCGAGCGCCAGTGGCGGGCCGACCCCGACTTCCAGGCCGAGCTCGCCCGATGGACCTCCGAGGACCCCGAGCGCCCGGAGGGGGTCCCGCTGGCCGCCAGCGGCCCGCGCGACCACCTCGCCCACCTGCACCCGCGCGACTACGCCGCTGGTCGCCCCTGGCCCGGCCGGCCGGTGGCCCGGATCGAGCCCCACCCGCAGCTGGCCGTCCTCACGACGACGCACGACCGCCCCGCCGACCAGCTGCGCGCCGGCCAGGCCCTGCAGCGGGTGCTGCTCACCGCCACCGACGCCGGGGTGTCGGTGGGCCTGCTGCACCAGCCGCTCGAGGTGCCGGACCTGCGCCGGCTGCTGCGCGACCCCTCCAGCGGCCCGGAGAGCCCGCAGATGGTGCTGCGCCTCGGCTACGCCCCCGGCCCCACCCCGCCCGCCGTGCACCGCCGCCCGCTGGGCGAGGTGCTGAGCATCGAGGGCATCGACTCCGACGGGGCGTAGGTCGCGCTCGGGATCGGGTAGACGGCATCGGCTAAACGGGATTGGGTGAAGGGCACCTTCATACGAACCTATTGGCAGAAGGGCACCTTCACCCAGTCCGTCGGGCCGGGACCTGCGCCCTTGACCGTGTCACAGCAGGACCGCCGGCCGGCAGCGGCACGAGCCGGCCCGGCGACCCGCACCTCAGCGACCTCAGGCGACGTCCGTCCCCTCCACCGCGATCGGCACCGGCCGCCCGAACAGGTAGCCCTGCGCGTGCGGGTAGCCCAGGTGGCGCAGGGCGTCGGCGATCTCCGGGGTCTCCACGCCCTCGGCGACCAGGCCCAGGCCGAGCGAGCGGGCCAGGCCCGCCACCGCGGTCACCACGGCGCGGCCCTGCGGGGTGTCCAGGCCGGCGACGAACCGGCGGTCCACCTTCAGCCCGTCGACCGGGAGGGAGGTGAGGTAGACCAGGGAGCAGTAGCCGGTGCCGAAGTCGTCCAGCAGCACGCCCACCTTCTGCCGGCGCAGCTCGGACAGCACCGCCACGGCCTCGGCCATGTCGGTGAGCACGCTGGTCTCGGTGACCTCGACCACCAGCCGGTCCCCGGGCAGGCCGTAGCGGTGCAGCAGCTCGACCACCTGGCCCGGCAGGGCCGGCCCGATCTGCTGCGCGGACAGGTTCACGGTCACCTTGGCGGTGTCACCGCGCGCCGCCCAGGCGGCGGCGTCGGCCACCGCCCGCTCGAGCACCCACGCACCGATGCCACGGATCACCCCGGTGGCCTCGGCGACGTCGAGGAAGTGGTCCGGGGCCCGCAGGGCGCCGTCGTGCCACCAGCGCAGCAGCGCCTCGCGCTTGCGCACCTGGCCCGTGGCGAGGTCGACGATCGGTTGGTAGTGCAGCCGCAGCGAGCCGTCGCGGGTGGCGGTGGCCAGGGCGTTGGAGACCGAGAGCCGGCGGGCGGCGTCCGCGCGCAGGCCGGCGTGGAACAGCAGGCTGCGGGCCCCACCGCTGGAACGGGCCCGGCTCAGGGCGGCCTCGGCGTCGCGCAGCAGGTCCTCGGCCACCGCCTCGGCGTCGCCGGGCTGGTCGGTGGCGCGCGGCGGGGCCACCGCGATGCCGGTGCTGAGCGTGACGACCATCGGCACGTCGTGCTGGCGCAGCGGCTCGCCCACCCGCTCGGCCAGCCGGGCCGCGAGCACCTCGGCCTCGGCCGGGCCGGCCTCGACCACCACGGCGAACTCGTCGCCGCTGAGCCGTCCGACGACGTCGCCGGGGCGCACCGAGCGCTGCAGCCGGGCCGCCACGTGCCGCAGCACCGCGTCGCCGGCGGCGTGCCCGAGCGCCTCGTTCACCGCCCGGAAGCCGTCGACGTCGCACAGCAGGAGCGCCACCGGCGCGGTGGCCAGGTCCAGCCGGACGGCGAGCTGGGACAGCAGCCCGGCCCGGTCGGTCAAGCCGGTGAGCGGGTCGCCGGCACCCACCGGCGGCAGCCCGTCCCTGGTGCGGGCGGTCATCTCGTAGTGACTCACCACCACGTAGCCGGCGCCGGCCACGGCGTCGTCGTCCGGACCGGCAGCCCCGGCCGGTCCGGGCAGCAGCGGCGAGACCTGCATCCTGAACCACCGGCGCTCGGTGGGCGAGGAGCACTCGTAGTCCAGGCTGAAGCCGGGCAGAGCGCCGCTCAGCACCGCCTCGATCCCGTCGGCGGCCTCGCCCGCCCCGCCGGAGCAGGGGCCGGTGGCCGCCCGGCACAGGGCCACGTAGTCGACCCCCACCTGGGTGTCCGCGCCGCAGCCGGTGCCCTCGCAGGCCGCTCCGCCACAGGCGTCCGCGCCGCCGTTGGCGGCCCAGAACCGCTCCCACGCCCCGTTGACCGACACGATCCGCCCCGACGGGTCGAGGACCGCCGTCTGAGCCGGGGTGCTGGCCAGCACCCCGGAGACCAGCGCGTTGAGGGCCAGGTTCTGCTCCTGGGCCCGCCGACGCTCGGTGACGTCGCGCTGCACGGACACCCAGTGGGTGAACCAGCCGGTCTCGTCGGCCACCGGGGTGATGTCGATCTCGACCCAGAACGGGGAGCCGTCCTTGCGGTGGTTGAGCAGCTCGACCCGCACCGGTCGCCACTCCTCCAGGGCGCGGCGCAGCTCGGCCCGCGCCTCGCTGGAGGTCTGCGGCCCCTGCAGGAAGCGCGGCGAGCGCCCCAGGACCTCCTCCAGCGCGTAGCCGGTGTGGCGCAGGAACGCGGCGTTGGCGTAGACGATCCGCGGGCCGGGCTCGCAGAACGGCTCGGCCTCGGTGACCAGCACGGCGTCGGAGACGGTGTCCAGCAAGGTGGTCAGCAGCGCGAGCCGCTCCCCGGCGCTGCTGCCACCGCGGCGCCCGGGCCGCTGCGGGTTGGGGGTGCCGCGCAGCCACAGCCGCTCCAGCCCCGCCGTCGGAGCAGGAGCGGCAGCCGGTGCCGGGACGTGCACGCGCGTCGTCTGAGTGCCCACGTCCATGGCCACGCTCGTCAGCCCCGTTCTCGCCCTCTCGCCCCCTGCCGGTCCCTCCGCACCCGCTACGTCGGCGGCCGGCGCCGGAGCCTGAGCAGAGCAGTGCGCCTCCCTGCGCGGACCCGGGCACGAGGCGGGGCAGACCCGGACGGGCCGGTCAGCCCTCGACGACGTAGCGCCGCGGCACGAACGTCTGGGACTCCACCGGCGGCCGGACGTAGGCCCGCTGCTGACGGCGGGGCAGGTCGATCGCCTCGTGCGCGAGGTGCTCGTAGGGGAACTGCTCGAGCAGGTGGGCGATGAGGTTGAGCCGGCTGGAGCGCTTGTCCTCGGCGTCCACCACCCACCAGGGGCACTCCTTGGTGTCGGTGTAGGCGAACATCTCGTCCTTGGCCTCGGCGTAGTCCACCCAGCGGGCCTGCGCCTCGAGGTCCATCGGGCTGAGCTTCCAGCGCTTGGCCGGGTCGCCGATGCGCGCCTGGAACCGGCGGCGCTGCTCCTCGTCGCTGATGGACAGCCAGTACTTCACGATCCGGACGCCGTCGCGCAGCAGCATCCGCTCGAAGGACGGGCAGCTGCGCATGAACTCCTCGTACTCGGCGTCGGTGCAGAAGCCCATCACCCGCTCGACGCCGGCGCGGTTGTACCAGGAGCGGTCGAACAGGACCATCTCGCCGGCCGCGGGCAGGTGCGCGACGTAGCGCTGGAAGTACCACTGCGTGCGCTCGCGCTCGGTGGGCGCCGGCAGCGCGACGACGCGGGCCCAGCGCGGGTTGAGCCGGTAGGTGATCCGCTTGATCACCCCGCCCTTGCCGGCGGTGTCGCGCCCCTCGAACACCACGACCACCCGGCCGCCGGTGGCCCGCAGCCACTCCTGCAGCGCCACCAGCTCGCCCTGCAGCCGCGCCAGCTCCCGCTCGTACTGCTTGCGGGTCAGCCGGACCGGCCGGGCCCCGCCGTCGCCGTCCCCGCGGTCCTCCGACATGCCGCCGATCATCCCCCGCCCGGCCGGGGTGAGGGTCACGCTCAGGCACATAGAAGGAGTGAGGGTGACCCTCACCCCGAACGGTCACCGGGCTAGAGCCCTGCACTCAGCGGGCCACCGCCCCGGGCCGCCGGCGCAGCAGCAGCGGCGCGGCCAGCAGCCCGACCGCGACGACCAGGGCGACGACGCCGGCCAGCACCAGCGGCAGCGACCCGTCGCCGCCCCAGGCCAGCCCGGCCCAGACCCCGGCCACCAGCACGCCGGCCCCGGTCACGCCCTGGAACATCCCCTGCGCGGTGCCCTGGTCGCGCTCGCCGACCAGCGAGGAGACCCACGCCTTGCCCACGCCGTCGGTGAACGCGGTGGAGGTGCCGTAGACGGCGAGCAGCAGCCAGGCGGCCAGGTGCGAGCGGGTCGCGCCCAGCCCGACGTAGGCCAGGGCGAAGGCGAGCAGCCCGACCGCGACGACCCGGTGCCGCGGCATCCGGTCGGCCAACGCGCCGGCGGGGTAGCTGAGCGCGGCGTAGACGAGGTTGTAGCCGACGTAGGCCAGCACCACCGCGGCCACCCCGAAGCCGATCTCGGACAGGCGCAGCAGCAGCAGGGCGTCGGGGAAGTTCACCAGGCTGAACAGGCCGAGCACGCCGACGACCCGCCAGTAGCGGTCGGGCAGCTGGGACGGGCGGAAGGCGGGCCGGGCTCTGGCAGGGGCGCGCGGCGGCTCGCGCAGGGCCAGCACCAGCAGCGCGCTGAGCACCGCGGGCACGACGGCGATGACCAGCAGCGGGCGGATCCGATGGTCGAGCAGCTCGTAGGCCGCCAGCCCGATCAGCGGGCCGACGACGGCCCCGGCCGTGTCCGCGGTGCGGTGGAAGCCGAACGCCCGGCCGCGCTGGTCCGGGGGCACGTCGGCGGCGATGAGCGCGTCGCGCGGGGCGCCGCGCACTCCCTTGCCGAACCGGTCCACGCTGCGCCCGGCCAGCACCACCGGCCAGGCCGGGGCCACCGCCACCAGCGCCTTGCCGACCGCGGCCAGGCCGTAGCCGAGCCCGACGAGGGGACGGCGGGCGTAGCGGTCGCTGACCCGCCCGCTGACCACCTTGGTCACCGCGGCGACGCCCTCGGCCAGCCCCTCCACCAGCCCGACGGCGGCGGCCGGCGCGCCCAGCACCACGGTGAGGAAGATCGGCAGCACCGGGTAGAGCAGCTCGCTGGCCGCGTCCTGCAGGAACGAGACCCCGGAGACGACCTTGACGTTGCGGGTGAGCCACCGGCGCTCGCCCGTGCGCGTCGCCGCCATCGCCCCACCTCCACCCGCCACCGTCCGCCGGGCCGACCCGCCGGCCACCGCCCAGTGTCCCGGACCGGTGGCCGGGGGCGGAGGCACCCCGAGGTGCACCGGACCAGCGGGTCGGTGGCGCATGCTGTCAGCGCCGGGGTGGGCCACAGTGGGAGGGTCGGACCACACCGGTCGACATGGACCGAGCCCGGCCGGACCAGGGGAGGACGCTTCGTGAGCATGTCGCAGTCGCCGCTGCCGCCGTCGACGCGGCGGGGGGTGCTGACCCCGCGGCGCGTGCTCGCCGCGGTCCTGGTGGTGCTGGCCGCGGTGCTGCTCGCGCAGAACGCCGCGAGCACGAAGATCACGGTGTTCCTGTGGTCGTTCCGGGCGCCGCTGTGGGTGTGGCTGCTGGTGGCCGGGCTCATCGGCGCGGCCGTCCTCGCCCTGCTGCGGCGGCGGGCGCGCCGGCGCTGACGGCTGAGCCCGAGGGCGTGGGGCTGGGTGTCGAGGGGGCCGACGCGGCGGGCGTCGTGGCCACCGGCGTCGGCGTCGGCGACGGGGTGGTGAGCACCTGGTAGTCCGACGCCGTGAGCGGGGCCGAGGTGAGCGCGCCCGAGGGGAGCGGGGCGTCGGCCGGCTGGCCGTCCCGGGAGAGCTGCACCGCGCGCACGCCCGGCAGGCTGGTGGCGGTGAGGACGAGCTGGGCGACGGCGCGGCGGCTGCCGTCGCCGCTGGGGGCGTCCACCTCGCCGCCGATCTCGATGGTGGCCACCCCGTCGGTGAGCGAGACGAGGGTGAGCTTCGTGCCGGGCGGGAGCGCGGAGGCCAGGCCCTTCTCCCGCTCCTGGTCGGTGGGGCCGGCGGCCAGCTGCTCGAGCAGCGCGGGCAGCTGGCTGGCGGTGGCGTTCCCGGGCAGGTCCCGGCCCTGGCCGGCCAGCGAGCCGTCCTTGCGCAGGAAGTAGACCTGCGGGGCGCTGGGCACCGGTGTGCCGGTGGCGGTGGGCGGCGCCGACGGCGTCGGCGCGGCCAGGCCGTAGGGCACCTTGGTGGCCTCGATGAGCTGCGGCGGACCCCCGGTGGGCACGCCGCAGCCGGCCAGCCCGGTGGCCGCCGTCAGCACCAGCGCGGCCGGCAGGAGCGCTCCGACGAGCCGTCGGAGGACGCGAGCGAGCACGGGTCGGCTCACGGGGCCACCGGCAGCGAGATGACGAAGCGGGCGCCCCCGCGCGGGCTGTCGGTGCACCACGCGGCACCGCCGTGCAGGGCCGCGGTCTCGGCCACGATCGCCAGGCCCAGGCCGGCGCCGGGCAGCGACCGGCGGGCGGCCCGCGGCCCGCGGGCGAACCGCTCGAAGACCCGCTCGCGCAGGTCGGTGGGCACGCCGGGCCCGGCGTCGTCGACGAAGACCATGGCCCGCTCGCCGCGCCGCTCGACCACCACCTCGGCCACCCCGCCGGCGTGCCGGTCGGCGTTCTCCAGCAGGTTGGACAGCGCCCGCTCCAGGCGCACCTTGTCCCCCAGCACGGTGAGGTCCCGGTCCGCGTGCAGCGTCACCTGCTCGCGGCCGGTGCGGCGCAGCAGGTGCTCCACGACCAGCGCCAGCGGCACCGGCACCGGGTCGGCGATGGGCGCGCCGGCGTCGGCGCGGGCCAGCTCGAGCAGGTCGTCCAGGGTCTGCCGGAACCGCGCGAGCTCCACGACGACCAGGTCGAGCGCCTCCTGCGCCCGGCCGGAGAGCTCGGCCCGGCGGGCCCGCATCACCTCCACGCTGGTGACCAGCGTGGTGAGCGGCGAGCGCAGCTCGTGGCTGACGTCGCCGACGAAGCGGGCGTCGCGCTCGATCCGCTGCTCGAGGGCGTCGACCATGCTGTTGAAGCTGCCGACGATGGTGACCAGGTCCGGGTCGTCGGTGGCCGGCAGCCGGGTGGCGAGGTCGCCGCCGGCGATGCGCGCCGCCGCGCCGGCCACCTGCTCCAACGGCTGCACCACCAGCCGGCTGGCCCGGATGCCCAGGATGATGCCGGCCGCGGTCGCGGTGGCCGCGCCGGCCGCGAGCACCCCGCCGAGGGTGCGCAGCACGGTCTCGAGCTCGCTGAGCGGGGAGACCTCGTAGAAGGACAGGCCGGCCTGCGGCACCGGCACCCCGACCACCATCTTCGGCTCGCCGCCCGAGCGGGTGCGCACGGTGCCCGCATCGCCGGCCTCCACGACCGCCTGCAGCGAGGCGGGCACGTCGTCGTGACCGACGTCCAGGGAGGAGGAGTACCAGGCGCCGGCGCTGCGCACGACGACGTCGCCGCTGCCGGGGACCAGGTCCGCGATCGCGTCGCCCACCTTGGTCCCCGCGGTGGACAGCCGGGCGCGCAGCAGGTTGGCGTCCACGTAGGCCTGCCGGGTGCTGGAGCGTTCGCGGGAGTCCATCAGGTAGCTGCGCGCGAGCAGGAACGTCGTGGTGACCAGCACGACCGAGACGAGGAACGCGCCGACGCCGAAGGCGAGCACGACGCGGGCCCGCAGCCCGCGCGCGCCGAGGCCACGGCCCAGCAGCGGCACCGTCACCGGCCGCGCGCCTCCCGGCTGACGCCTGCCGCCCGGCCCGTCCGGTGCTCGACCGTCACTGGCGGTCCAGCCGGTAGCCGAGCCCGCGCACGGTGACGACGATCCGCGGGTCGCCGGGGTCCTTCTCCACCTTGGTGCGCAGCCGGCGGACGTGGACGTCGACCAGCCGCTCGTCGCCGAAGAAGTCGTGCCCCCACACCCGCTCGAGCAGCACCTGGCGGCTGAGGACCCGGCCGGCCGAGGCCGCCAGCTCGCACAGCAGCCGGAACTCGGTGAGCGTGAGCGGCAGCTGCTCGGAGCCGCGGTGCACCGTGCCGCGGGCCTCGCGCAGCACCAGGGGGGCCTGCGGGTCGGCGTCGAGCACGACCTCGTCGGTGGGCGGCTCGGTCTCCGGCGCCGCGGTGCGGGCCCGCCGGCGCAGCGCCCGCAGCCGGGCGGTGATCTCCTTGACCTCGAACGGCTTGGTGACGTAGTCGTCGGCGCCGGCCTCCAGCGCGGCCACCACGTCGTGGGTGTCGTTGCGGGCGCTCACCACGATGATCGGCAGGTCGTGGCTGCGGCGGACCTCGCGGATGCAGGCGAAGCCGTCCATCTCGCCCAGCATCAGGTCGACGACCATGAGGTCCGGCGGGCGCACCGCCACCATCTCCAGGGCCACCTCGGCGCCGGTCGCCTCCGCGACGTCGTAGCCCTCGTCCTCCAGGGCCCAGCGCAGGGCGGTGCGGATGTGGTCGTCGTCCTCGACGACGAGCAGACGCAGGGCCACGGCGCTCATGCTGCCAGGCCCGCCGGGCGGCCGCCGCGCATGACGGCCCCGCGCGAGGAGTCGTCACACGATCGCAAAACGGACGTACGTGGTCCCGCAACGAGCCGGGGGGACGGTGATGGCGTCGTCGTGGGAGCCATCGGTCCCACAGCGGCGGAGCAGACGCACCAGCCCACCAGCACGAGCACCAGCAGCGCCAGCGGGAGGCACGCAGATGACGGCTACCAGCCAGGTCCGGCCCCGGAGCGCGGGCCGCCGGGTCGCCACGCCGGCGACATCGCCCGCGGCATCGCTCGGGCAGGCCCCCCGGCAGACCGGCCGTACCGCAGCGCGCAGCGGCGGGCTCACCGCGCTGGCCGACCCCGGTCTGGTCGAGGACGGCCGCGCCGAGGACGAGGCCGTCGTCTTCGTCACCGACGCCCTGCTGGCCGACGGCCTGGCCGAGCTGCGCTGGCTGCTGCACGACCACGTGCTGGCCGGCGTCCGGGTGCTCACGGTCGACCTCAGCGGCGTCGAGCAGCTCTCCTCCCCCGCCGTGGCCACGTTCCTGTGGGCCCACCGCTCCTGCCGGGCCCGTGGCGGCGGCGTCGTGCTGCGCGGGGCGAACCGCAGGACCCTGGACCTGCTCCGGCGCACCGGGTTGTGGCGGGTGCTGCAGGTGGAGGCGGGCGGCACGGCCGCGCGGGGCATCCGGCGGGCCGGGTGAGCGCCATGACGACCACGACGCTGGGCGCCGGTGCGCGCACCGCCCTCTCCGCCCCCCGCTCTCCGGGGCAGGACGCATCGCTGCTCGCGACGCCCGCGGGCACCCTGGTCGACCTGCGCGGGCGCGCTCCCGGTGTGGAGCACGCCCACCTCGGGTCCGCGGGCGGCACCGAGGCCACGCTCGGCTGGCGCGGCTGCTGGTGGCGCTCGAGCGGGGCGATCGTCCGGGTCGGCCTCCTCACCGGGGCTGCCAGCGGAAGCCTGCGCGTGGTGGTGGCCGAGCCCGACCCGCCGGTCACCGGCGACAGCCTCCCCGAGCTCACCGAGCGGCTCGACCTCGCCCTCGTGCGGCTGGACCGCGACGGCGCGGCCCTCCCCGACGTCGTCGAGGAGCTCGTCCGCATCCCGGTCACCGGGTCCGTGCGCGGGCGGCTGGGCTGCCTGGTGGTGCTCGATCTGGGCCCGGACGGGCGGGTGGACGCGAGTGCCCGGTGCGCCCCCGGGCCGCTGCGGCTGGCCGCTGACTCCACCGTCGAGCCGGTCTGCCCGCCCTTCGGCAGCGCCGCCCTCACGCTGGCCCCGCACGAGGCCCTGGTCGTCACCACGCCGTCGGCGCTGGACGGCGCCGACGTCGAGACCGCGGCCGGGGCGCCGTCCGCCGGCGACGGTCCGGGCACCGGCCCCTGCGAGCTGCTGGACCGGCTCACCTCCGGCGGCATCGACCCGGGCATGCCCCGGGTCGGCGGGCTGACCGGCGGAGCGGACGGAGCGGCCGCGGCCGGGGCGGCGGTGCTGGCGATCATGCGTGCCTAGGACGTGCCCAGCAGCGACGTGCCCAGCAGCACCGCCGCGTCCGGTTACCCGCGGGTAGCATCGACGGCGTGAGCGTTCTGGAGTCCCGCTGGGTGGACCTCGACGGGCCGACGCACTACGTCGACTTCGGCGGCCCCGCCGACGGGCCGCGGGTGGTGCTGGTGCACGGGCTCGGCGGGTCGCTGCTCAACTGGCTCTCGCTGGCGCCGCGGCTCACCCCCACCTGCCGGGTGCTGGCGCTCGACCTCGCCGGGCACGGACGCACCCAGCCGCTGGGCCGCTCGACGTCGGTGCGCGCCAACGCCAAGCTGCTGCGCCGGTTCATCGAGGAGGTCGCCGGCGGTCCGGCCGTGGTGGTGGGCAACTCGATGGGCGGACTGATCACCCTGCTGCTCGCCGAGCGGCACCCCGAGGTCGTCGCCGGCGCCGTGCTGGTCGACCCGGCGCTGCCCCAGCTGCGCCGCCGACCGATCGACCTGCTGGTGGCCGCCGAGTTCGCGGTGTTCTCCGCCCCCGGGCTGGGCGAGCTGTTCATGCTGCTGCGCCGGCGAGCCATCCCGGCCGAGCGGCAGGTGCGCCAGGTGCTCGAGCTGTGCTGCGCGGACCCGGGCAAGGTCGACCCGGAGGTGGTGCGGCTCTCGCTCGAGCTGGCCCACGAGCGCAGCGCCTATCGCGGGGCCGACGCGGGGTTCCTGCGCTCGGCCCGCACCCTGGTCGCGATGCTGGCCCGCGCCTCCGTCGTCGAGGCGGCCATGCGGGCGGTTCGCGCGCCGGTGCTGCTGGTGCACGGCGACCGCGACCGGCTGGTGGCGGTGGAGGCGGCCCGCTGGGCCGCCCGGCAGAACCCGGGGTGGCGCTACGAGGAGCTGGCCGGGGTGGGGCACGTGCCGCAGCTGGAGGCGCCGGAGCGGACGGCCGAGATCCTGCTCGACTGGCTCGCCACCGAGGCCCGGGAGGCCGCGGTGCGCGCGGCGGCCTGAGCGGGCCACCCTCGGAACTGCTCCTACTGGCTGTCGGAGGCGCTGTCCGGGCGCTGCTGGGCGACCCACCAGGGCACCGTCATGCCGGTGCCGTCGTCGGCGTCGTCCAGCGCCCGGTCGGCCGCCGCGGCCTCGCGGGCGTCGGCGCGCTGCCAGCGCAGGAACAGCAGCGCGAGGAAGGGCAGGTCGATGACGTCGGCCACGAACCACAGCACCGCGCCGGCGTGCTGCTGGTCGCCCAGGGCGTGCGCGCCCCACGGCCGGGGGAACGAGGTCCAGTAGGCCGGGGCGAGCACGTGCGTGCGCAGCCGGACGACCAGGCCCGGGATCGCGTCCAGGATCAGCTCGAGGATCCCCACCAGCACCGCCACCGCGATGAGCGCGGAGGTCTCCGCTCCGGCCTCGCCCACCAGCGGCACGGCCAGCACCGCGCCGACGGCCAGCAGCCCGAGCTGGGTCAGCGCCAGCACCCAGGGGTGCCGCAGCGAGTCGGCCATCAGCGGGGTGAAGAACACCGCGGTGATCGCCAGCGGCACCAGCAGCGGGCCCACCAGCGGGCTGGTCAGCGCCCGCCACGGCCGGGAGCCGAGCACGCCGTCCAGGACCCGGGTGCCGCCGCCGGCCGCGCGCACCAGCGTCAGCGGGCGGCCGGCCATGACCAGCACCGGCACCAGGGTGAGCAGCAGCGAGACCTGGGTGGCGTAGACCCACATCAGCCGGCCGGCGTAGGCGCCGAGGAACGACGAGGTCACCAGCACCACCGAGCCGAGGCCGGCGGCCAGGAACAGGCCGGTGCGGGCGGGCAACCAGGTGCCCCCGCCGCGGCGCACCCTGCGGACGGCGAGCAGGTAGCCCACCGCGGCGGCCACGACCACGGCGAGCACCGCCGGGTCGAGCACCCAGTGGGTCAGCGCGGAGGCGGGGTCCAGGGGCGGAAGCGACCGCGGGTCGGGCACGGGTTCGACGCTACGCCGAGTCCTAGCGCGCGGCGTAACGGGCGCGAAACACGGGTGGAACCGTCCGGCAACGCCGGACCCCGACCGTGTCACCCGGTCCCGACCCTTCGGCGGGAGTGGCAGGGCGGGAGGCGGTCGGGCGTGGGACGGGTCGACGCGGCGGACACCGGCTGGCTCCTGGTCTGCACCGCGCTGGTCCTGCTGATGACACCCGGCCTGGCCTTCTTCTACGCCGGCATGGTGCGCGCCAAGAACGTCCTGTCGATGCTGCTGCAGAACTACGTCGCCATCGCGGTCGTGTCGACCACCTGGGTCGTCGTCGGCTACGCGCTCGCGTTCGGCCGCGACCACGGCGGCCTGCTGGGCGGGCTGGCGATGGCCGGCTTCCACGACGCCGAGCGCGCAGTGCCGGGGCTGCCCGGGCTCACCGTCCCGCCGGTGGCGTTCGCCGCCTTCCAGATGATGTTCGCGGTCATCACCGCGGCGCTGCTCACCGGCGCGGTCGCCGACCGGGTGCGCTTCGGCGCGTTCGTGACCTTCGTCGCCGTCTGGTCGGTGGTCGTCTACGCGCCCCTGGCGCACTGGGTGTTCAGCCCGCACGGCTGGCTGGCCCGGATCGGCGTGCTCGACTTCGCCGGCGGCACCGTGGTGGAGATCTGCTCCGGCGCCTCCGCGCTGGCCCTGGTGCTGGTGGTCGGCAACCGGGCCGGGTTCAACCGGGAGGCCATGCACCCGCACAACCTGCCGCTCACCCTGCTCGGCGCCGGGCTGCTCTGGTTCGGCTGGTTCGGCTTCAACGCCGGCTCGGCCCTGCACGCCGACGCGCTCGCTGCGCACGCGCTGGTCACCACGCACCTCGCGGGCGTCGGCGGGCTGATCGGGTGGCTGGCGCTGGAGAAGCGGGCCACCGGGCACGCCACCACGCTGGGCGGCGCGTCCGGGGCCGTGGCCGGGCTGGTGGCCGTCACCCCAGCGGCCGGCTACGTCGGGGTGCTGCCGGCGCTGCTGCTCGGGGTGCTGGCCGGCGCGGCGTGCCTGCTGGCCATCCGGCTGAAGTTCCGGTTCCGCTACGACGACGCCCTCGACGTCGTCGGCGTGCACTACGTCGGCGGCGTGGTCGGCACGCTGTTCGTCGGGCTGTTCGCCTCACACGCCGTCAACGGCGCGGTGCACCACCAGGGGCTGCTGCTCGGCGGCGGGCCCGAGCAGCTGGGGCTGCAGCTGGTCGGGGTGGTGGCAGCGAGCGCCTGGGCGTTCGGGGTCACCTACGCGGTGGCCCGCGGCGTCGACCGGTTCGCGCCGCTGCGTGCCTCCCGCGACGACGAGCTGGCCGGGCTGGACTCCAGCCAGCACGCCGAGACCGCCTACGAGCTCGGCACCGCCACCGGCTTCGGTAGGTTCGGCGCGTGAAGCTGGTCACCGCCGTGGTCAAGCCGTTCAAGCTCGACGACGTCAAGGCCGCGCTCGAGCGCCTGGGCGTGCACGGACTGACGGTGAGCGAGGTGCAGGGCTTCGGCCGGCAGAAGGGCCACACCGAGGTCTATCGCGGGGCCGAGTACCAGGTCGACTTCGTGCCCAAGGTGAAGATCGAGGTCGTGGTGGACAGCGACCTCGCCCTCGACGTCGTCGAGGCGGTCACCGAGGCCGCCCGCACCGGCAAGATCGGCGACGGCAAGGTGTGGGTGACGCCGGTCGAGCACCTGGTGCGGGTGCGCACCGGGGAGACCGGGTCCGACGCGCTGTAGGAGGGTTCTCGCCCGGCCTCGCCATGCGCCTGTGCGGCCCCGGCGTCCACGGTCAACGGCGCTGGTGACGGCGGGAGCCGGGCGGGGGCCGAGTCCCGCGGGCCGGCCGCTTGAGCCGTTCCAAGATCAAACCTATTGGGTGAGGGGCACCCTGACCCAATAGGTTTGGCTCCGGGTGCCCCTCACCCAATCAAGATGATCTCCGACGTCGGCGGCGGCGGTCTCCCCGCGCTCGGCTCCTGTCACCAGCGCCTTTCGCCACCCTCGCGGCCGCACCTTCGGGCCAACGCGCACGACGGCGCTCCCCCCGCGCGCACCCCCACGTGTGTTGGGGCGAGGATGGGGGCAGGCAGAGCGCAGCAGGCGAGCGGGAGGCCGGCGTGACCCAGCACCTCGAGGTGGCCCCAGCGGTCGCCGCCTCGCCGCCTGCCTGCTTCCCGGTCTCCCTGCTCACCGACCGCTATGAGCTCACCATGCTCTCCGCGTTCGTCGAGGAGGGCACCGCGCGGCGGCGGGCGGTGTTCGAGGCGTTCTCCCGCCGGCTACCGCAGGGCCGGCGCTACGGGGTGGTGGCCGGGCTCGGCCGGCTGCTGGACCTGCTGCGCGACTTCCGCTTCGACCCGGACGAGATCGACTGGCTGCTGGCCGACGGGGTCGTGACCGCCGGCACCGCCGACTACCTGCGCGGGTTCCGGCTCACCCTCGACGTCGACGCCTACCGCGAGGGCGAGCTCTACTTCCCCGGCAGCCCGGTGCTCACCGTCCGCGGCGAGCTCGGGCAGGCCCTCATCCTCGAGACGCTGCTGCTGTCGGTGCTCAACTTCGACACCGCGGTCGCCTCGGCGGCCGCGCGGATGGTGGTGGCCGCCGAGGGGCGCCCGCTCATCGAGATGGGCTCGCGCCGGGCGCACGAGGAGGCGGCGGTGGCCGCCGCCCGGGCCGCCTACCTGGCCGGCTTCGGCTCCACCAGCAACCTCGCTGCCGGGCGCGCCTACGGCATCCCCACCGTCGGCACCGCCGCGCACGCGTTCACCCTGGCCCACGCCGACGAGCGTGCGGCCTTCGCCGCCCAGGTGGCCGCGCACGGCCCCGGCACCACGCTGCTGGTCGACACCTACGACATCGAGCAGGGCATCCGCACGGCGGTGGAGGTGGCCGGTCCGGGGCTGGGCGCGGTGCGCATCGACTCCGGCGACCTGTCCGTGGAGTCCCGCCGGGCGCGCGCGCTGCTGGACTCCCTGGGCGCCACCGCCACCAAGGTCGTCGTCACCTCGGACCTGGACGAGTACGTCATCGCCGCGCTGGCCGACGCCCCCATCGACACCTTCGGGGTGGGCACCCGCGTGGTCACCGGCTCGGGCGCGCCCACGGCTGGCATGGTCTACAAGCTGGTGGCCATCGCCGACTCGGACGACCCGCACGCGCCGCTGCGCCCGGTGGTGAAGAAGTCGGCCGGCAAGGCCAGCGCCGGCGGTCGCAAGGTGGCGCACCGGCTGCTGGACGACGACGGCGTGGCGGTGGCCGAGCGGCTGGCGCTGCGCGGGGACGGCCCCGAGGAGGCGAGCGCCCCCGGGCGCCCGCTGCAGGTGGCCGCCCTGCGCGGCGGGGAGGTGGTGCACGCGCCGTCGCTGGCGCAGGTCCGCGACTTCCACGCCCGGGTGCGCGCCGAGCTGCCGGCCGCCGCGCTCGAGGTGGCCGACGGCGACCCGGCGCTGGTGGCCGCCTTCGCCGACACATCGACCAGCGCAGGAGGAACCCGATGACCAGCCTGAGCACGGACACGGCCCGCGCGCTGCTCGTCGTGGACGTGCAGAACGACTTCTGCGAGGGCGGCAGCCTCGCCGTGGTCGGCGGCGCCGCGGTGGCGGCGGCCGTCAGCGGGTGGATCCGCACCCGAAGCGATCGCTACGCGGCCGTCGTCGCCTCCTCCGACTGGCACGTGGCCGGCTCGGACAACGGCGGGCACTTCCACGCCGCCGGCGACGACCCCGACTTCGTCAGCACCTGGCCGGCGCACTGCGTGCAGGGCACCGCGGGCGCCGACTACCACCCGGCGCTGGAGACCGGGCTGCTCACGCACCACGTCCGCAAGGGCGAGGGAGCGCCGGCCTACTCCATGTTCGAAGGAGTGGACCGGGCCGGGCTCGACCTCGCGCTGCTGCTGAAGGAGCTGGGCGTGCGGGCCGTCGACGTCGTCGGCATCGCCACCGACCACTGCGTGCGAGCCACCGTGCTCGACGCGCGCGCGAACGGCCTGGACACGCAGGTGCTGGTCGACCTCACCGCAGGGGTGGCGCCCCGCACCACCGCCCTGGCGATGGTCGAGATGCAGGAGGCCGGCGCGCTGCTCACGACGTCGGCCCGGATCGCCTGACGGGGGAACGGGAATGACAGCGCCACGCAGCTCCGGCCGTGTCTCCGACGGCTCGTCGGAGAAGGGTTCTATCGCGGTCACCGTCGACCTCGCGGTCTTCACGATCCGGCAGGGCGTCCTGTGCGTCCTGCTGGTGGAGCGGGGCAACGAGCCCTTCCGCGGCCACTGGGCGCTGCCCGGCGGGTTCGTCGACGTCGAGGAGTCGGTGGAGGACGCGGCCTGGCGCGAGCTGCGGGAGGAGACCGGGGTGAGCCGTTTCCCCGGCCACCTCGAGCAGCTGGCCACCTACGGCGACCCGGGCCGGGACCCCCGCGCCCGCGTGGTCTCGGTGGCGCACCTGGCCTTCGCCCCGGACCTGCCCGACCCCACCGCCGGGTCCGACGCCGCCAGCGCCCGCTGGTGGCCGGTGAACGACCTCGGGCTGGACGCGTCTGCCGGCGGCGAGAACGCCGAGTCGCCGGTGCTCGCCTTCGACCACGCGCGGATCCTGCGCGACGCGCTGGAACGGGTGCGCAGCAAGCTCGAGTACACGACGCTCGCGGTGCAGTTCGTGCGCGAGCCGTTCACCCTGGCCGACCTGCGCCGGGTCTATGAGGCCGTCTGGGGAACCGCGCCGGACCTGGGCACCTTCCGCCGGAAGGTCCTGTCCACGCGCGGTTTCGTCGAGCCCGCCCCGCGGGCGGCGGGCGACGGCCACGAGGCGGGCCGCCCTCCCCTGCTCTACCGCGCGGGCGCCGCGACCGCCCTGCAGCCGGCCATGCTGCGGCCCGGTCCCGGCGTCGTCGACGTCGACCCCGACGACCTGTAGGAGAGATCAGCGGGGCGGCGTCGGCGCAGGAGGTTGCGGCGGCCAGCCGGAGAACGGCGGCGGCATCCCCTCCACCCGCCGCAGCGACGGTCGCGCCACCAGCCAGTAGACGATGGCGCCGATCAGCTGGCCGAGCACCACGACCAGCGCCCACACCACCTGGTTCTGCCCCGCGGCCGTCCACTGCCAGCTCGGCCGGCGCAGCAGGTCGACCAGTGCCACCACCCACAGCACCGTGCCCAGCACGGCCACCGCGACCATGCCGAGGAAGAACAGGACGAACACCCCGCCGAACAGACCGCCCTCCACGCTGTCCTCCCCCGCCGCTTCGCCCCGTGCGCTCCATCCTGCACCAGCGCCGACGGGGCACCGACCTCCCGACGGTCCTGCTCGCCGCGAGCCGGCCCGTGTCGGTCGCCGAGCGCGCGACCCCGGTCCGGCACCGCGCCGGCCGGAGGCCCGTCAGGGCACGCCGGCGAGGGACCCGAGCCGGAGCTCGAGCGGCACGGCCCCGGCAGGGGACGCGGCGCGCGCCCGCACGCCGGCCCCGCAGGCGGCGCACGAGGGAGGCACCGCGCGGGCACCGCACCAACCGCAGGCGGCCGGCGTCAGGGCGGCCAGCTCGCCCGCCACCAGCTGCGCGGCAGGGCCGGGCACCAGGACCAGCTCGACCCCGCCGCGGCGCACGACGTCGTCGCGCCGCGGGGTGCGGGGCAGCCAGCGCTGGGGCACGCCGTCGGCGCGCAGCGGCTCGAGCAGCTGCACCGCCCAGCGCGCGACGGCCTGATCCGGCCAGACCACCAGCTCCCATCCTGAGAGTCCGTCGAGCCCGTCGACCCCATCTCCGTCCTCGCCGGCCTCGAGCCCGTCCGCCAGCCCCCGGCTGTCGGCGGCCCCGGCCACGCCGGCCGCCTCTGCGAGCAGGTGCCCCCACCCCAGCCCGTCGGCGCCGAGGCGGGTCACCGCCGGCTGCGGGCTCCGCCGCACCAGGAACCGCTGCCCGGGCAACCAGCCGCGCACGTGGTCGGCGAGGGTCGGTGCCGGGTCCGCCAGGTGGCCGACCCGCGGGCACAGCGCGGACACGTGCAGCCGGCCGGCCAGGCCGGCCAGCAGGGCGGCCAGCAGCGGCAGCCCGGCGGGTCCGGACACGGCGTCAGCGGACGGCAGCCCGCGCCCCGCGCCGGCCGGGGCCGTCCCGGGGTCAGGCTCGGTGAGCGCGCGCACGAGCAGCTCGGCGGCGGTCGCGGCGGCCAGCGGGGTCGGGCCCAGCGGCACCCCGAGGACGCGGATCGGCCCGCCGCGGCGCGGCCGGTGCTGGGCCCGCAGACAGCGCAGCGCGTCGGCGGTGGCCTCGTCCTCGAGGGCGTGGACGACCAGCAGGCCGCTGTCCAGCGGGTCCGGGCCGCCCTCGTCCGCGGCGGGCTCACCCCGCTCAGCCGGCTCAGCCAGGTCGGCCAGCAGGGCGGTGGCGGCCGCGGACGCCGAGCCGGACGGCACGGCGACCCGGCGCAGCTGCACCCTCCCCGCCCGCGGCGGTGTCCGCTGCGCGACGTCCGGCAGCACCACCTGGTGCCCGGACTCCTCGGCCCTGGGTCCAGAGGGTTCCCCAGTCGACGCCGGCGCCGGCGTCGCTGCCCCCGCAGGATCGGACCCGGGCGTTCCTCCCGGCACCACGGCTGCGCTCTGGGCCGCGGACACGTCCGGCAGGCCCACGAGGGCGATCACGCTCACGGCTCTCCCTCCCCGCCAGCCGGGATCGACGGTCGGCGACGACGCGGCGACGCTAGGGGCCGCCCGCGCTGGCGGGTTGGGCCCGCGGACCCCACGCCGCGGCCGCCGCGGCGCCTAGCGTCCCCCTGCACGCGTCCCAGCTCAGGTGTCCGGCGGGCCGCAGCGGCTCTCGGGGGGCCGCTCCCCCCGGACGGGCAGGACGGGCGATGGATCGGGGCGGGAAGGACCGGAAGGGACAGCGGGCAGTGGGCGACGGCGGACGGCGGACGGACGGGGTGGATGGACCGCCCGACGACCAGCAGCCCGAGCGCACCCCGCCGGACCGCACCCGGGCCGACCACCGGCCGCCCGGCCCCGGGTCGGCGGGTCGCCCGGTGGCATCCCCGCTGGCGCCCCGGCGTCGGCCCAGGGGCCTGCGTCCGCCCTGGGTGGCCCTGCCCGCCCTGGCCTGGGACGCCGGCGCCCCGCACTCGACCTCCTGGTGGCGGCGCACCGGTGCCGGCCTCGCCGACGCCCGCGACCGCTGGCGGGAGGAGGGCTGGCGCGGCCTCACCGTCCGGGAGCGGTGCGTGCTGGCGCTGCTCGGGGTCCTGACCGCGGTCGTCGTGGCCGCCGCCACCACCGGGGTGCACCGCCCTCGGACGCCCTCCGCGCTCCCGGTGGCGGACGCCGCGCACCGGCCGTTCGCCGCCGGCGCCATCATCCCGGCCGCCCAGGCGCAGATCCGGTTGTTCGCCGACGACGCCGACCTGCGCACCCGGGCGGTAGCCGACCTGGTGCCGGTGGAGCGGAGCACCGAGTTCGACCGGGCGATGACCGCCGCCGTCGGCTCGCTGCGTCGGACGTTCGGCCTGCCACCGACGCCGGTACCGCGGTCCGCGGCCCCGGGCCCGTCCACCGGGGGCGGCGCCGCGAGCGCCGCTCTCGACGCCCCCGCCCCGGACCGCGTGCGCGTGCAGCCGCTCTGGTACCGGCTGGGGCTGGCGCAGGACAACGTCGTGCACGTCGACCTCTACCAGCGGCTCGTGGTCCCCGGCCATGCCGCGCAGTTCACCACCAGCGGCTGGGAGATGCGGTGGACCGACCGGGGCTGGAAGGTGTGGGCGTTCGACGGCATGTCGCCGGCGCAGGCGCCCGATCAGGAGGAGAGCGGATGGGCTGCGCTGCCCGGGGCGAGCCCGCGTCCCCGATGACCGGCCGCCGGGTGACCCCCGACCCGATCGAGCCCGCCCGGCCGAGCCCGCCCACGACGAGCCCGCCCACGGCCGGCCCCGCCCCGATCGACCCCGCGCCGGCCCCCGTCGCGACCGGCCGGCGGGTCGGCGGCCAGGCCGGGGCGGCGCTGATCGAGTGGGTCGGCGTCGCCCTGGTGCTCGCGGCCATCGCGGTGGCGGTGCTGCGCTCGCCGCTCCCGCGCACGGTGCACTGCGCCGTGCTGGCCAACGTGATCGCCCAGCGCGGCGGCGGCGGCGAGGCCTGCGGTCAGGCCGTGCCCCCTGCACCCGGCACCGGCAGCACGCCCGCCGACCCGCCCGCAGCCGTCGCGCCCTGACCGCCCCTGCTCGGCACCGCGGAGGGGCGGTCGGCTCGGCCGGGCGGAGCAGCCGATGGGCCGAGCGCTCAGAGCGGGAAGGCCGCCAGCACCCGCTCGCCCACCAGCCGCCCCTGCCGGGCGCCGGCCTCGATGGAGCGCGCGTAGTGGATGCCGCCGTAGAGGCGCGACCAGCCGGCCTCGTCAGCTGCGCTCGCCAGCGAGCCGAAGTCGCGTCGACGGACCGGACCAGGGCCGGCCCCGGCCCCGGCCCCCACGGTGCTGATCGCCATCGACGGCGCGTCGCCGCCGGCGACCGGCCGGGCGACCAGCGGGACGGTGCTGGTGAACGGGCCCTCACCCAGCACGGCGACGAGCACGGTGGCCGCCGCGTGCGACACGTCGGCGTGCCCGGAAGGGTGCTCGGGGAAGTTCGGGGTGAGCAACAGCGAGCCCCACCCCGGGTCGACGTAGCGACGCAGGTAGGTCACCGGACGCAGGAGGCAGTGCCGGTACTTGCCGGCCCAGCAGGCGACGAAGGCATCGTGCAGGGCCATGCCGAGGCGAGCGAACGCGGCCAGCGCGACGTCCAGCTCGAGCCGCCGCTGCTCGATGAGGTCGGCGAGGATGAGCAGCCAGTGGCCGCCGGGGGAGGCCGTGCCCACGCCGTCGTCCCAGAAGGTGGCGATGACGCGCGCCTCGTCTCCGTCGGGCCCGAGCCGTCGCGCCAGGGCGTCGCGCACCTCCAGCGCCTGCTGCCGGAAGGGCGACCCGTCCGCGGTGGAGAAGGGGACCGGGGGCGCCTCGCGGACGTCGTCCGGGCCGCGCAGGGCGTAGGGGCGCACCCGGCCCCAGCCGGGCAGCAGCGCCGGACGGAACGCGGGCGGGGTGGGCACCCAGCAGGCCGGTCCCACCGGCGGCCGCCAGGCCGGCGCGGCCGCCCGGGAGGAGCCGTCCGAGCCGGCCCAGGCGACCAGCGTTGCCGCTATCCGGCGTGCCCGCCGCTCCCAGGGCCCGGCGCCCGCCGCCGAGCCGCTCGCGCTCGCGTCGCGCACCCAGCCGGGCACCCCGCCGGGGGGCGTCGGGAGCATCCCGTCGAGCACGGTCGCCACGGTGGCCGCCAGCACGGAGGCGGGGTCCGGACGGCCGCCCGGCCGGGCCGGCGCAGCGAGTCCGAGGCGAGGCAGCAGGGGGCGGCGGCCCTCCGACGGCAGGGCCTCGTGCACCGCCAGGCCGAGGACGGCCGCGACCCGCGCGACCTGCGGCGGCGTCAGGCCGGCCGAGGCCAGCCGGGCGCAGACCGCCCGCAGCGTCGCCGCCAGCGCGGTGGCGGGCACGGCCTGCCTCCCACCGGGCAGGCCCCCGGACATCCCGGCCGACTCAGCCTGTCCCTCGCGGTCCGCCCAGGCCCACCCGGTGGCGGGGGCTAGGACGGCCGCACCGGTCAGCCCAGCCGCCCCCAGCAGCAGCGGGCGCCGGCCGATCCGGTTCTCCGGGCCCGCTGGGGAGTGGACGCCCTCGCCGCGCACCTGCTCCTCCTCGTGATGGACGACCCGCCTCCGGTAGGAGGCCGGTGACACCGCCGCCGGCAGCTCTCCGGCAGCTCTCCGGCACGGTGACCGGCACAGTGACTGGCACGGTGAGCAGCACGGTGACCAGCAAGGGGACCAGCAGGGCCCGCCTCCTGGTTGGGCCCGCGGACCCTTGGGTCCCGCGTCCCTCCGCCACCGAGGACGGCCGGGGCCTCGGAACCGCGCGGATGGCCGAGCCGACGGCGGTGCGGTGGCGGTCCGGACGCGGTCCGGTGCCGCGGGTCGGGCGGGCGCACCACGATCACGTCGTCGCGGTCTAAGGGCGCGGCCGGGCCCCTGGCGAATGGGCCTGGGATTGGGCCCGCGGACCCCTGACCGGCGCTCGGGGGCTGCCTAGCGTCCTGGGTCGTCGACGGGCACCGAACCGCGGGCCGGACGAGCGAGGAGGCAGAGCGATGCAGGAAGCGATGCAGGCGGCAGTCGGGGCCTGCCAGCAGGCGGTGACGCGGGCGTACCTGCGGGTGGCCGGGGCGGTCGAGGAGCGCGAGGCGGGCGTCTCGCACGTCCTGGAGGTGCTCGGCATCGTGCTCGTGGTCGTCGCGATCATCGCCGCGATCCAGGCGCTCGGCCTGGACACCAGCATCTCGGACAGCCTGAGCACGGCCGTGGACAAGGTCGTCAACAGCGGCGGCGGCGCCGGCGGCGGCGGCGGCGCTGGCTGACGTGAGGGCGGTCGCGGTGCGAGGTCTCCGCGTGCGCGAGGAGGAGGGCCAGCTCACGCTGGTCCTCCTCCTCGTCGTGCTCGGGCTGCTCGGGCTGGGCGTCGGCCTGGTGCACGTCGGCGCCGCCGCGGACCGGCACGCGCGGGCCCAGCAGGCCGCCGACGCGGCAGCGCTCGCCGCGGCCGGTGCGCTCGCCGGGCCGGAGCGACCGGCCGGACCGGTCGACCCAGTCGGACCGGTGGGCCCGGGGGCGGGGGTCGCGTCGGCGGCGGGTGCCGCGGCGACAGGTGCGGTGAGAGGCACGGGGAGAGGCACTGTCGCGGGTACCGGTGACGCGACGGCTGCCGCGCGCACCTGGGCGCTGCGCAACCTCCCCGACCTGCCGCCCTCCGCCGTGCAGGTGCAGGTGCGGGGCCCGCGGGTCACGGTCACCATCCGCGATCCCGCGGTGCGCGACGGCACCCCCGACGCCGTCGGCGACGTCCTCGCGGTCGCCAGCGCCGAGGTGCGTCCCTGCCCGGGACAGGGCGCAGGCGAGGGGAAGACGGACGCCGGGCAGGGCGGGCCGGCCCAGGGCGGTGCCGGGACCCGCGCGGACTCCCTGGCCGTCCCGGCCGGCTGCATCCCGGTGCCCGGCGGGGCCGGGGCGCCCTCCGGACCCGCGCGGGTGGCCGTGCTGGTCCGCTGATCCGGTGGCATCGATCCGGTGACATCGATCCCGATCCGCTGACCCGGCGCCGTCACCGAGAGCGCAGCTGTCGTGCTGCGCGCCCTGCGCTCTCCCGCGCCGCCCGCTGCCGAGCAGCTCTTGGGCCTGAGAGCGGGCCCGCGGGCCCAGCCGGCGGCACGATCGGCTGCCTACGGTCCGGCCATGGGTCAGGCCCACGAGCGACACCCCTCCTGGCGACGGCGGCACGACCGCTCGCCGAGCGGTCTGCACGGCCGCCCTGGTCGCCCGTCCCAGCGAGGAGTCCTCCGGGTCCGGCCCGCGGACCGGGTGGGCGAGGACCGGGGCGAGCACGTCCTCCAGGTGCTCGGGCTGGTGCTGCTCGTCGCGGCGATCATCGTCGGGATCGTGCAGGTGCGCCTGCCCGAGAAGATCAGCTGCAGCTTCCGGTCCGCCACCGACCGGGTGACCGGCGCCGGCGGCGACGGGCAGGACTGCACCGTGGTGGTCCCCGCCGGCCCCAGCGGCTCGGCCCAGCCGTCCGCGTCCGGATCGTCCTCGGCGAGCGGCTCGCCGTCGGGATCTCCCTCCGGCAGCGGTCCGGCCCAGCCGTCCGGGGCAGGATCACCTTCGGGCAGCGGCTCCCCCTCAGGGTCGGGCTCCCCGTCCAGCACCGGCTCGGCTCCGGCGCAACCGTCCCCTCCGGCGTCCTCCTCCGCCAGCGGTCCGCCGTCGCCGTCCGGCTCGGCCTCGGCCAGCGGGTCGGCGTCGGCCTCGGGGTCGCCGTCGGGCAGCCCCACCGGCCCACCGCCCCCGGACGTCCCGCCGACCGGCCAGGTGTGCAATCCGTTCACCGGTCAGCCGATGCCCCCGGGCTCGACCCTGGCCGACGTCTTCGCGCTGCTGCGCACCGTCCCCGGCGCCTCGCGCCGCTTCGCCTCGGACTGCCAGCCCGCCGGGGCCTGCGTCACCGACGAGACCGAGCACACCCTCACCTGGAAGGCCGTGGCCGACGAATGGCTCAACGCCACCGGCGAGGTCGCCCTGGTCGCCCGCAAGCAACGCCTCAACAACGGCCTGTGGGGCGTG
>JBQCHF010000156.1:0-13826 GCA_051954955.1 Motilibacteraceae bacterium
GCCGCCGGGCGGCCACCGCGTGGTGGCCCTGCACCTGCTCCAGCAGCAGCGCGAGGACCGAGGCGTTGTCGTGCACCGGCACCCAGCCGGCCTCGCGCAGCCGGGTCGACGGCACCACCCAGGGGTGCATGAGGTAGGCCAGGTCGCTGGCCGGGGCCGGCAGCACTCCCAGCCGGTGCAGCCGCTCGGCGGTGCCGATGGCGAGCGAGGGCGGCAGCTCGATCCGCCGCAGCCCGCTGATCCGCTCGACCTCCTCCTGCTCCAGCCAGCCCTCGCAGGCCACCGTGACCGTGCCCTCGACGGCGCCCACGGCGGCCAGCTCGAGCGCGGAGAGCAGGTCCTCGACGTGGCAGAACTGCCAGTGCGGGTCGCTGCCCCGGACCACCAGCAGCCGCGGCGCCTCGAAGTGCCGGGTGACGATGCTGTCGACGCCGTCGCCCACCAGCGCCGCGGGGCGCAGCACCGTGACGCTGAGCCCCGGGTGCGCGCGGGGGGCCAGCTCGGCCAGCCGCTCGACCTCCAGCAGCTCGCCGAGCAGGGTGCCGTCGGCCACCGCGCGCAGCGGCGCGTCCTCCGGCAGCGGCACCGGGTTGTCCTCCAGCGCGCCGTAGACCATCGCCGAGGTGACCAGCACCACCCGGCGCACGCCGGCGGCGGCGGCCGCGGTCAGCACGGTCTGGGTGCTGCGCACCGTGCGGGTCGAGTCGGCCGGGCCGGACGGCTCCGCCGCCTCCCGCCCGTCCGGCGCCGAGCCGTCGGCGGAGGGCAGCCCCTGCTCGAGGGTGTGGTCCAGGTCCAGGTGCACCACGACGTCGACGCCGGACAGCCGGCCGGCCAGCCGCGGGTCGCAGGTGTCGACCACCCGGTAGACCACGCCGTCCACCTGGCCCCGGCGGGGCGCGATGCCGACGACCTTCCCGACGTCCTTCTGCTCGCGGGCACGGGCGGCCAGCCGGAGCGCGAGGGCCTCGCCCAGCCCGGACCCAGCGCCGGTCACCGCCACCGACGGAGCCGCTCTGCGCCCAGAGCGAACCCGGCCGCGGCGCGGCCGGTCCGGGGAACCCGTCATGCACCCGTCCTGGTTACGGTGGTCGTGAAGGTTGCCGGCAGGTGACCGGCCGGCGGAGCGGGGCTCCGCCGGGACATCCTGCCCAACCGGCGCGCGGCCGACCCGATCAGCCCCAGGGTCGGTCGCCGCGCCAGGCCGGACCAGCACGGACCCCCGTCGTCGACGCCCCACCCCAGGAGCCAGCGATGAGCGACCTCCCCTTCGGCTTCCGCCCGCCCTCGGACGGCGGCGACGACGAGAACAACGGTGGCTCGGGCGGCTCGGGCGGCTCCGGCGGTGGGGGGCAGGTCCCGTTCGGCTTCGGCGGCTCGGACCCGTTCTCGGCCCTGTTCGGCAACCTCGGCGCCGCCGGCCTCGGCGGTCCCGGCGGCCCTGATCTCGGCGCCGCCTTCGCCCAGCTCGGCAAGGTGATGAGCTGGCAGGGCGGGGCGGTGAACTGGGACGTGGCCCGCGACGTCGCGCGCCAGGGCGCGGCGGCGAGCAACGACCGCTACGTCGGCCAGGCCGAGAAGGACGCCGTGGTGGAGGCCGCGCGCCTGGCCGAGCACTGGCTGGACGAGGTGACCACGCTGCCGGCCGGCACCGCGGGTGCGGTGGCCTGGAGCCGGGCGGAGTGGGTGGAGGGCACGCTGCCGGGCTGGCGCGCGCTGGTGGACCCGATCGCCGGCAAGGTCGTCGAGGCGATGAGCTCGGCGCTGGGCAACCAGGCGCTGGGCGCCAACCTGCCCGAGGAGATGAAGGCGCAGATGGCGGCGCTCACCGGGCCGCTGGAGCAGATGATGCGCGCGGTCGGCGGGGCCGTGTTCGGCACCCAGTTCGGCACGGCGCTGGGCGAGCTGGCCGGGGAGGTCGTCGGCTCCACCGACGTCGGGCTGCCGCTGGGCCCCACCGGCCACGTGGTGCTGGTGCCGGCCAACGTGGCCGCCTTCGGCGAGGGGCTCGGGCTGCCGGCCGACCAGGTGCGGCTCTACCTCGCGCTGCGCGAGGCCGCCCACCAGCGCCTCTACGCGCACGTGCCGTGGCTGCGCTCGCGGGTCACCGGCGCCCTGGAGGACTACGCCCGCGGCTTCCGGGTGGACACCTCGGCCATCGAGCAGGCGATGGCCGGCGTCGACCCCTCCGATCCCGAGTCCCTGCAGCAGGCGCTGGGCAGCGACCTGCTCAAGCCCCAGGACACCCCCGAGCAGCAGGCCGCGCTGCGCCGCCTCGAGGCGCTGCTGGCGCTGGTCGAGGGCTGGGTGGACGAGGTCGTCGACGCCGCCGCCGCGCCCCGGCTGCCCTCGGCGTCGGCGCTGCGCGAGACCGTGCGCCGGCGGCGCGCCACCGGCGGGCCGGCCGAGGCCACCTTCGCCGCGCTGGTGGGCCTGGAGCTGCGCCCGCGCCGGCTGCGCGAGGCGGCCGCGCTGTGGCGGGCGCTGGCCCAGGCCCGGGGCACCGAGGGCCGCGACGCCATCTGGTCGCACCCGGACCTGCTGCCCACCGTGGAGGACCTCGAGGACCCCACCGGGTTCGTGCAGCGCAGCGAGGGCGGCCTGGACAGCGGGCTGGACCTCTCGGCGCTGGAAGGGCTCGGGGAGGCGCCCAGCGAGGGCGATGGCCCGAGCGAGGGCGAGCCCGGCGACGGGCGGCCGCAGGGGTGAGCGAGCCGGACCCGTCGGGGGCGCCCACCGACCCGCTGCACGCCGACGCCGTGTCCGTGCTGCGCGGGTGGACCGCGCCGGACGCCGAGAACGAGCGGCTGCGCACGGACTACCTCGGCTTCCTGGCCGCGCACCCGGACGGGATGCGGCGCAGCTGCGTGCCCGAGCACCTCACCGCCAGCGCCCTCGTCGTCGACGCCGCCGGAGAGCGCGCGCTGCTGACCCTGCACGCCAAGGGCGGCTTCTGGGTGCAGACCGGCGGGCACTGCGAGCCGCAGGACCGCACGCTGGCCGGGGCCGCGCTGCGCGAGGCCACCGAGGAGTCCGGCATCGAGGGGCTGCGGGTCCTGACGCACCCCGTGGACCTGGACCGGCACGAGCTCTCCGGCGCGTTCGGCACCTGCCGGGCCCACTGGGACGTGCGCTACGCCGTCATCGCCCCGCCCGGCGCGGTGGAGCGGCGCAGCGAGGAGTCGACCCGGCTGGGCTGGTTCGACCTCGCCGCGATGGCCGAGGGGCGCCTGCGCCCCGAGCCGGCCGCCGGCAGCGCCGTCGTCGACCTCGGCCGGCTGGCCCGGGCCGCGCTGCGGGCGGTGTCCGACCGGGCGACGGCCGGAACGATCACGGGGCCGTGACCATTGCATGCTCACCTCACCGAATTCGCTGAGGTGAGCATGAAGGGATCACGCCGGACGTGATCGTTCCCGAGCGGCCCGCCCCACCGCCATCCCACCGCCGCCGCCCGCCGTGACGGCGGCACGCGGGAGACCTACTCGTCGGAGACGTCGAGCCCAGCGGTCGCCGCGACGCCCTCGAGGTAGCCGCGGGCCCGCTCGGCCTTGGGGTAGACGGCCACCAGGGCCCAGAAGTCCGGGCCGTGGCCGGGCACGAGCAGGTGCGCCAGCTCGTGCACCAGCACGTAGTCGACGACCCACGGCGGCATGCCCTGCAGCCGCCGGGACAGCCGGATGCTGGCGTCGGCCGGAGTGCACGACCCCCAGCGGCTGCCCTGGTTGTCCACCCAGCGCACGCTGCGCGGGAGGGCCTGGCCGCCCAGGTGACGGCGGGCGAGCTCCTCCGCGCGCGCCAGCAGCGCGTCGTCGGAGGGGCGCCGACGCTGCTCGCGCGCGGTCACCCGCTCGAGCATCTCGGCCACCCAGCGCTGCTCCTCGGCGCGGGTCATCCGCGCCGGCAGCATGACCACCACGGTGTCGCCCTCGCGGTAGGCCGAGACGGTGCGCCGGCGCCGGTCGCTGCGGCGCACCTCGACACGCACGTCCTCCCCGGAGCCCTCGGGCCCCGGGGTCGGCCCCGCCTGCGCCGGCCCCCGCACGCTCCAGGACGGTACCGGAGCGAGCACGGGAGAGGTGGGCGGTTCGCCGCGCGCCGCGGGCGACGCCATCAGCAGCCACAGCGAGCCGCTCGGGCGGAAGTCTTTTCCGTCCACAGCCTGCGGACGACGTCTGCGCAGGTCAGAGGGGGTGTGGGATCGACATCCCCAGTCCTGTCCACAGGTCCGCGCGCAGCCTGTCCCCACCTGCGCGGGACCTGTCCCCACCGCCTCCCCAGCCGCCTCCACAGCGCGTGGCAGCGGTTCGTTGACGCCCCGCCGGGCGGCTGCCTACCGTCGGCGACGACGAGGCCCCCGGGACGCCGGGCGATCCGGAGCGCAAGGGGAAGGCGCGAGGGGTCGCACCGCTCCCGGGGGCCTCGTGACGTCCTGCCAGGGCTCGTACGGCGGACCGGCGCGCAGCGCTCAGCGCCCGGTGAACCGGGGTGCCCGCCGCTCCCGGCGCGCGGCGAGCCCCTCCTGCAGGTCCTCGGTGGCCAGCGTGACCGGCTGCGCCAGCGCCTCCCACTGCAGCGCCTCCTCCAGGCCCGCGTGGCCTCCCCCGCGCAGCGCCGCGGTGGTCAGGCGGGTGGCCACCGGGGCGGCCGCGGCCACCTGCCCGGCCACCCCCAGCGCGTGCTCGAGCACCCGGTCGCGCGGCACCGCCGCGGCGACCAGGCCGAGCCGCTCCGCCTCGGCGCCGGTGACGACCCGGCCGGTGAGCAGCAGCTCGCGGGCCACGGCCAGGCCGGCGACGTCGGGCAGCAGCCAGGTGGTCGCCATGCCCGGGTGCAGCCCCAGGCTGGTGAAGGGCACCGCGAGCGTGGCGTCGTCGGCGGCGTAGCGCAGGTCGCAGGCCAGGGCCAGCGTGAGCCCGGCGCCGATGGCCGCCCCGTTGACCGCCGCGATCGTCGGCACCTCCAGCTGCCGGACGGTCAGCCAGGAGCGGTAGAAGGACAGCATCCGCGTGCGCAGGGCGTCCACGGTCGCGCCGCCCGCGACCTTCCCCGACGTCGCCCCCCCGCCCAGGGAGGCGAGCCAGGAGACGTCGCCGCCGGCGCAGAAGGCCGGACCGGCGCCGGTCACCACCACGCAGCGCAGCTCCGGGTCCGCGGCGAGCCCGGTCATCAGCCGCGCCCAGGAGGCGGTCATCGCGTCGGACATGAGGTTGCGCCGGTCAGGCAGGTCCAGGGTGACGACGGCCACCCGGTCCGGCCGGGCGCGCACCGACAGGTCGTCGTAGGCGGCCACGGACCAGGCGGGCCGCCACTCGTCGTCGGCGGGATGGCCGTGCTCGCTCATGGGCGGAGGGTACGGCGCGCCGCGCCTGAGCCTCGCCTGACGCCCGCGCGCCGCGCGCTGCCGTAGGGTGCTGCGCAGGGACCGCCCCGCGTGGGCGTCCGAGGATCAGCCCAGCTGGACCATTCGACCCCACTTGCTGAAGGAGACCACCGTGGCGGAGAGCTACACGGGCGAGGCGTACTGCGTGAAGTGCAAGGAGAAGCGCGAGTTCACCGGCGAGATCAAGGTGAACGAGAAGGGCACCCGCATGGCCCAGGGCACCTGCCCGGTCTGCGGCACCAAGCTCAACCGCATCCTCGGCAAGGCCTGACGCTTCGCGGCCTACCCGATCTTTCCGGAGGGCGGCTCCCCGCAGGGGGGCCGCCCTCCGGCATGTTCGGGCCCTCGCGCGGGCGGGCGTCCCATCGGCACGTCCGCGGGCGGGGCCTGTGGACGGTGCCCGACGGCCGCGCGCGGCACGTGCCAGCCTTCTCGGCCTACCCCGCGTCCGGCGCGGGGCACACGGTCCGGAGGTGCCGGTTGCGACCCCTGCTCAACCCGGCGCTGCGGCGCACCTGGCGGGACGAGACCACCATGCAGCTGGGCACCGACCCGGCCCGGGCCGTCGTGCTCACCGGGGTGGACACGCCCACCCGCCGGCTGCTCGCCGCGCTGGACGGCACCCGCAGCACCGCCGACGTCGTCGCCCTCGGGGTGCGCCTGGGCGTGCCGGTGGGCCAGGTGCACCGGCTGCTGGACCTATTGGACGAGACCGGGGCCCTGGTGGACGCGGCCGTGGCGCCGCCGGCCGGCCGGCCCGGCCTGCGGGCCCGGCTGGCACCCGACCTCGCCGCGCTCACCCTGGCCGACCCGGAGGGCGCCGGCGCGGCGCTGGCCCGGCGCCGGGCGGCCCGGGTGCGCGTGGTCGGGCTGGGGCGGGTCGGGACCAGCGCCGCGCTCCTGCTGGCCGCGGCCGGCATCGGCACCGTGCTCCCGCAGGACCCGCGTCCGCTCACGCCGGCCGACGTCCCCCCGGCCGGCCTCCCACCCGCCTTCGGCCGGCCCCGCCAGGAGGTGGTGGAGCAGGCGCTCGCCCAGCCCGCCCCCGAGGCGTCGACCGCCACCGACGACCCCGGGCACGACCTGGGACGGTCGGTCGCCGGCGCGCGGGCGGCCGAGCGGGGGTGGGCGGCCGCCGGGGACGCCGACGTCGTCCTGCTCAGCCCGACCGGCCCGGGGGCGCGCACGGACCCGCTCGACGTGCACCCGCTGCTGCGCGCGGGCACCCCGCACCTGCTCGCCGCGGTGCGCGAGCAGGTGGGAGTGGTCGGCCCGTTCGTCGTGCCCGGGGTGAGCGCCTGCCTGCGCTGCCTGGACCTGCACCGCACCGATCGCGACCCGCGCTGGCCGTTCGTCGCCGCCCAGCTGGGCGCGGACCGGACCGGCGACGCCGGCACCGGGGCGTGCGCGGCCGCGGTGGCCGGCGCCACCGCCTCGATCGCCGTGCTGCAGGTGCTGGGGTGGCTGGACACCGGCACCCTGCCGGTCACCGCCTCGGCCACCCTGGAGGTCGACGAGACCGGGCAGGTGCGCCGCCGGGCGTGGTCGGTGCACCCCGGCTGCGGGTGCGACTGGGCCGAGGCCGGGTGAGCAGCACGGCGCGGCCCTGCGGATCGGGCTGTCGGCTGGGAGGATGCAGGAGTGAGCGATCTGCCCCGCACCGCGGTCACCCGCACCGCCAAGCTCGCCGCGCTTCCGGTGGGCTTCGCCGGGCGCACCGCCTGGGGGCTGGGCAAGCGCCTGGGCGGCAAGCCGGCCGAGGCCGTCGCCGCCGAGCTGCAGGCCCGCACCGCCGAGCAGCTGTTCAAGGTGCTCGGCGAGCTCAAGGGCGGGGCCATGAAGATGGGCCAGGCCATGTCCATCTTCGAGGCGGCGCTGCCCGAGGAGCTGGCTGGTCCCTACCGCGCCACCCTCACCCGGCTGCAGGACGCCGCCCCGCCGATGCCGGCCGCCACCGTGCACAAGGTGCTCGCCGCCGACCTCGGCCGCAGCTGGCGCACGCAGTTCCAGCACTTCGACGACACCCCGGCGGCCGCCGCCTCCATCGGCCAGGTCCACCGGGCCGTCTGGCACGACGGGCGGCAGGTCGCGGTGAAGGTGCAGTACCCCGGGGCCGGCGAGGCGCTCGTCTCGGACCTGCGCCAGCTCAGCCGGATCGGGCGGCTGTTCGGCAGCGTGCTGCCCGGGGTGGACGTCAAGCCGATCCTCGCCGAGCTCGAGGAGCGGGCGGTCGAGGAGCTCGACTACCGGCTCGAGGCGCAGGCCCAGGAGCAGTTCGCCGCCGCCTACGAGGGCGACCCCGACATCGCCGTCCCGCATCTGGTGGCCCACGGCGAGCACGTGCTCGTCTCCGAGTGGATCGACGGGACTCCGCTCTCCCAGATCATCTCCGAGGGATCCACGGAGGAGCGCGACCGCGTCGGCCTGCTCTACGTGCGTTTCCTGTTCTCCGGGCCCGCTCGAGCCGGGCTGCTGCACGCCGACCCGCACCCGGGCAACTACCGCGTGCTCCCGGACGGGCGGCTCGGCGTGCTCGACTTCGGCGCGGTCGCCCGCCTTCCCGAGGGCCTCCCGCCCTCCATCGGCCACCTGCTCCGGGTCGCCCTGGACGCCGACGCCGACGCCGTGGTGGAGGGCCTGCGCCGGGAGGGCTTCATCCGGCCCAAGGTCACCGTGGACGCGCAGCAGCTGCTCGACTACCTCGCGCCGTTCATCGAGCCGGCGGCGGTCGAGGAGTTCACCTTCGAGCGGGCCTGGATGCGGGCGCAGTTCAACCGCATCAACGACCCGCGCCAGCCCACTTACACCCTCGGGCTCAAGCTCAACCTGCCGCCGGCCTACCTGCTCATCCACCGGGTGTGGCTCGGCGGTATCGGGGTGCTGTCCCAGCTGGGCACCACCGCACCGTTCCGCGGCGAGCTGATGCGCTGGCTGCCCGGGTTCGCCGACGACTCCGACGAGGTGCCAGGGCCGCTCTGAGCCGGGCCGGCCAAGATCGGCGGGTGACATTGGGTGAGGGTGCCCCAGAGCCAAACCGATTGGCTCTGGGGCACCCTCACCCAGTCCCGTCGATCATGAACCGACCGGCCCCCGCGGCACCCGGCCGACCACGTGCACCACCCGCTTGGGCAGCACCATCGGGCCGTCGGCGAGCGCCGCGGCGACCTCGCGCTCCAGCGCCGTGAGCCGCCCGGGCGAGGGCTGCTCGGTGTGCGCGGACAGCACGTAGTCGACCAGCGGCCGGGCGTCGGGCACCACCAGCGGGTCGTCGTAGGTGCGGACCTCGACGTCGACGAGATGGCGGCGCTCGAACGCCTCGGCGACGTCGCCGACGAAGGGGTTGTCCGTCACCGCGGCCGGCGGGGCGAGCCCGGCTCGGTCGGCCAGCGCGAACAGCGGGGCGAGGTTGTCGGCGGCGTTGGTGAGCAGCGACACCCAGCCGCCGGGCCGCACGACCCGGGCCAGCTCGCAGACGCCGGCCTCCGGGTCGGGCAGGTGGTAGAGGCAGTGGTGGGCCAGCGCCCCGTCGACGCTGTTGCTCAGGAAGGGGATCCTCTCCGCGGAGGCACCCAGCACCCGCCCCGGGACGACCGCGGCCAGCTCGCCCCGCATCCCCGACGAGGTGTCGGAGAGCACCAGGTCGACGTCGGCGGGCACGCCCGTGTCGCGCACAGCGCCCCCGTGCCGGCACCCACCTCGAGCACCCGCTCCCCCGGCTTCAGCGGCAGGCCCGCGCGCACCCAGGGGAAGAACGGCTCCACCGCGGTCCCATAGCGCTGGTGCAGCGCGGTGCGGGCTTGCAGATTCCCCGGCTTCGCGTACTGGGCGCGGATCTCCCCCGCCCTCATCCCGCTACCACCATTCGCTGTCCAGCTTCCCCTCGATGCTGCGCAGGTTCTCCCGGGCGCAACGCTCGCAGTACCAGCGCTGCGCTCCGCGCTCCACCGACGAGACCCAGGTGAGCGGAGGCGACTCCCCCGGCTCGGCGGTCCCGCAGTGTGCGCAGGTGGTAGTCATCACGCCCTCTCCTACCGCGCGTCGGTGTCGAGGTAGATGAACCCGTTGGCCTCGTCCAGGTGCCCGATCCCTGCACTGCGCAGCGCCGGGCTCCAGCTCCCGCGCACCTGCGGGTCGGCGGCCTCGAAGCCGTGGTCGGCGGTGAGCAGCAGCGTGACGTCGTCGGTGAGACCCAGCCGGTCGAGCGCGTCGAGGAAGGCGCCGAGCCGGCGGTCGGTGTCGACCAGCGCGGCGGTGGCGATGGCCGACCCGGGCCCGCCGGCGTGGTTGCCGGCGTCGGTGAGCGTGCTGCTCCACCAGGTCAGCACCGGCGCCTGCGCCGGCCGGGCGAACAGCTCCAGGACCTGGGCGAGCCCGGCGTCGTCCACCGCGCTCCAGAACGCGTAGTCCTCGCTGGCCTCCACGAAGGAGCGGCTGGCGTGCGGGCTGGTGCGCGGGTCGGGCAGGTGCTCCTCCAAGGCCCGCGCGCCGCGGTCGGATCCGGTGGCGCGGATGAGCGCCATGGTCGAGTAGCCGGCGCCGCGGTCCACCGGCTCGTCCACGCACGCGGTGAGGGCGCCGGGCCGGGCCAGGGCGACCTGCTCGAAGACGGTGGTGACGCCGGGGCGGAACCAGTCGGCGCTGCGGTGCCAGGTGGTGGTGTCGTTCGCGTTCACCCGGGTGCCGGTGTCGCGGTCCAGGAAGGAGTTGCCGACCACGCCGTGCCGCCCGGGCCCCACTCCTGTGAGCGCGGAGGTGTGGTTGCACAAGGTGACGCTGGGGAACTCGGCGATCGCGCCGCCGCGGAGCGCCCGGCCGCGCTCGAGCAGCCGGGCCACGTTGGGCAGCACCCCGGTTGCCGCCAGGTGCAGCAGGTCCGGGCTCGCCGCACCGTCCCAGAGCAGCCCGACGACGTGCCGCGCACCGCGGCCGACGTGGTCGTGGCGCACCCGGCCGTCCAGCCCGGCCAGCGTCTCTCCGTCCACACCGGCCAGCCAGGCCAGCGTCGGGCCGACGTCGACGACCCGGCCCCAGTCCTCCACCACGCCGGCCCGCTCGACCCCGGCCCCGCTGAGCAGGAACGGGGCGCGGGACTGCCCGGCGTCCAGCGAGCCGTGCTCGCCGAGATGCCCGCCCTGCTCGGGGAAGTAGTGCGCCGGGGTGTGCACGACGACGAGGTCCGGCGCGCGGCCGGCGTCGGCGAAGAGCGACAGCAGCCGCGGGCCGGCCAGCGGGTAGGCGTTGTCGGCATTGACCGGGCGCGGGTCGGCGACGATCTCGGCGTGGTCGGTGCGGGCCATCGGGTCCCGCACGGCCACCGGGTCGCGCCCGTGCAGCGGCTGCGAGCTGCCGTCCGCGGCCAGGCGCGCGGCGCCCGCGGAGTTGGCGACGACGACGGTGCGCTCCGACCCTTCCCCCTCGGGCCAGGCCACCAGGTCGACGATCGGGGCGAGGGCGTCGGCGCAGAGGACCTCGACCGCGTGCTCGCGGGCACCTGACGGCGTCACGCGGCCGACGCTATCGCCGCCCGCGCCCGCCACCTCCGCCGACCCGCTGGCGACGGCTCACTGCACGCAGAACTCGTTGCCCTCCGGGTCGGTGAGGACCACCCAGCGGCCGAGGTCGCTGTCCTCGCGCCGCAGCACGGTGGCACCGGCGGCGACGCACCGCTCGAGATGGGCGTCGACCGCGGCCGCGCGGGCGGCGTCGTCGGGCGCGCCGGCGCCGGCGTTGACGTCGAGGTGCACGCGGTTCTTGACCACCTTGCCCTCGGGCACCTTCTGGAAGAACACGCGCGGGCCGGCGCCGTCGGGGTCGACGATGGCCCCCTTGGAGCCGCGCTCCTCCGCCCGCACTCCGATGGCCTCCAGGAACGCGTCCCAGCTTGCGAAGCCCTCCGGCGGCGGCTGCTCGACGTAGCCCAGCGCCACCGACCAGAAGCGGGTCATCTCCGCGGGGTCCGCGCAGTCGAAGACGACCTGCACGCCGATGCCCATCCATGCCTCCCACACGCGGTGGCTCTCCGTCCGCCCGCACTTCCCCCGAGAATGGTCGCTCTGCGCCGTGAATTCACGGAGGTAGGCGACCAATGGTCACGTTAACGTGACCATTGCCAGCCGGGCGGGCTCACGGGCGAGGTCAGGCGGACGGGAAGGGCTGGCGCAGCTCCAGCAGCGGGGCGAGCAGGTCGCCGTGGCGCTCGACCCGCTCCAGGACGTCGACGGCCCGGAAGCGCAGCTGGTCCGCATCACCGCCTCCCGCCACCGCCGCCACCTCGTCCCAGGTGACCGGGGTGCTCACCGTCGGCTCCTCGCGGGCGCGCAGGGAGTAGGGCGCCACGGTCGTCTTGGCCCCGTTGTTCTGCGACCAGTCCACCAGCACCTTGCCCGGGCGCAGCGCCTTGGTCATCCGCGAGACCACCAGGTCCGGGTGCTCGTTCTCCAGCCGCTCGGCCAACGACCGGGCGTAGGCGTGAGTGCGCTCCCACGGCACCTCCTGCACCGGGACGTAGAGCTGCAGCCCCTTCGAGCCCGACGTCTTGGCCCACGCCTGGACGCCGTCCTCCGCCAGCACCTCGCGCAGCAGCAGCGCCACCTGCGCGCACTCGACCACGGTGGCCGGGGCGCCAGGGTCGAGGTCGAGGACCAACAGGTCGGCCCCGTGCGCGCCGCCGCGCGGGCCCACCGTCCACTGCGGCACGTGCAGCTCCAGCGCGGCCAGGTTGGCCAGCCACACCAGCGCCGCCAGCTCCTCGACCACGACGTAGTCGATGGTGTCGCGGTTCTTCGTGCTGCCCGGGCTGGGCAGCCGGACGGTGCGCACCCAGTCCGGGGTGTGCGACGGGGCGTTCTTCTCGAAGAAGGCGCCGCCCTCCACGCCGTCGGGGTAGCGCTTGCGGGTGAGCGGCCGGCCGGCGAGGTGCGGCAGCAGCACCGGGGCGATGCGCACGTAGTAGTCGACCACCTCGCCCTTGGTGAACCCGGTGGCCGGGTAGAGCACCTTGGTCAGGTTGGACAGCGCGAGGGTGCGGCCGTCGACCTCGACCGTGGTCTTCTGCGTGGCCACATCGCTCCTCCCGACCCTGCCGGCGGCCCCGGCGGGCCCGCCCCTACCCGCGATCCAGTTTCCTCGAACGGCCGCTCGGGCAACACTGGCCCCATGCAGACGATCTGGAAGGGGACCGTCAGCTTCGGGCTGGTGTCGATCCCCGTGCGCCTCTACTCCGCCACGGAGGAGCGCGACGTCTCCTTCCGCCAGGTGCACCGCGAGGACGGCGGCCGGATCCGCTACCGCCGGGTGTGCGAGGCCGACGGCGAGGAGGTGTCCTACGGCGACATCGCCAAGGGCTACGAGATGCCCGACGGCCAGATGGTGATCCTGGAGAAGATCGACTTCGACTCCCTGCCGCTGCCCTCGAGCAAGGCCATCGACGTCCTGCAGTTCATCCCGGTTGACCAGGTCGATCCGCTGATGGTGCAGAAGTCCTACTACGTGTCGGCGGAGGGGCCGGGCGCTAAGCCCTACGTCCTGCTGCGCGACGCGCTGGAGAGCACCGGTCGCGCCGCGGTGGTCAAGGTGGCCCTGCGCAACCGGGAGCAGCTGGCCGCGCTGCGGGTGCGCGGCGACGTCCTCGTGCTGCAGACGCTGCTGTGGCCGGACGAGGTGCGCGACGCCTCCGGCATCGCACCGGACGAGGACATCACGGTGCGCGACCAGGAGATCGCGATGGCCGAGTCCTACATCGAGACCCTCACCGGGGACTTCGAGCCCGAGCAGTTCACCGACGAGTACCGGCACGCCCTCGAGGAGCTCATCGAGGCCAAGGTGACCGGCGGCCAGGTGGAGACGCCGGGCGCACCCGCCGCGACCGAGGGCAACGTCGTCGACCTGATGGCTGCGCTGCGGGCGAGCGTGGACGCGGCCAAGGCCCGGCGTGCTGCCGGTGCCAGCGAGCCCGAGGCCGCTGCCGAGCCCGCCAAGCCCACCCGGCGCCGCACCCCCGCGGTCGCTGACGACGACGCCACGGCGCGGGCGGCGAAGAAGACGCCGGCCAGGAAGGCAGCGACGAAGGCGGCGGGCACGAAGGCGGCCGGCACGGGCAAGGCGCCGGCGAAGAAGGCCACCGCGACGAAGGCACCGGCGGCGAAGACCACGACGGCGAAGACCACGACGGCGAAGAAGACCGCGACCAAGAAGGCGGCCACCCGCAAGTCCGCCTGAGTCCCCGGCTCGCACGCGGTCGTCGAGGTAGTGGGGGGGGGGGGGCGGCGGGCGCGCCGGGAGGGACACCAAGGGGCCCCCCCCCCCCACCCCCCCCCCCCCCCCCCCCCCGCCGCTCCCCCCCGCGCCGCGCGGGGTTGCTGGGGGTTGGGGGGGGGGCCCCCGGCCCTATTCGCCCCCCCACCCGGCCCCCCCCCCCCCCACAACCACCCGCAGACCGCACGACGCA
>JBQCHF010000157.1:0-32647 GCA_051954955.1 Motilibacteraceae bacterium
GGTGCCCCACCGCTCCGCATCTCCGCCTTTGGGTGTGACACCCAGGCGACCGCACCGGGCCGCCGGAGCCGCGCTGCGCCCCACCTCCCCCGTCACCAGCGCCGTTGACCGTGCACGAGGAGGCCGCCGGCGCGCTCGAGCACAGCACCACATACGCGAGGGGCGCCCCCACCCGCCACGGGTGAGGGCGCCCCTCGGTGCAGAGCTCGTCGTCCTGGAGAGCCTCAGGCCTCGGCGGCCGCGGACTCCTCCATGAGGTTGCGGGTCTTGTTCGGGTCGAGCGGGATGCCCGGACCCATCGTCGTGGTGAGGGTCGCCTTCTTGACGTAGCGGCCCTTGGCGGCGGACGGCTTGAGCCGGAGCACCTCGTCGATGGCGGCGGCGTAGTTCTCCACCAGCGCCTCGTCGGAGAACGAGGTCTTGCCGATGATGAAGTGCAGGTTCGAGTGCCGGTCGACGCGGAACTCGATCTTGCCGCCCTTGATGTCCGAGACGGCCTTGGCGACGTCGGCGGTCACCGTGCCGGTCTTCGGGTTGGGCATGAGACCACGCGGGCCGAGGACGCGGCCGAGGCGGCCGACCTTGCCCATGAGGTCGGGGGTGGCGACGACGGCGTCGAAGTCGAGGCGACCGCCGGCCACCTCGTCGATGAGCTCGTCGGCGCCCACGATGTCGGCGCCTGCGGCGCGGGCCTGCTCGGCACGCTCACCGGTGGCGAAGACCAGGACCCGAGCGGTCTTGCCGGTGCCGTGCGGCAGGTTCACCGTGCCGCGGACCATCTGGTCGGCCTTGCGCGGGTCCACACCCAGGCGCAGGGCGACCTCGACGGTCGCGTCGTACTTCGTGGTGGAGGTCTCGCGGGCCAGGCGGACGGCGTCGAGGGGCGAGTAGAGGCTGTCCAGGTCGACCTTGGCGACCGCGGCGTTGTAGGCCTTGCTGCGCTTCATGTGCTGCTCCTTGCAGAACGGGAGTCGTGGTGACGGGCCAGCGCCTGGCCCTCCCACTGGGGGTGTTGCCGGATGCCGTGCTGGGGCGTCGGGGCGCTCAGCCCTCGACGGTGATGCCCATCTGGCGGGCGGTGCCGGCGATGATCTTCTCGGCGGCGTCGAGGTCGTTGGCGTTGAGGTCGGGCATCTTGGTCTGCGCGATCTCCCGGACCTGGTCGCGGGTGAGCTTGCCGACCTTGGTCGTGTGCGGGGTGCTCGAGCCCTTCTGCAGACCAGCAGCGGCCAGGATGAGCCGGGCCGCGGGCGGGGTCTTGGTGACGAAGGTGAACGAGCGGTCCTCGTAGACCGAGATCTCGACCGGCACGATCTGGCCACGGTCGGCCTCGGTGGCCGCGTTGTAGGCCTTGCAGAACTCCATGATGTTGACGCCGTGCTGACCCAGCGCGGGGCCGACCGGCGGCGCCGGCGTCGCGGCGCCGGCCTTGATCTGCAGCTTGATGATCGCTGACAGCTTCTTCTTGGGAGGCATTCCTCGCCGTCCTTCTGGTTCGGGTCCTTCATGACATCGCAGACGTCACGCGCCCCGCGTGACGTCTGCGACAGGCTTGCCGGCGTTCTCTCAGATCTTCTGGACCTGGGAGAACGACAGCTCGACCGGGGTCTCCCGGCCGAAGATCGAGACGAGCACCTTGAGCTTCTGCGCGTCGGGGTTGATCTCGTTGATCGTCGCCGGGAGGGTGGCGAACGGCCCGTCCATGACGGTGACCGACTCGCCCACCTCGAAGTCGGCGACGCGGATCTCGGGCTTCTCGGCGCCCTTCTCCTCCACCTCGGGGGCCAGGAACTTCATGACCTCGTCGATGGACAGCGGGCTGGGCCGGTGGGTGTGCCCGACGAAGCCGGTGACGCCGGGGGTGTTGCGCACCGCCGACCAGGACTCGTCGGTGAGCTCCATGCGCACCAGCACGTAGCCGGGCAGCACGTTGGCCTTGACCTGCTTGCGCTGACCGTTCTTGATCACGGTCTCCTCGCGCTGCGGGACCTCGATCTGGAAGATGAAGTCCTCCATGTTGAGGGTCTGGATCCGCGTCTCGAGGTTGGTGCGCACCCGGTTCTCGTAGCCGGCGTAGGTGTGCACGACGTACCAGTCGCCCGGGGCCCGGCGCAGGGCCGCCCGGAACTCCTCGATGCTGTCGCCGGTGTCCTCCTCCGACGGCGCGGCGGGCTCGACGACGGCGTTGGCCGGCTCCTCGTAGGGCTCGCCGGCGGTGAGGTCCTCGCCGGCCTGTGCGGCCCGGACGTCGGCCGGGTCGTAGTCGTCCTCGCCGGCGTCCTCGGCCACCTCGGCGTCGTCGGAGCTGCCGAGGTCGACCTCCTCGCCCTGCTCGCTGGTGACCTCTGCGCCGAGCTCCTCGGACTCCTCGCGCTCCTCGACCACCCCGGCCTCGCGCTCGCCGGCGAGGTCGGCGGTCTCCTCGACGGTCTCGTCGGGCGACAGCGGGGTCTCGGACACGGTGTGGGCCTCTTCCTGGCGGGCGGTCGGACGGGCGGTTCTCAGGACGAGCGGTCGGTGCCGGGCGCGGCCCGCCGACCGCCGGGTCAGCCGAAGATGTGGAGCACGGCCTGGCCGAAGCCGAAGTCGAGCAGCGACACGTAGGCGATGACGATGCAGACGAACACGACGACGACGCTGGTGTAGGTGACCAGCTCCTTGCGCGTGGGCCAGATCACCTTGCGCAGCTCGGCGACGATCTGCCGGTAGAAGAGCGAGAGCCGGGCGAGGGGGGAGGCGCTGCCGCCGCGGCGGGACGCGCCGCGCTCGCGCTCGGGAGCCGCGGTGGTGTCGCGGGTCTCCGTCATGCCCTCACCCGATCCCTGCTGGGGCTACCAGCTCTGGCACTGCCAGCTCGATGCGTGCGTCTGCGGCCCCGCGGGTGCGGGGCCGACGTGACGGGCACCGGCGGGGCGCCGGGCCCGTCGTCGCAGGGCCGGAGGGACTCGAACCCCCAACCACCGGTTTTGGAGACCGGGACTCTACCAATTGAGCTACGACCCTTCGGCGCTCGCCGACCGGTGCCAGCCACCCTCGCTCCCCCTCGGGAAGTGCGGGCGCGCTGGCGCAGGCGGTCCACGCCGACCGTCAGTGTAGGGGCTGGCCGGGAGCAGGTCGAACCGCTGCTGGAACCGGCCCCCGTGCGGCAGCGCCGGCGGCCGTCCCACGGGTCGCCGTCCGCACCCCGGACGCGACGGGCGCCAGGGCACCCTGGCCTGGGACGATGGAGGGCATGACGAACGAGCTCCCGCGGATCTCCCGCCGCATCGCGGCCATCTCCGAGTCGGCCACGCTGGCCGTGGACGCGAAGGCCAAGGCGCTCAAGGCCGCCGGCCGCCCCGTCATCGGCTTCGGCGCCGGCGAGCCGGACTTCCCGACGCCGGACTACGTGGTCGAGGCCGCCGTGGCCGCCTGCCGCGACCCCCGCTTCCACCGCTACACCCCCGCCGCCGGGCTGCCCGAGCTGCGCGAGGCGGTGGCGGCCAAGACCAAGCGCGACTCCGGCTACGACGTCAGCGCCGCGCAGGTCCTCATCACCAACGGCGGCAAGCAGGCCGTCTACGAGGCCTTCGCCACCCTGCTCGACCCGGGCGACGAGGTGCTCGTGCCCACGCCGTACTGGACCACCTACCCGGAGGCGATCCGGCTGGCCGGCGGCGTGCCGGTCGACGTCGTGGCCGACGAGACCACCGGCTACCTGGTGTCGGTCGACCAGCTCGAGGCCGCCCGCACCGAGCGCACCAAGGTGCTCCTCTTCGTCTCCCCGTCCAACCCGACCGGCGCGGTCTACCCGCCCGAGCAGGTGGAGGCCATCGGCCGGTGGGCGGCCGAGCACGGGCTGTGGGTCGTCACCGACGAGATCTACGAGCACCTGGTCTACGGCGACGCCGAGTTCACCAGCATCCCGACCCTGGTGCCCGAGCTCGCGGACCGGTGCGTCGTGCTCAACGGCGTGGCCAAGACCTACGCGATGACCGGCTGGCGGGTGGGCTGGCTGGTGGGGCCGGTCGACGTCGTCAAGGCGGCCGCCAACCTGCAGTCGCACGCCACCAGCAACGTCGCCAACGTGTCCCAGATGGCGGCGCTGGCGGCCGTCTCGGGCGACCTGTCCGCGGTGGCGCGGATGCGCGAGGCGTTCGACCGGCGCCGGCAGACGATCGTGCGGATGCTGTCCGAGATCCCCGGCGTGGTGTGCCCGACGCCGGAGGGCGCCTTCTACGCCTACCCGTCGGTGAAGGGCCTGCTGGGCAAGGAGATCCGTGGGCAGCGGCCGACGTCGTCGGCGGAGCTGGCCACGCTGATCCTGGACGAGGCCGAGGTGGCGGTCGTGCCGGGCGAGGCGTTCGGCACCCCCGGCTACCTGCGGCTGTCCTACGCCCTCGGCGACGACGACCTGGTCGAGGGCGTCTCCCGCATCCAGCGGCTGCTGGGCGAGGCGCGCGACTGATCCGGGCGCCACGGTCCGCGTGAGGCGCCGGCGTCGTCGTCCCAGAAGTGCTGCTCGATGACGTCGATCACCTGCCGCAGCAACGGCTCGGCGCCCGGCCGCCCGGCCTGGACGGCGGTGGTGGCGGCGAGCAGCACGAAGGCGTGGTCGTAGGCGCTCTTGCGGGTGCGGGTGGGTGCGCCGTCGGCGTCGACCGCCGACCACCACCCGCCGTGCTCGTCGTCGTGCAGCAGGCCGGTGAGCGCCTCCAGGCCGCGGTCGCAGAGCGCACCGGCGCCCGGGACGTCGAGCAGCTCGCCGAGGCCGAACACGTGGGTCAGGCGCGCGTTGACCCACAGGTGCAGCGGCTGGGAGGGGTCGAGCCGGCCGTCGTCGTCCAGCCAGCCGAAGCCGCCGCGCGGGTCGACGGCGCCCTCGGCGAACCGCAGCAGCCGCCGGGCCTCGGCGTCGAGGAACGCCCTCACACGAGCGCGCCCGAGGTGCGCAGGCCGTACCCGGCGGGGACGGCGGCGGGGTCGGTGCCGCGCTCGACGATCTGGTTGGCCTCGTCGACGAACACGACCTGCGGCGCCCGCTCGCGCGCCTCGGCGTCGTCGAGCAGCCCGTAGGCGATGACGATGACGACGTCACCGGGGTGCACGAGGTGAGCGGCCGCGCCGTTGACGCACACGACGCCGCTGCCGCGCTCGCCTTCGATCACGTACGGTCGTGAGCCGCGACCCGTTCGTCACGTCGACGACGTCGACCTGCTGGCCCGGCAGCAGCCCGGCGGCGTCGAGCAGGTCGGCGTCGAGCGTCAGCGAGCCGACTAGTGCAGGTCGGCCTCGGTGACCGTGGCGCGGTGGATCTTGCCGAGCAGCATGGGGCGCAGCATCAGGGGGTCCGATTCGTCGGGCTGGGCGAGGGCGACGCCCAGGCTAGTGGCGAGCGCAGGTCAGAGCAGACGGGCGGGCCCGTGCACGCTGACCCCCACGAGCTCACCGACCGACGGCGCGACGCTGCCCGCGAGCCGCGCGAGCACCTCGACGTCGGCCGGCTCGAGGCGCAGGCGCACCGAGGCGTCGTGCCCGTGGTAACCGACCTCGACCACGCGCGCCCGCAGCGGCGCCGACTCGGCCGACGCGAGCGCGATCTGCTCGGGGCGAACGAGCACCAGGCCGTCGCCGTCGCGCAGCTCGCCGGTGAGCGGCAGGTCGCCGAGCACCGAGCTGGCGGTGGCGCCCGCGACCGCAGCCGGCAGCACCACGGCCGCGCCCACGAACTCGGCCACGCCCCGGTCGACCGGCACCTCGTAGACCTCGCGGGGCGTGCCCACCTGCGCCACCCGGCCGGCGCGCATCACGGCCACCTGGTCGGCGAGGGAGAGCGCCTCGTCCTGGTCGTGGGTGACGAGGATCGCGGTAGCGCCGGACGCCTGCAGCGCCTGGATCACCGCGCGCCCGGTCTCCTCGCGCAGGCCCGCGTCGAGGGAGGAGAACGGCTCGTCGAGGAGCACCACGCGCGGCTCGGGTGCGAGCGCTCGGGCCACCGCGACCCGCTGCTGCTGCCCTCCCGAGAGCTCGTGCGGGAAGCGGCGCGCCACCCCTGCGGGCAGGCCGACGAGCTCGAGCAGCTCCTCGACCCGGCGCCCCGAGCGCCCCGAGCGGCGCGCGCGGCGGTCGAGGCCGAAGGTGATGTTGCGCGTGACGTCGAGGTGCGGGAACAGCGCGCCCTCCTGGGCGACGTACCCGACCCGGCGGCGCGCAGTGGGCACGGACGTCGTGGGGTCGGCCACCAGCTCGCCGCCCAGCCGGATCATGCCGGCGTCCGGACGCAGGAAGCCCGCGATCAGGCGCAGCAGGGTGGTCTTGCCGCAGCCCGACGGGCCGAGCACCGCCGTGGTGCTCGCCTGGCCGACCTCGAGGTCGACGCCGACGAGCACCGGCAGGTCGTCGAAGCTCTTCTGCAGGCCGTGCACGGTGACCGACATCATGCGGTGGACGACCTCCGGGCCTCGCGGGTGAGCAGGAACGTCGCCGGCAGCGAGATGAGGATCATCATCGCGGCGTAGGGCGCCGCCGCACCGTACGCGATGCTGCTGCTGTTGCTCCAGAACTGGGTCGCGAGGGTCTGCGTGCCGATCGGCGACAGCAGCAGCGTGGCGGTCAGCTCGGTGGCCACGGCGATGAACACCAGGGCCGCACCGACGCCCAGCCCCGGAGCGATCAGCGGCAGCGAGACCCGGCGGAACGTGCCCCACCGGCTGACGCCGAGGGAGTGCGCGACGTCATCGAGGATCGGCGGCGCCTGCACGATCGCGGCCCGTGCGCTGACGACCCCCCGCGGTAGGAACATCGTCACGTAGGCCAGCACGAGCAGCAGCGTGGTCTGGTACACCGGCTGCGCGAACCGGATCGCCACGGTGACCAGCGCGAGCGCGACGACGATGCCCGGCAGTGCGTTGGCGGTGTAGGTGCCGCGCTCGATGAGCGTGGTGGTCCACCGCGGGTAGCGGACGGCGAGCCAGGCCACCGGGAGCGCGGCCCCCACCGTGAGGGCGGCGGCCACGGCACCGAGCGCGAGGGAGGTCGCGGTCGTCGACACCAGCGATCCCACCGGGAAGGCGGTGGACGAGCCCGACACCAGCCAGTGCACCAGGCTCGCCACCGGCACGCCGAGGGCCAGCACAGCGAGCAGCGCCAGGCCGACCAGCGCCAGCGGGAGCCAGCGGCCGAGCCGCACCCGCTCGATCTGCCGGCGGGCGCCGCTGCCGACCCGGGCCAGGCGGGCGTGGCCACGAGCCCGCTGCTCGCCGACCAGCAGCACCAGGCAGCACAGCACGAGCACGCCGGCGAGCATGTTGGCGGCCGGGCCGTTGAACGACGAGCGGTACTGGTCGTAGATGGCCGTGGTGAAGGTCGGGAACCGCAGCAGCTGCAGGGCACCGAACTCGGCCAGCAGGTGCAGGCCGACGAGCAGCGAGCCGCCGAGCAGGCCGGGGCGCAGCTGCGGCAGGACGACCCGCCAGAAGGTGCGCCAGCGGCCGTGGCCGAGGGCCGCCGCGGTCTCCTCCAGCGCCGGGTCGAGGCCGCGCAGGGTGGCCGCGACCGGCAGGTAGACCAGCGGGAAGTACGACATCGTCACGATCAGCACGGCGCCGGCGTACCCCTCGACCTTGGAGGTCAGCGACACCCAGCCGTAGCTGTTGACGAAGGCGGGCACCGCGAGGGGCGCGACGAGCAGCGCGTTCCAGAGCCGGCGCCCGGGCAGGTGGGTGCGCTCGACGAGCCAGGCGGCCGCCGTCCCGATCACCGCCGAGGCGACGACGCCGCCCACCACCAGCCGCACGGTGTTGACGAGCAGCTCGCCCACCCGCGGCCGCACGAGCAGGCGCCAGGCCTCGTCCCAGCCGGTGCTCACGGCGTAGACGACCACGAACACGAGCGGCACGAGGGCCAGCGCGAGCACCGGCAGCGACAGGCCGAGCACGAGGGCCGGCGGCCGGCGTCCCCGCGCCTCGGCGCGCCGACGCGCCGCGCGCCCCCTCACCGGGGCGGACGGCGCGTCGATCGCGGGGAGGGAGGCGCTCAGAGCAGGCCCGCCTGGCGCATCAGGTCGACCACCTTCGGCCCGTTGAGGGACGCCACGTCGACCTCGGGCGCGTCCAGGCTCTTGAGCGGCGGCAGCGCGGGGTTGGCGGGGACACCGCTGCCCACGGTGTACTCGAGCGCATCGCTGTCGGCGAGGATCTTCTGCCCCTTCTCGGAGGTGAGGAACGCGACGAGCTGCTGCGCCTCGTCCTGGTGCTTGCTGGACTTCAGCACCCCGGCGCCCGAGACGCTGACGAAGGCGCCGGGGTCCTGGTGGCCGAAGAAGTGCAGCTTGACGTTCTTGCTGTTGTCGCCGGCCTCGGCCTGGTCCTTGTACCAGTAGTAGTGGTAGATGACGCCGGCCGCGATCTCGCCGGAGTTCACCGCCCGCATCACCGCGCCGTTGCCCTGGTAGACCTTCGCGTTGTCCTTCAGGCCCTTGAGCCACTGCTCGGTGGCCTGTTCGCCCTTGAGGGCCAGCACGGCGCTCACGATGGCCTGGAAGTCGGCGCCGCCGGCCGCGATGCCGAGCTTGCCCTTCCACCGCGGGTCGGCGAGGTCGAGCAGCGAGGCCGGCAGGTCGCCGTCCGCGACCTTCGTCGGGTTGTAGGCCAGCACCGTGGACCGCGCGGCGAACCCGACCCACTTCTTGTCGGACGGCGTGTAGCGGGCCGGCACGTTCGACAGCGCCTCGGAACCGACCGTGGCGAACAGGCCCTTGCCGTCGACGAGGGTCATGGCCGGCGAGTTCTCGGTGACGAACGCGTCGGCCGGCGAGGCGGAACCCTCCTGCACCAGCTGGTTGGCGAGCTCGAAGTCCTCACCGTTGCGCATCTGCACCTTGATGCCGGTCTCCTTCGTGAAGCCGTCGACCATGAGCTTCATGAGGTCCTCGTGCTGGGCGTTGTAGAGCGTCAGCGTGGGCTTGTCACCGCCGGACGCCGCACCGGTGCTGCCGCCACCGCAGGCGGCGAGCACGAGGCTGGCCGCGGCGACGGACGCCACGGCGGCGGCCAGGCGCAGGCCGGGACGGCGGGAGGCTCGCTGACGGGCAGGGACGGGACGCAGGCGCACGGCACTCTCTCTCACGACGGCGGGACAGGGGGTTGTCCGGTGAGGCAACTTAGGTGAGGCTCACCTAAGTCGAGGGTACGGGCAGGGTCCTCCCGCGACCAAACCGGGGGCGGGACCATTGGCCCTGCGAGCCGGTGCGTCCGGACGGCAGGGTCGAGCTGAGGGAGGCACCCATGACCGGTCGGCCGACACCATCGCCTCGGCCTCCATGTCATCGCGGCGCAGTACGCCGACCGCGGGGTCGTCGGCTTCGGGCTGTCCAACGACGAGCGCCGCGGGCGCACCGAGGAGTTCGAGCGGGCGTTCGCGATCGCCCGCCGGGCGGGGCTGCTCAGCGACCCGCACGGCGGCGAGCTGCGCGGGCCGGAGAGCGTGCGCACCTGCCTGGACGTGCTGGGGGCCGAGCGGCTCGGGCACGGGGTGCGGGTGGTCGAGGACCCGTGGCTGCTCGAGCGGGTGGTCGAGCAGCAGGTCGGGCTGGAGGTGTGCCCGGCGTCGAACGTGTCGCTGGGGGTCTACGAGACGCCCGCGGAGGTGCCGCTGCGGACCCTGCTCTACGCCGGCGCGCGGATCGCGCTGGGCGCCGACGACCCCCTGCTGTTCGGCAGCCGGCTCGCGGCGCAGTACTCGGCGGCGCGGACGGTGCACGGGATCCCCGACGCCGGGCTGGCGCAACTGGCGCGCGGGTCGGTGCTGGCGTCGCGGGCGCCGTCGGACGTGCGGGAGAGGTTGCTGGCGGGGGTGGAGGCGTGGGTCGGCTCCGCCCGCTCCGACGTCGAGGACGGGGCGGTGGCGTAGGGACGGCGCGGTGCCGAGGCCGCCGGCGGATCCGTCGTTAACGGTCAACGGCGCTGGTGACGGGGGCGGTGGGCGGCGGCGCGCTTCGGCCGGCCGGGCGACGGTTCCGGCCGCCAAGATCATCGATGGGTGGACCTCCGATAGGCATCTATGCGTAGCGGTGGTCCACCCATGTGATCCGCTTCGCGCTTCCGGACTGCAGCCGGCCGCCTGAGGCGACCCGCTGCCCGGCGGCTCCCGTCACCAGCGCCTTTCAGCACGCACGAGCCGTGAGCGGCCGGCGCCAGCCTCCCCGCGCTGAGCCGACGCCGCCTCCCCCGCCACGTTGTCGCCGCCCGCGCGGAATTACGCGGGGGCGGCGGCAAAGGACCACGGGGCCGTGATCGTTGGCAGCCGGACCTAGAGGGTGGCGCCGACCAGGACCGGCTCGTTGACGAGCTCGACGCCGAAGCGGGCGCGGACGCCGTCGCGGACCTCGCGGGCCAGGGCGAGCAGGTCGCCGGTGGTGGCGGTGCCGCGGTTGGTCAGGGCGAGGGTGTGCTTGGTGGAGAGGGTGGCCGCGCCCGTCCCGTGGCCGCGCGTGAAGCCGGCGCGCTCGATGAGCCAGGCGGCGCTGGTCTTGACCAGGCCCTCGCCGGCCGGCCAGCGGGGGGCGTCGGCGGGCAGGGCGGCGGCCTGCTCGGGGGTGAGCAGCGGGTTGGTGAAGAACGAGCCGGCGCTCCAGGTGTCCGGGTCGGCGTCGTCGAGGACCATGCCCTTGCCGCGGCGCAGGGCCAGCACCGTGTCGCGGACCGCGGCGAGCGGCGCGCGGTCGCCGACCTGCACGCTCAGGGCGCGGGCCAGCTCGGCGTAGGCCACCGGCTCGGACCGGTCCGCGAGGCGCAGCTGGAAGCCGACGTCGAGGACGACGTAGCGGCCGGTGCCGTCGGGCAGGCGCTCGGCCTTGAAGCGGGAGTGGCGGTAGGCGAAGCCGCAGTCGGCGGCGGCGAAGGTGCGCAGCGCCGCGTCCTTGCGGTCCCAGGTGCGCACCCGGCTGACGACCTGGGCGACCTCCTGGCCGTAGGCGCCGACGTTCTGCACCGGCGTGGCGCCGGTGCTGCCCGGGATCCCGGACAGCGCCTCCACTCCGGCCCAGCCCTCGGCCACCGTGCGGGCGACCAGGTCGTCCCACGGCTCGCCGGCCTCGACCACGATGTTCGACCCGCCGCAGGCGTCGACCTGCTCCACCCGCACGCCCCGGGTCGCGATGCGGACCACGGTGCCGTCGAAGCCGGCGTCGGCGACCACCAGGTTGCTGCCCCCGCCCAGGACCAGCAGCGGCTCGCCCGCCTCGTCAGCCGTGCGGACGACGTCGACCAGCTCGGCCTGGGTGGTGACCGTGACCAGCCGGCGGGCCGAGCCGCCCAGCCGCAGCGTGGTCAGCCCGGACAGCGGGACGTCCGTCTCCTCGTGCACCCGACCAACCCTACGTAGCGGCGTCAGGCCAGCTGCACGACGGCGCGGGCCTGGCCGAGCACCTTGGCGCCCTCGCTGGTGGCGGTGAGGTCGACGCGCACCCGGCCGCCGTCGAGCTTCTCGGCGACCTTGCCGGAGACCTCCACGACCGCGCCGCCCGAGCCCTCGACGTCGTCGGGCACGACGACCGGCTTGGTGAACCGGACGCCGTACTCGACCACCGCGCCCGGGTCGCCGCACCAGGCGGTGACCACGCGGACGGCGACGCCCATCGTGAGCATGCCGTGGGCGATGACGTCGGGCAGGCCGACGGCCTTGGCGAACCGCTCGTTCCAGTGGATGGGGTTGAAGTCGCCCGAGGCGCCGGCGTAGCGGACCAGGTCGCCGCGGTGCAGCGGGATGGACAGCGGCGGCAGCTCGGTGCCGACCTCGACGTCGTCCCAGCGGACATTCGTGCCCATCAGGCCCCCTCTCCCCGCACGACGATCGTGGAGGTGGCGGTGCAGACGTGCTCGCCGTCCACGGTGGCGATCTCGCCCCGGGTGGTGACCATGTCGTGGCCGCCGGCGCTGCGGACCGAGGCGATCGTGGTGGTGCAGGTGAGGACGTCGCCGGCGGTGATCGGGCGGGAGTAGGCGAAGCGCTGCTCGCCGTGGACCACCCGGGAGAAGTCGATGCCGACCTCCGGGTCGGTGATCACCGCGGCGTCGGCGCGCTGGGCGAGCACGATCGCGAAGGTGGGCGCGGCGATCAGGTCGCGGTGGCCGAGGGCACGGGCGGCGTCGACGTCGTGGCAGGCCGGGCTGGTCTCGCCCACGGCCGCGGCGAACTCGCGCAGCTTCTCCCGGCCCACCTCGTAGGGCGGGGTGGGCGGATAGGTGCGCCCGGCGTGCGCGGGGTTGACCGGCATGCGCTGCTCCTTCTGCTCGGCTCTGGTCGCGGCGGTGGCCTCAGGCGGACGGTAGCGAACCGGCCGCCGCAGACGCGACGAGGCCGCCCCCGCGCTGGGCGGGGACGGCCTCGAGGACGATCTGGCGGACCTGACTAGCGGGTCTCGCGGTGCATCGTGTGCTTGCGCTCCCGGGGGCAGAACTTCATCAGCTCGATGCGGTCCGGGTCGTTGCGGCGGTTCTTGCGGGTGATGTAGTTCCGCTCCTTGCACTCCACGCAAGCCAGAGTGATCTTCGGACGGACGTCGTTCTTGGCCACGGGGAGCCTTCCTCGCCTTGTCGGGAGCCGCGCCGGCTTCCGGCGGGCTGTTCTGGCTGGTGGAGCGACCCGACCGCCGCCTGGGAGCGGAGGGCGGGCTTGGTAGCGGTGGCCGGACTTGAACCGGCGACACAGCGATTATGAGCCGCTTGCTCTGCCAACTGAGCTACACCGCCAAGCGAAGCGGCCCACCCGCTGTCCTAGCAGGCGGGCCGCTCCAGCAGAGCCCCAATACGGAATCGAACCGTAGACCTTCTCCTTACCATGGAGACGCTCTGCCGACTGAGCTATTGGGGCGAGCGGGGTCTGAGAGTACACGACCCGGAGGGTGCCTCGCGAACCGCGGTGCGGCCGCCGGCGGCAGCCGGGATGAAGGTCAGGAGACCACCCGCAACCGGCGCGAGCGGCCGCCCCCGGAGCCCGGCACGGACACGGTCCGCCGCTGCATCCAGCGCTCGAGGTCCTCGGCGGTGAGGGGCCGGCTGAGCAGGTAGCCCTGGGCCACCGTGCAGCCGACCTCGCGCAGCAGCTCGCGCGCCTCCTCGGTCTCCACGCCCTCGGCCACCACGGTGAGCCCCAGCGGGCGGGACAGGTCGACGACGGCGCGCACGACGGCGAGGTCGCCCGGCTCGTGCACCAGCCCGGCCACGAACGAGCGGTCCACCTTCACCTCGGAGACCGGCAGCCGGCGCAGGTAGGTGAGCGAGGACTGGCCGGTGCCGAAGTCGTCGACGGACAGCCGGACCCCGAGCGAGCGCAGCGCGGTGAGCACCGGCACGGTGCGGGCCAGGTCGCTGATGACGCCGGTCTCGGTGATCTCCAGGGTGACCAGGTGGGCCGGCACCCCGGCGGCGGCGATGGCGTGGGTGACCTCGTCGGCGAAGCCGGGGTCGAGCAGGCTCCGCACCGACACGTTCACGCTGACGCCGAAGGTGTGGCCGGCGTCGACCCACCGCCGCAGGGCGGCCAGCGAGGCCTCCAGCACGCTGGTGGTGAGCCGGCCGATGAGCCCGGTGCGCTCGGCCAGCGGCACGAACTCACCGGCCGCCAGCAGGCCCTCCTCCGGGTGCTCCCAGCGCACCAGCGCCTCGACGCCGACCAGCTCGGCCCGCTCCAGCGAGACCTGCGGCTGGTACCAGGGCACGATCCGGCCGGCGGTGGGCTCGCCGGCCAGGGCACGGCGCAGCTCGGGCACCAGGCCCACGCGCCGGACGCTGCCGGCGTCCATCGTGGGGGTGTAGGTGAGCACGCCCCGGCCGGTCCCCTTGGCGGCGTACATCGCGACGTCGGCGTGCTGGCACAGCGTGACCGCGTCGCGGCCGTGCTCCGGCGAGAGCGCGATCCCGACCACGGCGCCGAGGTGCACGCCGACGCCGCCGGCGTCGACGGGGGCGGACAGCGCCTCCTGCAGTCGCAGCGCCACGGCGCGGGCCTCCTCGGCGTCCTGCACGTGGGCGGCCACGGCGAGCTCGTCGCTGCTCAGGCGGGCCACGGCCCTGGGGTCGGCGACGGCCCCCCGCACCCGCGCGCCGACCTCCACCAGCAGCAGGTCGGCCACCCCGCGCCCGAGCGCGTCGTTGACGTCTTTGAAGGCCTGCAGGTCCAGGACGAGGACGGCCATCCGGCCGCCCGGGGGCAGCAGTGCGAGGTCGGCGTCGAGCCGGTCCACGAAGGCGCGCCGGTTGGGCAGCCCGGTGAGGGGGTCGTGCTGCGCCTCGTGGCGCAGCCGAGCGAGCAGCCGGCGGTTCTCCAGGGCGACGCCGAGCTGCGCCGCGAGGGTGCCGAGCAAGTCCCGGTCGGCCTCGCTGAAGGTGGCGAGATCGGTTCGTCGGTCCTGCACCTCGAGCGTGCCGAGCGGGGAGTCACCCACGAGCAGCGGAACAGCAACCACCTGCCGGGCGTCCCGCAGCCGCAGAGCCCGCCTCGTCTCGCCATCACTGTCGTCCCAGCGAGCCATCACGGGGCTGCCCGCTAGGGCCCGGGTGCGAATCGCATCCGGAAGCGGGCTCTCCCGCATCAGCGCGTGCTGCTCGGTCACCAGCAGATCAGTGGCTTCGTCAGCGAGCCAGAGCACCGCAGCCCGGGCCCGGAGCACAGACCTGACCTGTTCGAGCAGGGCGGGTTGGACGCTCCCCTCGCCGTCGTCGAGCGAGGTGGCCACCGCGGCCGTGACCTCGTGCACGTCCGCCAAGGTCCGATGCTCGGCAAGCAGAGCGCCGTACCTGCGGAAAGCGATGAGGAGCAGGAGCACGAGCACGAGCAGCGGGATCAGGCTGACCGGCGCGACGACCCCCAGGGTGACGACCAGGAGGCCGACCGTGGCCGACGCGACAGCGGCAGCAACCGTGGGAGCCACCACTCCAAGCGCTTCCCTGAGCGTGAAGGGCGGCTGCGAGATGGCGAAGGCGGCAGCGACAGCGCTCCCACTGGCCACTGCCGCACTCAGAGCTGCGGCGTACCCCGTGCTCCAGCCCGCAACTGACCCCGGAAGGGGCGCACCGGCGAGATGGAAGATGGCGCCTGCTAGGGCGACCTCGACTGCAAAGACGGCGCTGTTGAAGCAGCCCTTGACAGGGGGCGTGCCTCGCCGGACGGCGACCACGGCGTAGGCGATGAAGCGGCACCCGACGATGACCGTCGGAGACGTGGTGAAGAGCCCCACGATGAGCGGCACCTCGGACAGCGAGACCGACAAGGTGAGCCATCGGAACTCGACGTGCACCTGCTGCGCCTCGGCGGCGAAGAACGCCACGATCAGCAGGGGCACGATCCAGAGGAGCCATGACGCAGGCCGGGGGGAAGCCGCCGCGAACGGCACGAGCATGGCCATGGCGACGACAGCGAGCCCGATGGTGAGAACCCAAAGGCGAGTCACCACCGGGGCACGGCTGTCGTCAGCCATGTCCCCTGTCACCTCGGTGCGTTGAATCAGTTGAGCGAGGCGCCGTTGAGCGACGCACCGTTGAGGGAGGCACCGTTGAGGGAGGCGCCGTTGAGCGAGGCACCGCTGTGAGCCTTGGCCGAGGCCGGCGCGGCGGCGATGGCGACAGCGAGCGGCGCGGCGAGCAGCAGAGCGACGATGCGACGAACCTTCATCAGGACCTCCCGAGCGGTTGAGAACGGACCGTGTCGAGGTCGACGCGAATCCGGACGATCATGAGCGATCAGGCACCAGTGTCATCCCAATGGGTGAACGGGCGCCAGCAGAGAGTGCCGACATCGTGTGACAAAGAGCAAGTGGTCCTTGACGCACCGATGCAGAGGGACTGATCGGGAGTAGTCCGGAGCGATCCGGACCGGTCGCGGCTGGTGCGTAGGGCCCAGGACGTCGACGGAGCGCGGCGGACGGCGTCCAAAGGTCGAGAGAGGTCCGGAGACGACGAAGGGGGCGCACCTGGATCCAGGTGCGCCCCCTCGCACGGGGCGTGGCGGGTGCAGGGTTCGAACCTGCGTAGGCTGAGCCGACGGTTTTACAGACCGCTCCCTTTGGCCACTCGGGCAACCCGCCGCGACGAGGCAGGAGCATAGCCGACGGGCACCGGGTGCCCCGAACGGCTGCGCCCCTCGTGCCCGCGCCGCGGGCCAGGTCCGGGTGGCCGGGAGCCGCAGCGAGGGGAAGGTCCGTGGCGGACTCGTCGTTCGACATCGTCTCCAAGGTCGACCGGCAGGAGGTCGACAACGCGCTGAACCAGGCGGCCAAGGAGGTCTCCCAGCGCTTCGACTTCAAGGGCGTCGGCGCCTCCATCCGGTGGTCGGGCGAGAAGGTCGAGATCGCCGCGAGCACCGAGGAGCGCGCGAAGGCCGTCCTCGACGTGTTCAAGGAGAAGCTGGTCAAGCGCGGTGTCTCGCTCAAGGCCCTCGACACCGGCGAACCGCAGGCGTCGGGCAAGGAGTACCGGATCTCGACCGACCTCAAGCAGGGCATCTCCCAGGACGACGCCAAACGGCTCGGCAAGATCATCCGCGACGAGGGTCCCAAGGGCGTCAAGGCGCAGATCCAGGGCGACGAGCTGCGGGTCACGTCCAAGAACCGCGACGACCTGCAGGCCGTCATCGCGCTGCTCAAGGGCAAGGACCTCGACATCGCGCTGCAGTTCGTGAACTACCGGTAGCCCCCGGGGCCACCCGGGTTGGGACCCCTCCCACCTCCGGCCCGGTCAGGTTTCGCCCCGGCACCGACGGTGAGGGAACGACTTCATTACGTGCAGGGACGAGCGGCGCCAGGGGGACCCACGAGGCCCTGCCGCCGGAGAGGGGCACCGACGTGCGGAGCAACGGGGGCCCGGGCACGCGTGCCGGCAGCACGATGGCCGGTGGGCGGACGAGCGGGCGGAACGACGAGGGACACCGGACGGGGTCGGTCGACTGGCGCGACGAGGCGCTCTGCCGGCACGAGGACCCGGAGCTGTTCTTCCCGGTGGGGACCGGGCCGGAGGCGCAGGAGCAGACCCGCGAGGCGCAGGCCGTGTGCCGCCGCTGCCCGGTGCGGGAGCCGTGCCTGGAGTGGGCGCTGGAGACCGGCCAGACATCCGGGGTGTGGGGCGGCTGCTCCGAGCGTGAGCTCGGCCTGCTGCGACGTCGCACCCTGCGCCAACGCCGGACCCAGCCGGACCGACCCGGTCAGGCCTCCCAGCGCACCCGCGGGGCTGGGGACGCACGCGACACGCAGCACCGAGCCGCGAGCTGACCAGCAAGCGTTTCCGCGGCGCACCTGCAGGTGGCCGTCGGCGTCGCCGGATGCGCCTTCATCCACCTGGCACGGACCGGAGGCGATGGCACGGGGCCACTCCCCGCGGGAGTTGCACGCTTACCTCACCGAATCGAGTGAGGTAAGCATGAAAGGATCACGGTCCCGTGATCATTCCGGCCGGGGCCGGGGTGGTTGAAGGGCGTTGACGGGCGGGGAGGGTCAGCGGGGGTAGCCGGCCATGGCCTCGAGGCGGGCGATGCGCTCGGCCATCGGGGGGTGGGTGGAGAACATCCGGGCGACGCCGTCGCCGCGGAACGGGTTGGCGATCATCAGCGCGCTGGTGGTCTGCAGGGCCGGCTCGGGAGGCAGCGGCAGGCTGCGGGTGCCCATCTCCAGCTTGCGCAGGGCCGAGGCGAGGGCGAGCGGGTCGCCGGTGACGGCGGCGCCGCTGGCGTCGGCCTGGTACTCGCGGCTGCGGCTGACGGCCAGCTGCACCAGCGAGGCGGCCAGCGGGCCGAGCAGGAGCAGGAGCAGGCCGCCGAGCGCGCCGCCGCCCTCGTCGTCGTCGCGGCCCACCGGCAGGAACCAGGCGAGGTTGGCCAGGAACATCACCATGCTCGCCAGCGACGCGGCCACCGAGCTGATGAGGATGTCGCGGTTGTAGACGTGGGAGAGCTCGTGGCCCAGCACGCCGCGCAGCTCGCGCTCGTCGAGGATCTGCAGGATGCCGGTGGTGCAGCAGACCGCCGCGTTGCGCGGGTTGCGGCCGGTGGCGAAGGCGTTGGGCGCCATCGTGGGGCTGACGTAGAGCCGCGGCATCGGCTGGCGCGCCGACGTCGAGAGCTCGCGGACGATCCGGTACATGGCCGGCTGCTCTGCCTCGCTCACCGGCCGGGCGCGCATGGAGCGCAGCGCGATGCCGGCGCTGTTGTAGTAGGCCAGGCCGTTGGTGACCACCGCGATCACCAGGGCGAGCAGCAGACCGGTGCGGCCCCAGAAGGAGCCGACCCACAGGATGATCGCGGAGAGGAGTCCCAGCAGGGCGGCCGTCTTGAGGCCGTTGTGCTGGCGGTGCGGGTGCACTGGTCCTCCTGGGCAGGGGCTGGGCGGTGCGGGGGATGGTGCGGGAGGGGTGGCAGGGCCTCCGGCGGAGGGGCCCGCTCACCTGCCAGAACGTCCCTGCCCAGCCGCGGCGTTCCCGCCGATCGGGCGCCGGGTGATCGGCCGTTGGATCCTCAGCCGCTGAGATCCCGGGGAAGGTCAGTGCAGGAACGGCGCGCCGGAGGTCAGCGCCTCCAGCAGCGGCCCGGGCACCACCGAGAAGGCGACGGCAGCGCCCAGCGAGACTCCGAGGGCGAGCCCCTCGGGCACCAGCAGCCGGTAGGACGGCGGGCGCGAGCCCGGCAGCGGCCGGGCCACGAGCAGCCCGGCCCAGCGCAGGTAGTAGGCCAGGCCGACGACGATGTTGACCGCGACGACGACGGCCAGCCAGCCCTGCCCGGCGGCCACCGGCACCTGCAGGATCGTCAGCTTGGCCCACAGCCCGAGCAGCCCCGGCGGCAGCCCGGCGAGGCACGCCAGCGCGAAGGCGAGCGCGACGGCGGTGAGCGGCTCGGTGCGCCAGAGGCCTCGGTAGTCGGCGAGCGCGCCACCGGGTCGGTGCCGCCCGACCAGCACGACCACCCCGAAGGCCAGCAGGTCCATGACGCCGAACGCCAGCACGTAGGCGACGGTGGCCTGCACCGCGGCGGACAGGTCGTGCCCGGCCGAGCCGAGCGGCACGAGCATGTAGCCGGTCTGGGCCACCGACGACCAGGCCAGCAGCCGCACCGCGTGCCGCTGGCGCAGCGCCACCACGTTCCCCACCGTCATGGTGAGCGCGGCCACGACGGCGACCACCGGGGACCAGGTGCCGGCGTAGGCCGGGAAGGCGACGGCGAGCACCAGCAGCAGGCCGGCGAACCCGGCCGCCTTGGAGACCACCGAGAGGTAGGCCGCCACCGGCACCGGGGCGCCGACGTAGGTGTCCGGGGCCCAGACGTGGAAGGGCACCGCGGCCACCTTGAAGGCGAACCCGGCCACCGTGAGCACGACGCCGGCGCGGGCCACCGACGGCTGGCCGGGAACGGACAGCGCGGTGGCGACCCGGTCGAGCAGGACCTGCCCGGTGGTGCCGTAGAGGAGCGCGACGCCGTAGAGCATGAGCGCGCTGGAGACGACCGAGACGAGGAAGTACTTCAGCGCCGCCTCGCTCGAGCGCGGGTCGTCCCGGCGCAGCCCGACCAGGGCGTAGGTCGGCAGGGTGACCACCTCGAGGGCGACGACCAGGGTGAGCAGGTCGCGCGCCGCGGCGAGCACGAGCGCTCCGGTGACCGAGCACAGCAGCAGGAACCAGTACTCCCCCGCCGGCAGCCGCTCGTCCCGCAGCACGCCCACCGACAGCAGCACGACCACCAGCGAGGCCAGGACGGTGAGCAGCTGGAAGGCGACCGTGAGGGCGTCGACGCGGTAGCTGCAGGAGGGATAGGTGGCCGGGCCGCCCGGCAGGCAGAACGTGGACCTCGCGCTCCCGACCAGCGGGAGCAGCAGGGCGAAGGAGACCACCAGCCCGGCCGCGCTGATCCAGCCGAGGACGGCCCGGCGGGTCGGACCGAGCACCAGGTCGGCGAGCAGCACCGCGCCCGCGGTGGCGGCGGTGGCGACCGCCGGGGCGACGACGGCCCAGTCGACCGACTGCGCCTGCGCGGGCAGCCCGCTCGACTCGATGATCACGGTGCTCCCCACAGGGCGAGGTGCTGGCCGAGCAGCGCGTGGACCGCCGGGTCGGTGATGCGCAGCAGGAACCCGGGCCACAGCCCGAGCACCAGCGCGGCGAGCACCAGCGGGGCCCAGACGGCCACCTCGTCGCGAGCGGCGTCGAGGACCGGCACGTGCTCCTCGAACGCGGTGCCCTCGGGAGGGGCGCTCTCCCACCGCGGGTCGCTGGTGCCCTGGTCGACCTTGCGGACCATGCCCAGCAGGTAGGCGGCGGTGAGCACCGTGCCGGCCCCGGCCAGCGCCATCAGGGCGAGGTAGAGCGGGCGGTCCAACGTGCCGGCCGGCCGGAACGCGCCGAGCATCGCGAGCATCTCGCCCCAGAAGCCCGCGAGGCCGGGCAGCCCGAGGCTGGCGACGGCGGCGAAGGCCAGCACCCCGCCCAGGCGCGGCGCCCGGGCGTAGAGCCCGCCGCCCAGGGCCTGCATGTCCGTGGTGCCGTGCCGCTCCTTCACCGCGCCGGCCAGGAAGAACAGCAGGCCGGTGATCAGCCCGTGGGCGACGTTGGCGTAGAGCGCGCCGTTGACTCCGGCCGGGGTGAGGGTGGACAGGCCCAGCAGGACGAAACCCATGTGCCCGACGCTGGAGTAGGCGACCAACCGCTTGAGGTCGCGCTGGGCCAGGCACGCCAGCGAGCCGTAGACGATGCCGACGACGCCGAGGGCGGCCAGGTAGGGGGCCAGCGTGCGGGCGCCGTCGGGCAGCACCGGCAGGGCGATGCGGACCAGCCCGTAGGTGCCCATCTTCAGCAGCACCCCGGCGAGCAGCACCGACCCGACCGTGGGCGCCGCGGTGTGGGCGTCGGGCAGCCAGGTGTGCAGCGGCCACATCGGGGCCTTGACCGCCAGCCCCAGCCCGATGGCCGCGAAGGCGAGCACCTGCACGGTGTGGCCCATGCCGGCGCCGCCGGACTGGGCGAGCGCGACCATGTCGGTGGTGCCGGTGCGGGCGCGCACCAGCAGCAGGCCGACGAGCATCACCGCGCTGCCCAGCAGCGTGAAGAGGATGAACTTGAGCGCGGCGGCGCGGGCGACGGGGTCCGCCTCCGACGAGCCGTCGGAGCTGTGATGGCTCCCACCCCAGACCGCGATCACGAAGTACATCGGGATCAGCACGGTCTCGAAGAAGACGAAGAACAGCAGCAGGTCCAGGGACAGGAAGGTGCCGAGCACGCCGGTCTCGAGCAGCAGGAGCAGCCCGGCCAGGGCACCGACCCGGCCGGGTTCGGGGGCGTGCCTGAGCAGGTGCGCGGCGCACAGCAGCACCAGCGCGGCGGTGAGCACGACCAGCGGACCGCTGACGCCGTCGATGCCGAGGTGGAAGTGGACGCCCAGGGACCGGATCCACACCAGGTCGACGTCGGGGGCGCCGGTGGCCGGGACCGAGAGCACCAGCAACGCGGCGGCCACGGCCAGCAGCAGCGGCCGGCCGACCCGGTCGCGCATCGGCGGCGGGCAGAGCAGCAGAGCGAGCGCCCCGGCCGCGGGCAGGACGAGCAGCAGCACCAGCAGCGCGCTCACGAGGCGCCCACCAGCACCCCGGCCACGGCGACCACCACGGCGCCGGCGAGCAGCACGGTGAGGTAGCGCTGGACGCTGCCGGACCGGCCGCCGCGCAGCAGCCCGCCGAGGAGCACCGCGCCACGGCCGGCGCCGCGGACGTAGGCGTCGACGACGTCGCGGTCGCCGGTGACGACCAGCCGGGCCAGGGCATCGACCGGGCGCACCACGAGCCGTTCGTAGGCGGCGTCGACGCCGAAGGCGCGGGCCAGCACCGGACGGAGCCGGCCGAGGGCCCGAGCCGGGTCCGCGGCGGGGTCGCGCCGCCACACCGCCCACACCGCCCCCGCCCCGGCGAGCAGGAGCAGCAGGCCGACGACGGCGGTGGCGGCGGACGGGGCCAGGCTCCCCGGAGACGGCACCACGTCCCCCCACCGGAAGAAGAGTTGTCCGTCGGTGGGAGTGGGCGGGGCGAACCCCACCGCCGCCGGCAGCGCGCGGGGCAGGGCGAGCAGCCCGAGCAGCACGGTCGGCACCGCGAGGATCACGAGGGGCCAGCGCATCAGCCCGGGCGCCTCGTGGACCGGCGCCGCACCTCGCCGCGGCCCGGCGAAGGCGCGCAGCCAGACCCGGGTGGCGTAGGCCGCCGTGAGGGCGACGGTGAGCAGCCCGGCCACCAGCACCAGCCAGCCGACCCAGTGCGGCACCGGTCCGCCGTGCAGGGCGCGCTCCTCCGCCGTGGCGAGCACCGCGTCCTTGGACCAGAAACCGGCCAGCGGCGGCACCCCCGCCAGGGCCCCCAGCCCGACGGCGGTGGTGGCGGCGGTGACCGGCATGGCCCGGCGCAGCCCGCCCATGTCCTGCATAAGCGCGGTGCCGAGCTCGTGCATCACTGCGCCGGCGGCGAGGAACAGCAGCGCCTTGAACGCGGCGTGGCTGAGCAGGTGGAACAGGGCGGCGGTGGGCGCGGCGACGGCGACCCCGCCGAACATGTAGGCCAGCTGGGACACCGTGGACCAGGCCAGCACCCGCTTGAGGTCCTCCTGCGCGAGAGCCACCAGCGCCGAGCCGACCATCGTGACCGCGGCCACCACGCCGACGACGGCGAGCGCGCCGGCGTCGTCGACGTAGAGCGGCCAGAGCCGCAGCAGCAGGTAGACGCCGGCGGCGACCATGGTGGCCGCGTGGATGAGCGCGGAGATCGGCGTCGGGCCGGCCATCGCGTCGGGCAGCCAGACGTGCAGCGGGAACTGGGCGCTCTTGCCCACCGCGCCGCCGAGGACCAGCAGCAGCGCCACCGTGCTGACCGGACCGGAGCCGACGACGGCGCCGATCTGGAACGAGCCGGCGTGCAGGCCGAGGGCGAAGATCCCGAACAGCAGCGAGACGTCGCCGATGCGGGTGACCAGGAACGACTTCACCGCGGCGGCGCGGGCGTCGTGCGTCTCCCAGTAGTGCCCGATGAGGAAGTAGGAGCAGATGCCCATGACCTCCCAGCCGACGAACAGCACCAGCAGGTCCCCGGCCAGCACCACGAGCAGCATGGCCGCGGTGAACAGGGACACCAGGGCGGCGTAGGAGGAGTAGCGCGGGTCGCCACGCAGATAGGCGACCGAGTAGACCTGCACCAGCAGCGCCACGGCGACGACCGCCAGCCCCACGACCGCGGCGAGCGGGTCGGCGGTGAGGGTGATGCCGAACGGCGCGGTGCCGGTGGGCACCTGCCCGGCGCGCAGCACGAGGTCGGGGCCGGACAAGGCGCGGGCGGCGACGACGGCCACGGCGAGCGCGGTGAGGGCGGCTCCCCCGACGGCCACCGGGGCGACCAGCCGGGGGCGGCCGCCGCCGACCGCCAGCCCCAGGCAGGCGGCGGCGAACGGGAGCGCCACGGCGAGCGCGAGCAGCGTCGTCACCGGGCGGCCGCCTCGTCGGCGCTCTCCGACGGTTCGTCGGAGCCCTCGTGCAGCAGGGTGAGCTCGTCGACCTGGCTGGTGGCCCGGGCGCGGTAGACGAGCAGCACGATCGCCAGCCCGACGCCGATCTCGGCTGCGGCGAGGGTGATGACGAACAGCGTGAGCACGTTGCCGGCCTGCAGCTGGTCGCGCCAGTAGGCGTCGAAGGCGACCAGGTCGAGGTTCACCGCGTTGAGCATGAGCTCGACCGAGGCGAGCACCAGCACCGCGTTGCGCCGGGCCAGCACGCCGTAGATGCCGACGCAGAACAGCAGCGCGGAGAGCACCGCGGGGTAGGCGAGGTGCACCTATGCCTCCATGCCCGGGCCGTCCGGACGGCCGCCGATCTCGCGCCGGCTGAGCACGACCGCTCCGACCAGCGCGGCCAGCAGCAGGACCGAGAGCACCTCGAACGGCAGCACCCAGGCCCGGAACAGCGCGGCGCCCGCGCCCTGCGCGGTGCCCACCCGGCGCGGGACGTCGACGTAGGCGGTGCGCCAGGCTCCGAGCACCAGGACCACGAGCAGCACCGCCGCGGCCAGCGCCACGACCGCGGCCACCGCCCGCTGCGGCAGCGGGGCGTCGAGGTCGTCCGAGCGGCCGATGGGCGCGCGGGTGAGCATGAGCCCGAACAGCAGCAGCACGACGACCGCGCCGACGTAGATGAGCACCTGCACCCAGGCGACGAACTCGGCCGAGAGCAGCAGGTAGCAGCCGGCCAGCGCGCCGAGGGCGACCACCAGCCAGAGCGCGGCGTGGACCAGCTGGCGGGTGGTGACGACGAGCACCGCGGAGCCCAGCGCGACGAGGCCCACCAGCACGAACACCACCTCGACGCCGGTGGGCGGCCAGAACCCTGCCGACGCGACGGTGCTCAACGGCTGCTCATTCGGCAGGTCCGTCGGCCGGGGGCGCTGTGGGTGCAGGCCGGGCCGCCTTGGCAGCGGCGGCGCGCGCGGCGTCGAGCTCCTTGGGCGACTCCGCCCCGGCGTCGAGGGCGGGCGGCGGGGGGACGGTCCACATCCACTCGCGCAGCCGGTCCTTCTCGTGCAGCAGGTCCCGGATGTCGAGCTCGGCGTACTCGAACTCCGGGCTCCAGAACAGGGCCTCGAACGGGCACGCCTCGATGCAGATGCCGCAGTACATGCACAGCGAGAAGTCGATGGCGAAGCGGTCCAGCACGTTGCGGGTGCGGTCGCGGCCACCCGGCTCGGTGGCCGGGATCGTCTCCTTGTGCGAGTCGATGTAGATGCACCAGTCCGGGCACTCGCGGGCGCACAGCATGCAGGAGGTGCAGTTCTCCTCCAGCAGCCCGATCACCCCGCGGCTGCGCGGCGGCAGCGCGGGCTCCACCTCGGGGTACTGCGCGGTGGCGGCCGGCCGCGTCATGGTGCGCAGCGTGGTGGCGAGCCCCTTGGCCAGCCCCTTGCCGGGCAGCTCCACTCCGCTCACCTCCCTGACGATCTCTGGCCGGAAGGCTAGTCGTCGGCGGGATGTGCGGGGTCCCGTGGCTCGGTACTGGGCGGGCGGGGCCCAGGTCGCGTGCGTGGGGGTTCTCGTCGGCGGCCTCGGTGGGGCGCTCCACGGTCAACGGCGCTGGTGACGGGAGGAGCGGGCACGGGGAGGCCTTCGCGGCCGGGTGCGGCGGGTGGATGGGCGTCAGGGGACCCCTGACCTGCTACTTGGCGGGCGAGGGGCCCTCACGCACGACGGACGCATGGGTGGACTCCCGCTACGCATAGATGCACAGCGGGAGTCCACCCATGCGTCGAAACGGACCGCAGGCCGGCCGCGAGAGCCCGCACCCACCTACGGCTGCCGTCACCAGCGCCGTTGACCGGGCGACGTCGCCCGCAAGCCGCCGACGGCGCCCCGGCACAGCACAGACGGCGCGACTGCCGCCCTCACAGCACCCGCACGACCCCCGTCAGCGCCAGCTGACCCAGCGCCACCGGCACCAGCAGCTTCCAGGCGAACGACTGCAGCTGGTCCTCGCGCAGGCGGGGGAAGGTGACCCGCACCCAGATGACGACGAAGGCGAGCGCCAGGGTCTTGAGCAGGGTCCACAGCCAGCCCAGGGCGTGCGGCCAGGGGCCGGCCCAGCCGCCGAGGAACAGCACGGTGGTGAGCGCGCAGAGGACGACGATGCCGGCGTACTCGGCGAGCAGGAAGAACGCGAAGCGCAGGCCGGTGTACTCGGTCATCGCGCCGAGGATGATCTCGGAGTCGGCGATGGGCATGTCGAACGGCGGGCGGTGCAGCTCGGCCAGACCGGCCACGAAGAACACCAGGGCGCCGGGCAGCTGCCAGAGCAGCCACCACGGGCTCCACGCGTCCACGATGCCGGTGAGCGAGAGGGTGCCGGCGGCCATGGCCACCGAGGCGGCGGCCAGCACGAAGGGCAGCTCGTAGGCCATCAGCTGCGCGGCCGAGCGCAGGCCGCCCAGCAGGCTGTACTTGCTGGCGCTGGCCCAGCCGCCCATGAGCGAGCCGAGCACGCCGACGCCCATCACCGCGAGCACGAAGAACAGCCCGACGTCGAGGCCCTGCGCCACCAGCCCGGGCCCGACCGGGATCGCCACCAGCACGACCAGGTAGGGCAGCAGGGCGACGGCGGGGGCGATCCGGAACACCGTCCGGTCGGCGTCGGCGGGGGCGATGTCCTCCTTCTGCGCGAACTTCACCCCGTCGGCCACCAGCTGCGCCCAGCCGTGGAACCCGCCGGCGTACATCGGCCCGAGCCGGGACTGCATGTGCGCCATCGCCTTGTGCTCGGTCTGCCCGACCACGAGCGGCAGCACCAGGAAGACGGCGAGCACCACCACCAGGCGGAGCACGACGTCGAGGACCTCAGCCATCGGCGCTCTCCGCGGCGCCGCCGGCGGCCCCGGCCGGCGGGCGCGGCCCCCACGACGGGTCCGGCACTCCCGGTGGCACGGTCCGCCGGCGCGCTCCACGCCCCGGACGCCCACCGGCGGGAGCGGCCTCGCCGCCGGCGAGGTCGGCGTCGGACTCGCCCGGCTCTTTGGCACCCGGCCACGCCTTGGCCACCCGGCTGGCCAGCACGAACTCCTTGCGCAGCGGGTGCCCCTCGAAGCCGTCCGGGAGCAGCAGCGGGCGCAGGTCGTCGTGGCCGGCGAAGCCGACGCCGAACATCTCGGCGGTCTCGCGCTCGTGCCAGGCGGCGCCGGCGAACACGTCGACGGCCGTGGGCAGCACCGGCTCCTCGCGGGGCACGCGGGTGCGGACCAGCAGCGAGGTGAGCGAGCGCCCCTGCGCAGGCGCCGCCCACAGGTGCGCCACCACCGCGAAGCCGTCGTCCCCCTCGTCCACTGCGGAGAGCCAGTCGAACCAGGTGAGCCCGAGCTCGTCGCGGCAGGCGGTGAGCGCCGCCACCCAGGCCGAGGCCGGGACGTCGACGCAGGGCGGCACGTTGCCCGCGTCGACGACGACGCCGGCCACCGGCTCGGCGTCCGCCCCGGCGAGCAGCGCGGGAAGCTGTTCGGCCGGGCCGCCGTCAGGCACTTCGACCACCTGGCAGGGGCGGGGGCGGCACCAGCGGCGCGGTGACCGAGCGGGCGTCGGCCCGGGCACCGGCGCGCGGTGCGGCAGGCGGCGCCACCGCGTAGCGGTCGCCCAGCCGCTCGGCGGCGATCTTCTCCTGCAGCTTGAGGATGCCCTGCAGCAGCGCCTCCGGCCGGGGCGGGCAGCCGGGCACGTAGACGTCCACCGGCACGATCTGGTCCACGCCCTTGGTGACCGAGTAGGAGTCCCAGTAGGGCCCGCCGCTGTTGGCGCACGAGCCGAACGAGATGACGTACTTCGGCTCGGGCATCTGGTCGTAGAGCCGCTTGATGGCCGGCGCCATCTTGTCCGTGACCGTGCCGCTGACCACCATCAGGTCGGCCTGGCGCGGGCTCGGCGCGAACGGGATGACGCCGAAGCGGATGAAGTCGTGCCGGCTCATGGACGCGGCGATGAACTCGATGGCGCAGCACGCCAGGCCGAAGTTGAAGACCCAGAGGCTGTAGCGCCGGCCCCAGTTGAGCACCACCCGCAGCGGCTGCGGGGCGAGCTTCTGCAGCGCGCCGACGCCTGCGTCAGGGCTCGCGCGTGGGAAGGCGGGGTCGGGCAGGTCGGTCAGTCCCACGTGAGCACCCCCTTGCGCCAGGCGTAGGCGACGCCGAGGGCGAGGAACCCGAGGAAGACGCCCATCTCCACCAGGGTCGACACCCCGAAGCCGGGCGCGGCGAACACCGTGGCCCACGGGAAGAGGTAGACGGCGTCGACGGCGAAGACGACGTAGAGGTAGGCGAAGACGTAGTAGCGGACGTGGCTCTGGGCCCACCCCTCACCGACCGGGTCGACCCCGCACTCGTAGGCGGTGAGCTTGGCCGGGCTCGGCGCCGACGGTGCCAGCAGCCGGTTCGCGCCGAAGGCGACGGCCACGAAGCCGATGCCGAGCAGGAGCAGCAGACCGACGAGCGACCAGGCGCCGTAGTACCCGTCCATCGCCACCTCCGCCCGTCCGCTGCCCTCAGCCGACGACGTCGAGCGTAGCGATCAGCGACGCGCTGCACGCTCGCCCTCCGCCGGTCGGCCCGCGGTGGCGCTGCGAGCCACTGCCAGGTGCATGTCGTTCGCGAAAAAGCGCAGGTCACGCACTGCGCTCGCGCCGTCCCAGAGCCCGGACTCCGCGGGCCGGCTTGGTTACGCCGACGTAGGATCGACGCCAGGAGATGGGCCGGTGCCCGGCCGCAGGGGGCCACCGCCGGCCCGCGCACGGGAGGCAGGGCTCTGTGTCAGCGGCCAGGTCAGATCAGGACACGTCGGACCAGGTGGCGACCACCGCGGTCGCACCCAAACCGGTCAAGCAGGTCGACCGGGTCATCATCCGGTTCGCCGGCGACTCCGGCGACGGCATGCAGCTCACCGGCGACCGTTTCACCTCGCAGACCGCCGCCTTCGGCAACGACCTGTCGACGCTGCCGAACTTCCCGGCGGAGATCCGCGCCCCCCAGGGCACGCTGCCGGGCGTCTCGTCCTTCCAGCTGCACTTCGCCGACCACGACATCATGACCCCCGGCGACGCCCCCAACGTGCTGGTGGCGATGAACCCGGCCGCACTCAAGGCGAACCTGCCCGACGTGCCGCGCGGCGCCGACGTCATCGTGGACACGGCCGAGTTCACCAAGCGCAACCTCACCAAGGTCGGCTACGCCGCCAACCCGCTCGAGGACGGCTCGCTGGAGGCCTACAACCTCCACGCGGCGGACCTGACCGGCCTCACGGTCGAGGCGGTCAAGGAGTTCGGGCTGGGCCGCAAGGAGGCCGGCCGGGCCAAGAACATGTTCGCCCTGGGGCTGCTGTCCTGGCTCTACCACCGCCCCACCGAGGGCACGATCCGCTTCCTCGAGCAGAAGTTCGCCAAGAACCCCGCCATCCGCGACGCCAACATCGCTGCCTTCCGCGCCGGGTGGAACTACGGCGAGACGACCGAGGACTTCTCGGTCTCCTACGAGGTCAAGCCGGCCGCGCTGCCCGGCGGCACCTACCGCAACATCTCCGGGAACCTCGCCCTGGCCTACGGCCTGGTGGCCGCCGCCCGCCGCTCCGGGCTGCCGATGTTCCTCGGCGCCTACCCGATCACCCCGGCGTCGGACATCCTCCACGAGCTGAGCAAGCACAAGCGGTTCGGCATCACCACGTTCCAGGCCGAGGACGAGATCGCCGGCGTCGGCGCTGCCCTGGGCGCGGCCTTCGGCGGGTCGCTGGCCGTCACCACCACCTCCGGCCCCGGCGTCGCGTTGAAGACCGAGACCATCGGCCTCGCGGTGTCGCTGGAGCTGCCGCTGGTCATCGTCGACGTCCAGCGCGGCGGCCCGTCCACCGGCCTGCCGACCAAGACCGAGCAGGCCGACCTGCTCATGGCGATGTTCGGGCGCAACGGCGAGGCCCCGGTCCCGGTGGTGGCTCCACGCTCCCCCGCCGACTGCTTCGACGCCGCCCTCGAGGCGTGCCGGATCGCGCTGACCTACCGCACGCCGGTGTTCCTGCTCTCCGACGGCTACCTCGCCAACGGGTCCGAGCCGTGGCGGATCCCGGCGGTGGACGAGCTGCCGGCCCTGCAGGTGGAGTTCGCCACCGAGCCCAACCACGAGGGCCCCGACGGCGTCGCCGCGTTCTGGCCCTACAAGCGCGACGGCGAGACCCTCGCCCGGCCGTGGGCCAAGCCCGGCACCAAGGGCCTGGAGCACCGGATCGGCGGCATCGAGAAGGCCGACGGCACCGGCAACATCTCCTACGACCCGGACAACCACGACCTGATGGTCCGCACCCGGCAGGCCAAGGTCGACGGCATCGCCCGCAGCATCCCGCCGCTGGAGGTGGACGACCCCACCGGCGACGCCCGCGTGCTGGTGCTGGGCTGGGGCTCCACCTACGGCCCGATCGGTGCCGCGGTGCGCCGGGTGCGTGCCCAGGGCGGCAAGGTCGCCCAGGCCCACCTGCGCCACCTCAACCCGTTCCCCGACGGCACCGGCGCGCTGCTGCGCCGCTACGACAAGGTCGTGGTGCCGGAGATGAACCTCGGCTACGGCTTCGGCGGACAGCTCGCGCTGATGGTGCGGGCCAAGTACCTCGTCGACGCGGTCGGCTACAACCGCGTGCGCGGCCTGCCGTTCAAGGCCGAGGAGCTCGAGCAGGTGCTGCTCGGCGTCCTCGCCGACCTGCACGACGCCGCCGCGAAGCCGCACCCGAACGGCGCACAGCACAGTCTGGAGACCTCGTCGTGACCACGACCGAACTGCCCATCCCCGCGCTGCGCAACGTCCCGCGCACCGAGGAGCCGCTGAGCAAGAAGGACTTCACCTCGGACCAGGAGGTCCGCTGGTGCCCCGGCTGCGGCGACTACGCCATCCTCGCCGCGGTGCAGGGCTTCCTGCCGGACCTGGGGCTGCGCCGGGAGAACATCGTCTTCGTCTCCGGCATCGGCTGCTCCTCGCGCTTCCCCTACTACCTCGACACCTACGGCATGCACTCGATCCACGGGCGCGCGCCGGCCATCGCCACCGGGCTCTCGGTCTCGCGCCCGGATTTGTCGGTGTGGGTCGTCACCGGCGACGGTGACGCGCTGTCCATCGGCGGCAACCACCTGATGCACGCCCTGCGGCGCAACGTGAACCTGAAGATCCTGCTGTTCAACAACCGGATCTACGGCCTCACCAAGGGCCAGTACTCGCCGACGTCGGAGCTGGGCAAGATCACCAAGTCGACGCCGTTCGGGGCCATCGATGCCCCGTTCAACCCGGTGTCGCTGGCGCTGGGCGCCGAAGCCACCTTCGTGGCCCGCACCATCGACTCGGACCGCGCGCACCTCACCTCGGTGCTGCGCGCCGCCGCGGAACACGAGGGCACCGCATTGGTCGAGATCTACCAGAACTGCAACATCTTCAACGACGGCGCATTCGACGCCCTCAAGGACCCGGGCACCCGCGAGGACATGCTGGTGCGCCTGCAGCACGGTCAGCCGGTGCGCTTCGGGGCCGACGGCCGGTTCGGCGTGGTCCGGGGCGACGACGGCTCGGTGCGCGTGGTCGAGGTCGGCGACGGCGAGGGCCAGGTGGCCGAGGACGCTCTGCTCGTGCACGACGCGCACGCGCCCGGCCCGGAGACCGCGTTCGCACTGTCCCGGCTCACCGACGGCGCCTCGCTGGCCCACACCCCCATCGGCATCTTCCGCGACGTCCAGCGGCCCACCTACGACGCCCTCGCGGTGGAGCAGGTGCAGCGGGCCAAGGAGAGCCAGGGCGACGGGACCCTCGCCGGTGCCCCAGGCGACGACGCCCTCGCCGCGCTCCTGGCGGGCAGCGACACCTGGTCGGTCGGCTGAACCTCGCCGGCCAGGCCCGGAGCGGCTGCTCGACGTCACCAGCCGGTCCCCCGGGGGCCAGCGCTGGCGCTCCCGGCGGCGGCGTCGACCGGCCCGAGGCGTAACGTGCCGGCGTGCACCAGCGAGACGAGCAGCGGGAGCAGCGACGCGGCATCGGCCTCGGCTTCGCCGCCTACCTCATGTGGGGCGTGTTCCCGCTCTACTTCCCCCTGCTCGAGCCGGCCGGCGCGCTGGAGATCCTGGGGCACCGGGTGCTCTGGTCGCTGGTGGTCGTCGGGCTGGTGCTCGCCGTGCAGCGGGACTTCGGTTGGATCCGGACCCTGGGCCGGCGCCGGTTCGGCCTGCTGACGCTGGCCGGCGCGCTCATCGCCGTCAACTGGGGCACCTACATCTACGGCGTGAACTCCGAGCACGTGGTCGAGACCTCGCTGGGCTACTTCATCAACCCGCTGGTCACCATCGGTCTGGGCGTGCTCGTGCTCGGCGAGCGGCCGCGTCGCGCCCAGTGGGTGGCCATCGCCGTCGGCGTCGTCGCGGTGGTGGTGCTGACCGTCGACTACGGCCACCCCCCGTGGATCGCGCTGGTGCTGGCGGCGTCGTTCGGGCTGTACGGGCTGGTGAAGAAGCAGGCCGGCGTCGACGCCGTGCACAGCCTGGCGGTGGAGACCGCGGTGCTGGTGGTGCCGGCCGCGCTCATGCTCGGAGTCCTCACCGCCCGCGGCACCTCGACCTTCACGACGCAGGGGCCAGGGCACGCCCTGCTGCTGGCCTCGGCCGGGCTGGTGACCGCGGTGCCGCTGCTCTGCTTCGGCGCCGCCGCCGTGCGGGTGCCGCTGACGACCATCGGGCTGCTGCAGTACCTCACCCCCGTGCTGCAGTTCCTCTGCGGCGTCCTGGTGGCCCACGAGGAGATGCCGGGCTCGCGCTGGGTCGGCTTCGGCCTGGTCTGGGTCGCCCTGGTCCTGCTGACCGTCGACTCGCTGCGCTCGGCCCGCGCCCGCCAGCTGGCCGCCGCCGCGGAGTCCGTCGCCGTCTGAGGGCCGCCCCCCACCGCCTCCGTTGTGGGGGGGGGGGGGGGGGGGTTGGGGGGGGTGTGACGACAAGGCCCCCCCCCCCCCCCCCCGGCCCCCCCCGGGGGGGGGGGGGGCGGGGGGGGGGCGCCCGCCCCCCCCCGGCGGGGTGTGTGTGGGTGGGGGCTTTGTTTGCTCCCCACACCCCCCCCCCCCCCCCCCCACGACCCCATCCGTCG
>JBQCHF010000158.1:0-3113 GCA_051954955.1 Motilibacteraceae bacterium
CGGCGGCACCGAAGCGATCAACGGCCTCATCGAACTCCACCGACGCATCGCCCGCGGCTTCCGCAACCGCGACAACTACCGACTACGCATGCTCCTCATCGGCGGCGGACTCACCCACCCCCACCTGAAGTAAGAAGAGCCCCTAATCACACCCCGTGTCCAAGAACCGGGGCCAGGGCCCGAGCATGCTTAGTCGATAGTTGTCGCGCCCCCATCCTTCACTGGCGAAAGCACGGATTTGACCTCGACTTGACCTTGCTGCTTAGGTAAGGCTCACCTAAGTTACGGAGGTTGCTCGTGCTCGCTTGCCACGCCCTGCGCCCGTCCCGGCACCTGCTGGCGCTCGCAGCCGGCCTCGCCCTGACGGCCTGCTCGTCGTCGGGCGCTTACGGGCGGGGAGAGGGCGCGCCCCCACTGGCGGTCCAAGCGACGGACTCGGAGTGCACGCTGGACCGGACCAGTACCAGCGCCGGCACATCCAGCCTGAACGTCACCAACTCCGGCGGGAAGGTGACCGAGGTCTACGTCCTGCGCCCAGACGGCGCGATCGTGGCCGAGCGTGAGAACATTGGGCCCGGTACAGAGGCCGAGCTCGTGGTGGAGCTGCCTGCCGGCGACTACCTGGTCCGCTGCGTGCCCGGCATGGCCGGCGAGGGGATCACCACCCCGTTCACGGTCACCGCATCAGGCACCTCCGCCGGCACACCTACCGACCCTCGCGTCACCGCTGCCATCAGCGCCTACCGGTCCTACCTGGGACAGCAGGTGACTGCCACGATCACCGCCACGAGCTCCTTTGTGGCCGCGGTGAAGGCCGGCGACGTGACCCAGGCGAGGGCCCTCTACGCCCCCTCCCGCGCGGGCTGGGAGCGAATCGAGCCGGTGGCCGAGAGCTTCGGCGACCTCGACCCCAAGATCGACCTGCGGGAAGCCGACCTCGCCGAGGGCGAGGAGTGGACCGGCTGGCACCGCCTGGAGAAGGGGTTGTGGGTGGCCGGCAGCACGAAGGGCCTCACCCCCTACGCCGACCAGTTGCTGAAGGACCTGGCCGAGCTGCAGTCCCGGGTGCCCGACGCCGAGATCACCGCGACGTCGATGGCCAACGGTGCCAAGGAGCTCCTGGACGAGGTTGCGACCGGCAAAGTCACCGGGGAGGAGGAGGCCTTCAGCCACACCGACCTAGTCGACGTGCAGGCCAACATCGACGGCGCACGCACGGTCGTGGACCTGCTGGGGTCGGTGCTCAAGGACAAGGACCCGGGGCTGGCGGCGGCGCTGACGCGCGAGTTCACCTCCGTGCAGCAGGTCCTCGACCGGCACCGAGACCAGGGCAACAGCGGTTTCGTGGGCTATGACACGGTGGGCACCCAGGACCGGCGCGAGCTGGCAGCCGCCGTCGACGCCCTAGCCGAACCGCTGTCCCACCTCGCCGCGGCGGTGGTGGCGTGAGCACGACCCAGCTCAGCCGTCGCCGCCTCCTCGCCCTGGGCGGAGCGGGGCTGCTGACCGCTGCCGGGGCCGGAGCCGGGGGCACGATGGCGCTGCGTGAGGAGCGTCGGACTGACCAGTGCAACGGCCCCACCGCATCCCAGGTGCCCTTTCAGGGCGCCCACCAGGCGGGCGTCACGACCCCAGTGCAGGACCGGCTGCAGATGACCGCTTTCGACGTCACGGCCAGCAGCCGCGCCGAGCTGGTGTCGCTGCTGCGCGACTGGACCGCGGCGGCCGCCGTCATGACGTCCGGCTTGCCCGTCGGGGACGGCGCCGTGGACGGCCCGGCGCAGGCACCACCCGCCGACACCGGCGAGGCGCTCGGCCTGTCCCCGGCCCGGCTCACCATCACCGTCGGCTTCGGCCCGTCGCTGTTCGCCCACCCCGACCAGGGCGACCGGTTCGGGCTGGCCGCGCAGCGCCCGGACGAGCTGACCGACCTGCCACGCTTCCGGGGCGACGACCTGGACCCGGCCCGGTGCGGCGGCGACCTCATCGTGCAGGCGTGCGCCGACGACCCTCAGGTGGCCGTACACGCCATCCGCAACCTCGCCCGGAGCGGCTTCGGTCGCGCCGCGGTGCGCTGGTCCCAGCTCGGCTTCGGCAAGACCTCCTCCACCACGCCAGACCAGGAGACGCCGCGCAACCTGTTCGGGTTCAAGGATGGCACCGAAAACATTGCCTCGGACGACGCCTCCGCCCAAGACCACCACATCTGGTGCGGCCACGAGGCCCCGGCCTGGCTCCGCGGAGGCACCTATCTCGTGGCCCGCCGCATCGGTATGCGGATCGAGGCCTGGGACCGCGAGTCGCTCCACGGCCAGGAGCAGATCATCGGTCGCACGAAGGGCGAGGGGGCGCCGCTCGGTGCCGCCCGCGAGCACGACCCGGTCGACCTCACAGCGCTGCCCGCCAACTCACACGTGGCCCTGGCCCACCCCTCGGCCAACGGCGGCCATGCGCTCCTGCGCCGTGGCTACTCCTACGTCGACGGCAGTGACGGGCTCGGCCACCTGGACGCCGGGCTGTTCTTCATCGCCTTTTGCCGCAGCCCCCACACCCAATACGTCCCCTTGCAGGCCAAGCTGGCCCGCCAGGACGCCCTGGCCGAGTACCTCGTCCACACCGGCTCCGGGCTGTGGGCCTGCCCGCCCGGCCTCGTCACCAGCGAGACCTACTGGGGCCAGTCGCTCCTGGAAGGCTGAACCCCCACGCGACCCCGGTGAACATGGCGAGCCCGCCCATGGTGCGCGCCGCCACCGCCGCGAGGGTGGCAGCGACCCACACGTGGCTCCTACGTGAAGCGCCCCAGGTTTGATGCCGCTCCTGTTTGAGTCCGACAGGAGAGGATGAGCGTCATGCCGAAGAAGATCGATCCCGAGCTGAGGGCTCGGGCGGTGCGTCTGGTGAGTGATCACCAGGGCGAGTACCCGTCGGTGACCGCGGCGGCCGAGGCTGTGGCCAAGCAGCTCGGGCTGGGCCGGGAGACGGTGCGCCGGTGGGTGGTGCAGGCCGAGGTCGACTCCGGTCGGCGCGAGGGCGCCAGCAGCCAGGAGCTGGCTGAGATCAAGGCTCTGAAGGCCAAGGTCCGCCGCCTGGAGGAGGACAATGCGATCTTGAAG
>JBQCHF010000159.1:0-27724 GCA_051954955.1 Motilibacteraceae bacterium
CTGAACCTAGACGTGAGCACCGACAGTTCTCGTTGCCGGACAGGCAGAATCAGCAGCCCGAAGGTCAAGACCAGGCAATGATTGCCGGCCCATTCTCGCCGGCCCCAACCCGGCCCTGAGCGGCGACCGGAAGCCCCGCCATTCCTGCTTGATCACGGAAGAAGCGGGTGGATCTTGAGACCGTCCCACGCTCGGCCAAGGTGCACAGCGCATCAAGATCCGCAGAAACCGCAGCGGGACAACCGGAAGCACCACGAGCGTGGCAGGCAGGTCAGCAGCCGCCTTTCCGCCCCCTCACGTGCCAGGAGCCGAGGCGTCCGTCGTCGTCGACTGGCTGGTCGGGGTCAGCGTCGCGTACCAGATCGACGGCGCCCGGTCCGGCCGACGTCGGACCGGGTACGAGCCGCGGCCGATCGACCGTCACGGCCTGGGAGACCTCGACCGCCTGTGAGGCGCGACGGGCTGGAGAGCAGGGGCGCCGAGATGAGCTATGGCACGGGAGCGATGCCGACGTTCGAGCTGGTGCCCCCGGCAGGATTCGAACCTGCGCACACGGCTCCGGAGGCCGATGCTCTATCCCCTGAGCTACGGGGGCTCTGGGCGGAGCAGAGATTACCAGCCCGCCGGAGTGCCTGTGGCGAGGCATCGGCGTGGGTAGCCTCGCGGCGTGCAGGACGCTGATGGGGACGTTTCCGCCCCGGGGACGGAGCCGGCGCGCCCGCGTGCGCTGGTCGTCGACGACAGCCCGAACATCCGCCGGCTGATCCAGATGAACCTCGAGCTCGAGGGCTACGAGGTGCTCACGGCCTCCGACGGCGAGCACGCCTTCGAGCTGGCCGTGCAGGCCGAGCCCGACGTGGTCACGCTGGACGTGGTGATGCCGCGTCTGGACGGCTTCGCCACCGCGGAGCGGATCAAGCGCGACCCCCGCACCCGGCACCTCAAGGTCGTCATGGTCACGTCGGCCTCCCAGGCCGCGGACTTCCAGCGGGCCGAACGGGCGGGCGTGGACGGCTACCTCACCAAGCCCTTCGACCCGGACCGGCTGGTCGCCCTGGTCACCTCGCTGCTCCCTCCGGACCGGCGGCCGGCTTCGCGCGACTGACGTCGGCGGGCGGCGTCGACGGACTGCGGGGCCCGTCCGCCCCTCGACCGCCCGCCGTCCGCGAGGGCGCGCCCTCGGTACCCTGGGCGGGTGACCCCCGCCGAGCTCTCCGAGGCCGTTCTCGAGTCCCTGCGCGCCGCCGTCGAGGCCGGCGAGCTGCAGGTCGCGCTGCCGGCGGAGGTGCGCGTCGAGCGACCCAAGTCCAAGGAGCACGGCGACTGGGCCACCAACGTGGCGCTGCAGCTGGCCAAGCCGGCCGGCCGGCCGCCGCGGGAGGTGGCCGAGCTGCTCGCCGCCCGGCTGCGCGAGCATCCCGGCATCAGCGCCGTCGAGGTCGCCGGTCCCGGCTTCCTCAACGTCCGCCTGGAGGCCGGCGCGGCCGGTGAGCTGGCCCGCGCGATCGTGGAGGCGGGCAGCGCCTACGGCCGCGGCGACGCCCTGCACGGCCAGGCGGTCGACCTCGAGTTCATCTCGGCCAACCCCACCGGCCCGCTGCACCTGGGCCACACCCGCTGGGCCGCGGTCGGCGACGCCCTGGCGCGCGTGCTCGACGCCGCCGGCGCCACCGTCACCCGCGAGTTCTACATCAACGACCGCGGCGTGCAGATGGACCGCTTCGGCGCCTCGATCATGGCGGCCGCGCACGGCGAGCCGACGCCCGAGGACGGCTACCACGGCGAGTACGTCACGGACCTCGCCCGCGAGATCGTCGCGGACAAGCGGGAGATCCTGGACCTTCCCCGCGAGGAGCAGCTGGTCGCCTTCCGTGAGGAGGGCTACCGGCGTCAGCTCGCCCAGCAGCAGTCGGTGCTGGACTCCTTCCGCACCCACTTCGACGTCTGGTACTCCGAGCGGACGCTGCACGAGTCCGGGGCGGTGGACCGCGGCTTCGAGCGGCTGCGCGAGCAGGGCCACATGTTCGAGAAGGACGGCGCGGTCTGGCTGCGCACCACCGACTTCGGCGACGACAAGGACCGGGTCCTGGTCAAGGCCGACGGCGAGCTCACCTACTACGCGTCGGACACCGCCTACTACGTCGACAAGCGGGCCCGCGGCTTCGACGTGAACATCTACCTGCTGGGCGCGGACCACCACGGCTACGTCGGTCGGCTCAAGGCCATCGCCGCCTGCGCCGGCGACGATCCCGAGCACAACATCGAGGTGCTCATCGGGCAGCTGGTGAAGATCCTCAAGGGCGGCGAGGAGGTGCGCCTGTCCAAGCGGGCCGGCAACATCGTCACGCTCGAGGACTTCGTGGAGATGGCCGGCGTCGACGCCGTCCGCTACTCGCTGTGCCGCTATCCCACCGACTCCCCGCTCACCCTCGACATCGAGGTCATCACGCGGCAGACCAACGACAACCCGGTCTTCTACGTGCAGTACGTCGCCGCCCGCACCGCCTCGGTCTCGCGCAACGCGGCGGAGATGGGCATCAGCCGCGGCGACGCCGCCGCCTTCCGCCCGGAGCTGCTCGAGCACGAGCGCGAGGGTGCCCTGCTCGGCGCCCTGGCCGAGTTCCCCCGGGTCGTCGCCACCGCCGCCGAGCTGCGCGAGCCGCACCGGGTGGCGCGCTACCTCGAGGAGCTCGCCGGGCTCTACCACCGCTTCTACGACGCCTGCCGCATCCTTCCCCGCGGCGACGAGGAGGTCACCGACCTCACCCGCGCCCGGCTCTGGCTCAACGACGCCGCGCGCACGGTCATCGCCAACGGCCTCGAGCTGCTCGGCGTCTCGGCGCCGGAGCGCATGTAGTGGCGCGCGCCCACGAGGCCGGCGCGCTGCACGCCGACGTCTCCCAGCCCGCCCCGCACTGGCTGGCCAGCCCGCCGGACCCCAACGCGCTGCTGCCGGTCCTGTGGCCGCGCACCGTGCGCCGTGGCGAGGACGGCGCCCTGGTGGCCGGCGGCGTCGACGTGCGCGACCTCGCCGCCGAGCACGGCACGCCGGCCTACGTGCTGGACGAGGAGGACTTCCGCACCCGCGCCCGCGCCTACCGTGACGCCTTCTCGGGTGCCTTCGCCGCGTTCCCCGGCGTCGACGTCTTCTACGCCGCCAAGGCGTTCGTCTGCTCCGACGTCGTGCGCTGGGTGCAGGCCGATGGGCTCAACCTCGACGTGTGCACCGGGGGAGAGCTGGCCGTCGCGCTGGCCGCGGGCTTCCCGGCCGAGCAGATCGCCTTCCACGGCAACAACAAGAGCACCCGCGAGATCGTCCGGGCGCTCGAGGCGGGCGTCGGCCGGATCGTGCTGGACTCCTTCGAGGAGATCGCCCGGGTGGCTTTCCTGGCCGACGAGCGCGGCCTGCGCGCCGGGGTCCTGGTGCGGGTCACCGTCGGCGTCGAGGCCCACACCCACGAGTACATCGCCACCGCCCACGAGGACCAGAAGTTCGGCTTCTCGCTGGCCGGTGGGCAGGCCGCCGAGGCGGTGCGCCGCGTCCTCGCGCTGGACTCGCTGGAGCTGCTCGGCCTGCACTCGCACATCGGCTCGCAGATCTTCGACACCGACGGCTTCGAGGTGGCCGCCCGCCGGGTGGTCGGCCTGCTCGCGGACATCCGCGACGAGCACGGCGTCCAGCTTCCCGAGCTCGACCTCGGCGGCGGCTTCGGCATCGCTTACACCTCCCAGGACGACCCTGCCGACCCCGCGGTCCTCGCCAAGGGCCTGGCCGCGATCGTCGAGCGGGAGTGCTCCACCCGCGCGCTGGCCCTGCCCCGCATCGCCATCGAGCCCGGTCGCGCCATCGCCGGGCCGGCGGCCTTCACCCTCTACGAGGTGGGCACGGTCAAGGCGGTGGAGCTGTCCGGCGGGCAGGTGCGCACCTACGTGTCGGTCGACGGCGGCATGAGCGACAACATCCGCACCGCCCTCTACGACGCCCAGTACTCGTGCGCACTGGCCTCCCGCTCCAGCGCCGCCCAGCCCACCCTGGTCCGCGTCGTCGGCAAGCACTGCGAGAGCGGCGACATCGTGGTGCCGGACGAGTTCCTGCCGGCCGACCTCGCCCCGGGCGACCTGATCGCGGTCCCGGCCACCGGCGCCTACTGCCGCTCGATGGCCAGCAACTACAACCACGTCCCGCGCCCGCCGGTCGTCGCCGTGCGCGACGGCGTCAGCCGGGTCCTGGTGCGCCGGGAGACCGAGGACGACCTGCTGCGGCTGGACGCCGGGCTGACCTGATCGGTGGGCCGATCCGTCCGCTTCCCGGGCCCGGGCGTCCAGGATGCGAGAGGATGCGGCGGGCCGCGCTGCGGCTGCGGGAGGCTGGAGCGCTGCCATGGGCCGCCGGGGCGCACCGCCGGGCGACGGTGCGCAGTCCGGCACGGCAGCGAGTGGCAGGCAGACGGTGACAGGGGAGACGGAGGTGGGAGCCATGGGCGAGCCGGCCCTCAAGGTCGCGCTGCTCGGGTGCGGCGTCGTGGGGTCCGAGGTCGCGCGGCTGCTCACCACCCAGGCGCACGACCTCGCCGCCCGCGCCGGGCGCCCGCTGGAGCTGGCCGGCATCGCGGTCCGCCGGCTGGGCCGGGAGCGGGGCGGTCTCGACGTCGACCCGTCGCTGTTCACCACCGACGCGCACGGCCTGGTCACCCGCCCCGACGTCGACCTCGTGGTCGAGGTCATCGGCGGCATCGAGCCGGCCCGCTCGCTCATCCTCGCCGCGATGGAGAACGGCGCCTCGGTGGTGAGCGCGAACAAGGCGCTGCTGGCCGAGGACGGCCCCACCCTGCACGCGGCGGCCGAGAAGCACGGCGTCGACCTCTACTACGAGGCGTCGGTGGCCGGGGCCATCCCGATCCTGCGCCCGCTGCGGGAGAGCCTGGTCGGCGACCGGGTGCGCAAGGTGCTCGGCATCGTCAACGGCACCACCAACTACATCCTCACCAAGATGGACGAGACCGGTGCCGGCTTTCACGAGGCGCTGGAGGAGGCCCAGGCGCTCGGCTACGCCGAGGCCGACCCGACCGCCGACGTCGAGGCGTTCGACGCCGCCGCCAAGGCCGCCATCCTGGCCTCGCTCGCCTTCCACACCAGGGTCGCCGGCGCCGACGTGCACCGCGAGGGCATCACCGAGGTCACCGCCGCCGACGTCGCCAGCGCCAAGGCGATGGGCAGCGTCGTCAAGCTGCTCGCCATCGCCGAGCTGTCCTCCGACGGCTCGTCGGTGGGCGTGCGCGTGCACCCGGCGATGATCCCGCGGACCCACCCACTGGCCGCGGTTCGCGAGGCCTACAACGCGGTCTTCGTGCAGGCCGACGCCGCCGGCGAGCTGATGTTCTACGGCCGCGGCGCCGGCGGCGCCCCCACGGCCAGCGCGGTGCTGGGCGACCTCGTCGCCGTCGCCCGCCACCGGGTGTCCGGCGGCCGTGGCCCGGCCGAGTCCGCCTACGCCGACCTCGTCGTGCGGCCGATGGGAGACATCGTCACCCGCTACCACGTGAGCCTCGACGTCGAGGACCGCGCGGGCGTGCTCGCGGGGGTGGCGCAGGTGTTCGCCCGGCACGAGGTGTCCATCGAGACGGTGCGCCAGCGCACGGTGGGCGCCGGTGGCGAGGCCGAGCTGGTGGTCGTCACGCACGCCGCCCCGGACGCGGCGCTGGCGGCCACGGTGGAGGGGCTGCGCGGTCTGGACGTGGTGCGCGACGTCGCGAGCGTGATGCGGGTCGAGGGAGAGCAGGGACAGCAGTGAGCACGGAAGCAGCAGCGGTGCAGAACCGGGCCGGGAACGCCCGCCGTGGCGCGCACCAGTGGCGCGGCGTCATCGAGGAGTACCGCGACCGCCTCCCGGTCACCGCCTCGACGCCGGTGGTCACCCTGCGGGAGGGCGGCACGCCGCTGGTCGAGGCCGGGGCGCTCTCCGCGCTCACCGGCTGCTCGGTCCACCTCAAGGTCGAGGGCGCCAACCCGACCGGGTCGTTCAAGGACCGCGGCATGACCATGGCCATGAGCAAGGCCGTCGAGGACGGCGCGCAGGCGGTCATCTGCGCCTCCACCGGCAACACCAGCGCCTCGGCCTCCGCCTACGCGGTCAAGGCTGGGCTCCGGTGCGTCGTCGTCGTGCCCAGCGGCAAGATCGCCGCCGGCAAGCTGGCCCAGGCCGTCGTGCACGGCGCCACCCTGCTGCAGGTGCAGGGCAGCTTCGACGACTGCCTCACCGTGGTGCGCGGGCTCGCCGCGGACTACCCGGTGGTGCTGGTGAACTCGGTCAACCCGGTGCGGCTCGAGGGGCAGAAGACCGCCTCGTTCGAGGTCGTCGACGCCCTGGGCGACGCACCCGACCTGCACTGCCTGCCGGTCGGCAACGCCGGCAACATCACGGCCTACTGGAAGGGCTACGAGGAGTACGCCGCCGACGCGGTCTCCTCGCGTCGCCCGCGGATGTGGGGCTTCCAGGCCGCAGGTGCCGCGCCGATCGTGCGCGGCGAGGTCGTGCCGCACCCGGAGACGGTGGCCACCGCGATCCGCGTGGGCAACCCCGCCTCCTGGCAGCTCGCGCTGGACGCGGTCGAGCGCTCCGGCGGCCTGGTCGACTCCGTCACCGACGAGCAGATCCTTGCTGCGCAACGACTTCTCGCCGAGCGCGAGGGCGTGTTCGTGGAGCCCGCCTCGGCCGCGGGCGTCGCCGGCCTGCTGCAGGCGGCCGACCGGGGCACCCTCGACCGCGGCCAGACCGTGGTCGTCACGGTGACCGGGCACGGCCTCAAGGACACCGAGACCGCCTTGCGTGGCAGGGAGATCTCCACCGTCGCCGTCGAGCCCACGGTGCAGGCGGCCGCCGCCGCGCTGGGCCTGGCGTGAGCGCAGCCTCGTTCCACCCGGGGGCTGTCCGGGTCCGGGTGCCCGCCACCAGCGCCAACCTCGGTCCCGGGTTCGACGCCCTCGGCCTGGCCGTCGGCCTGCACGACGAGGTCGTCGTCCAGGTCACGGACGCTGGGCTCGCGGTCGACGTCGAGGGCGAGGGCGCCGACGAGGTCCCGCGCGATGCCACCCACCTGGTCGTGCGCGCCCTGCACGCCGCCTTCGACGCCATGGGCGGGCGCCCGGCCGGCGTGCGCATGACGTGCACCAACCGCATCCCGCACGCCCGCGGTCTCGGCTCGTCGGCCGCCGCCGTGGTGGCCGGGATCACGGCAGCACGCGCTCTCGTCGCCGACGGCGCGCGCCAGCTGGACGACCAGGCGGCGCTGAAGCTGGCCACCGCCTTCGAGGGCCACCCGGACAACGTGGCCGCCTGCCTGCTCGGCGGCCTCACCGTGGCCTGGACAGAACAGGCTGAGCGGACCGAGCAGACCGAGCAAGCCGAGCAAGCCGAGCAGACCGAGCAGACCGAGCAGACCGAGCAGGTCGAGGGGACCGAGCTGCACGGCGCCGGGCACGGCCGGCCGCGCGCGGTCCGCCTGGACCCGGCCGCCGGTCTGGTGGCCGTGGCCCTGGTGCCGCCCACCGGGGTCTCCACCGAGCTGGCCCGAGGGCTGCTGCCCGCCCAGGTGCCGCACGCCGACGCCGCGCTCAACGCAGGCCGTGCCGCGCTGCTGGTCGAGGCCCTGACCCGGCGCCCGGACCTGCTGCTGCCCGCCACCGAGGACCGGCTGCACCAGCGCCAGCGGGGTCCGGCCATGCCGGCCAGCCTGGCGATGGTGCGGGCGCTGCGGGCCGAGGGGCTCCCCGCCGTCGTCTCCGGGGCCGGACCGACGGTCCTGGTGCTGGTGGCCGAGCATGCCGCCGCTCCGGTGGTGGCCAGGGCCGGCGAGCTGGACGGCACCTTTCGGGCGCACGTGCTGCCGCTGCAGTCGGCCGGCGCGGAGGTCGAGCCCGTCGCCTGAGCGGGGGCACCCGCCGCGGGAGGTCGCTGGCCGGGGGAGGGCGCCCGCGGGACCGGGCGCACATCGCCATGGACGGACCGTGTGGACCCCCCACCGAACGGACCCGACGAACGGACCCGACGATCTCGGCGGTTCGGGAACGTCCGCGAACGCGGGGGTGTTACGCTCCACGTGCACCAGGGGCCCGATGAGGCCGGTGCTCTGCCACGACTCCCCCGAAGGGCCTTCCCTTCACCGCCGTGCTCGCCGGAGCAAGGACCGGCGCGGCCGTCGGGCGTGGCTCCCCGATCCGCTCTCCCGGCCAAGGCCGGGCAGGACCGGGAAGTCGACAGGAGTCGTCCGAGCCCTCGCACCCTGAAACGCCCCGCGGTGCTCCGCGCACCAGCCGTGCGACGACGTCGCAGCGGACGGTGCGCGATCGGGGCGGGCAGGTCGGCCGGCTCGAGGCGCCGACGACACATCCGGTGAGCTCGAGCGGACCTCCGACCACACCCCATCCGGACGCACCACCCGCGTCACCGCGCCGACCCGGCCGGGGACGCCAGCCCATGACGGAAGGACCCAGCGTGTCCGACACCACCGGTCTCACGGACGCTCCCGCGTCCGCCGAGTCCACCCCGACCGCCGGCCACGCCGGCGACGGGACCTCCGCCGCCTCCGCGACGGCGACCAAGCCGGCGCGCCGCAAGGGCAGCGGCCTGTCGGCGATGGTGCTCCCCGAGCTGCAGCAGCTGGCCGCGCAGCTCGGCATCAGCGGCACCGCGAAGCTGCGCAAGAGCCAGCTCATCGAGGCCATCACGGCCCGCCAGGGCGGCGCCGCTGCCGGTGGCGCCAACGGCTCCGCCGCCCCGGCCGCTGCCGCCGAGCAGCCGACCGCACGCCGGCGTTCCGCTGCCGCCAACGGCTCGGCCGCTGCGGCCGACGGCGCAGAGCCGGCCGGCACCAGCGCGGCGTCGGCCGCCGGTGCCGCCCTGGTGACGGCGACCACCTCCGCTGCGACCTCAGCCGCCCCCGAGTCCTCCGCGCCGGCCCCGGCCGAGTCCCGTGAGCGCCCGGCCCGCGAGGACCGCGAGCGCCCGGCCCGCGAGGACCGGACGGACCAGAACCGCGACCAGAACCGCGGCGACCGCCGGGAGCGCCGGGAGCGCCAGAACGACCGGCAGCAGAACGACCGGCAGCAGGGCGACCGCCCCCAGCGCGACCGTGACGGTGGCCGCGACCAGAACGACCGGTCCGACCAGAACCGCGACAACCGCGGTGACCAGAACCGCGGTGACCAGAACCGCGACAACCGCGGGGACCGGAACCAGAACGGCGACGACGACGAGTTCGGCGGCCGCCGCCGGCGCGGGCGCTACCGCGACCGCAACCGCCGCCGTGGCCGCGACGGCTTCGCCCCCGGTGGGGACGCCGAGCCGGAGGTCTCCGAGGACGACGTCCTCGTGCCGGTGGCCGGCATCCTCGACGTGCTGGACAACTACGCCTTCATCCGCACCTCGGGCTACCTGCCCGGCCCCAACGACGTCTACGTCTCGCTCAACCAGGTCCGCAAGGCCGGGCTGCGCAAGGGCGACGCCGTCACCGGTGCCGTGCGCGCTCCCCGCGAGGGTGAGCAGCAGGGCGGCGGGAACAGCGGCGGTGGCCGTGGGTCGGCGCGGGACAAGTTCAACGCGCTGGTCCGACTGGACACCGTGAACGGCATGGAGCCCGAGCGGGCCCGTCAGCGGGTCGAGTTCGGCAAGCTCACCCCGCTCTACCCGCAGGACCGCCTGCGCCTGGAGACCGAGCCGAACATCTCCACCACCCGGGTCATCGACCTGGTGGCCCCGATCGGCAAGGGCCAGCGCGGGCTCATCGTCAGCCCGCCCAAGGCCGGCAAGACCCTGGTGCTGCAGGCGATCGCCAACGCGATCACCACCAACAGCCCGGAGTGCCACCTCATGGTCGTCCTCGTGGACGAGCGGCCGGAGGAGGTCACCGACATGCAGCGCACGGTGAAGGGCGAGGTCATCGCCTCGACCTTCGACCGGCCGGCGTCGGACCACACCATGGTCGCCGAGCTCGCGATCGAGCGGGCCAAGCGGCTGGTCGAGATGGGCCACGACGTCGTCGTGCTGCTCGACTCGATCACCCGCCTGGGCCGGGCCTACAACATCGCGGCCCCGGCCAGCGGCCGGATCCTGTCCGGTGGTGTCGACTCCAGCGCGCTCTACCCGCCCAAGCGGTTCTTCGGTGCGGCGCGCAACATCGAGAACGGTGGGTCGCTCACCATCCTCGCCACCGCGCTGGTCGAGACCGGCTCGAAGATGGACGAGGTGATCTTCGAGGAGTTCAAGGGCACCGGCAACATGGAGCTGCGCCTGGACCGCAAGCTCGCGGACAAGCGCATCTTCCCGGCCGTCGACGTCGACGCCTCGGGCACCCGGCGCGAGGAGATCCTCATGTCCCGCGAGGAGCTCCAGATCGTCTGGAAGCTGCGGCGGGTCCTCTCCGCGCTGGACGGGCAGCAGGCCATCGAGCTGCTGCTGTCCAAGCTCAAGGAGACCCGCTCCAACGTGGAGTTCCTCATGCAGGTGCAGAAGACCTCCCCGCTGTCCGGCGGCTCGTCCAACGACGACTGACCCAGCCGTCCATCGGCTGCGCGAGTGCAGGGAACAGGGGCGGGCACCGGGCCGTTACGGCCCACGTGCCCGCCTCTGGCACACTGATCGAGGTTCCGGCTCACGGCGCTCCCTGGCCGACCCGGCGACCTACCGGCGAACATCGAGGAGAAACCGTGAAGCCCGACGTCCACCCGGACTACGTGGAGACCCAGGTCAGCTGCACCTGCGGCAACACGTTCACCACCCGCAGCACCGCCAAGAACGGCGTCCTGCACGCCGACGTCTGCGCGGCCTGCCACCCGTTCTACACCGGCAAGCAGAAGATCCTGGACACCGGTGGTCGTGTGGCCCGGTTCGAGAAGCGCTTCGGCAAGAACGCCGGCAGCAACAGCAAGTAGCGACTCCGCGGCGCCGGTGCGCCCGTCCTCATCGGACGGGTGCGCCGGCGCCGTCGTCGTGTGCGGGGTTGTGCTGGTGCCGGTGGCGAGAGAGGTGGCGGGATGTTCGAGGGTGTGGCCGAGCTGGTGGAGGAGCACGCCGAGCTCGAGCGGCGGCTGGCCGACCCGGCCGTGCACGCCGACCAGGGCGAGGCGCGCCGGCTGGGCCGCCGCTACGCCGAGCTCGGCCCGGTCGTGGAGACCTACCGCCAGTGGCTGCAGGCCGGCGAGGACGCCGAGGCCGCGCGCGAGTTGGCCGGCGAGGACCCGAGCTTCGCCGCCGAGGCGCAGGAGAACGAGGCCCGCGCCGAGCAGCTGGCCGAGAGGCTGCGCCACCTGCTGCTGCCGCGCGACCCCGACGACGACCGCGACGTGATCCTGGAGATCAAGGCCGGAGAGGGCGGCGAGGAGTCGGCCCTGTTCGCCGGCGACCTGCTGCGGATGTACACCCGCTTCGCCGAGCGGCAGGGGTGGAAGACCGAGGTCATCGACGCCACCGAGTCCGACCTCGGCGGCTACAAGGACGTCTCGCGGGCGGTGAAGTCGCGCGGCGCGCCCGGGCCCGGCGAGGGCGTGTGGGCCCGGCTGAAGTACGAGGGTGGCGTGCACCGCGTGCAGCGGGTGCCGGTCACCGAGTCCCAGGGGCGCATCCACACCAGTGCCGCCGGCGTGCTGGTGCTGCCCGAGGCCGAGGAGGTCGACGTCGAGGTCAACCCCAACGACCTGCGCATCGACGTCTTCCGCTCCTCGGGGCCGGGCGGCCAGAGCGTCAACACGACCGACTCCGCGGTGCGGATCACGCACCTGCCCACCGGCATCGTCGTGTCCTGCCAGAACGAGAAGAGCCAGCTGCAGAACAAGGAGCAGGCGCTGCGGATCCTGCGCGCCCGGATGCTCGCCGCCGCGCAGGAGGCGGCCGACGCCGAGGCCTCGGCCCAGCGGGCCAGCCAGGTGCGCACCGTCGACCGCTCTGAGCGCATCCGCACCTACAACTTCCCGGAGAACCGGATCAGCGACCACCGGGTCGGCTTCAAGGCGCACAACCTCGACGCGGTGCTCGACGGCGAGCTCGACGCGGTAGTCCAGGCCCTGGTCGACGCCGACACCGCGGCCAAGCTGGCCGTGGCGCAGGGCGCGTAGGTCCGGTCCGCATGCAGCCACGGGTCCGCGAGCTGCTCGACGTCGTCACCGCGCGCCTGGCCGAGGCCGGCGTGCCCTCGCCGCGCTTCGACGCCGAGGAGCTGGTGGCTCACGTGGCCGGCGTCGAGCGGCGCGACCTGCTGCGCCTGCCCGACGTCGCCGAGGAGCCGCGCGGCCGGCTGGCCGCGCTCGTCGTGCGCCGGGCAGCCCGGGAGCCGCTGCAGCACCTCCTGGGCAGGGCCTGGTTCCGGCACGTGGAGCTGGCCGTCGGCCCCGGCGTCTTCGTGCCCCGTCCGGAGACCGAGCTGGTGGCCGGCGAGGCGGTGGACGAGGCCCGGCGCCTGGTCCGCGAGCGGGGGAGCAGGAGCCGGCCCGTCGTCGTCGATCTGTGCACCGGCTCGGGCGCCATCGCGCTCTCGGTGGCCACCGAGGTTCCCGGCACCCGGGTGCACGCTGTCGAGCTCTCGCCCGACGCCCACCGCTGGGCCGCCCGCAACCTCGCCGGGAGCGGGGTGGACCTGCGCCTGGGAGACATGGGCGAGGCCTTCCCCGACCTCGACGGCACCGTCGACGTCGTCGTGAGCAACCCGCCCTACATCCCGGTGGGCGCCGACATCCGGGACCCCGAGGTCGCCGAGCACGACCCCGCGCTGGCCCTGTGGTCCGGCGACGACGGCCTGGACGCCATGCGCGTCCTCGAGCAGGCGGCCGCCCGCCTGCTCGTCCCCGGCGGCCTGCTGGTGGCCGAGCACGCCGACCTGCAGGGCGAGACCGCGCCCGCGGTGTTCACCGCCACCGGCCGCTGGCGCGAGGTCGCCGACCATCCCGACCTGGCCGGCCGTCCCCGCTACGTGACCGCCCGGCGGGTCTGAACGCGTTCGCACCCTCGGGGGCAGCGACGGAACGATCACGGGGGCGTGAGTACGGCGTCCAAGGCTGGCCGATGTGGGCCGATGATCCTCGCTGCGTGTGGCAGGCGTTCGTCATGAAGGGACTCGCCCTCCGCTGAGCCCGACCGCGGCCGAGGCAGCCGCCGTCGTCGCCGAGTCGTGCACCGCAGCCGGCACTACCGGCACTACCGGCACCCAGCGGTGATCTTGCAGTGCTGGACGCGCCGACTTCTTTGCGGTGGTGAGCCAGCAGATTGGGCCGCCGCTCGAGAGCAGCACCTTCCGCTGAACGGTCACCGGGGTGGGGGGGACCTGGCCTACCCAGATCACTCTGCGGGCAGTAGCACTGTGGTCAGCAGTCGGCGGGTGCGCCCTTCGGGGGGCAGGGACATGCGTCTTGTGATCACGTCGCCAAGCTCGGCAAGCAGGTCTGCAAGTTCCTCATCGGTGAGATAGAGCGCGGCTTGGCGGTAGCCGACCAGGTCCCGGCCCAGATCGGGATGGCCGCGGTCGAGGTAGCGGTCGAAGTCTGCGAGCAAGCCGGCGACGAAGGTGGTGAACGCCTGCCGGTGCTGCTCGATGGTCAATGACGCAGCCTGCTCGGGCCCCAGGCTGGCGGCCTCCAGGTGCAGCCGGTAGGTGCGCTCAGCGGCGCCACGCACCCGGCGCTCCTCCACAACCTTGAGCACGCCCGCATCCGTGAGGGTCCCCACCTGCCGGTAGAGAGTTGCGCTCGGCACGTCAGGCAGCAGCGCGCCCAGTCCACCGGTCGTGAGCGCCCGGTCGGGCAGGAACGCCTGCACGATGCGCAGCCGAACCGGGTGCAGCAGCAGGTCCGCAGAGGTCACGCGGGTCACATCCTCTCGACCGTTCTCAGCCTTGACAGCATCTTCAGTTCTGAGAATAGTGCACGACATGAGCGTTGTCTCCCTCACCTGCACCGAGCTGACCGTCGAGCTCACCCCCGCCGAGAAGGTCGTCGGCCTGCACGGCGACGTCACCGTGCCGCTCTCGGCGGTCACCGCCGTCGAGGTCGTCCCGGACGCGCTCGCCGCCGCGCACGGGCTGCGCGCCCCGGGCACCGCCCTGCCCGGCGTCCGCAAGGTCGGCACCTGGCGCAGCAGGGACGGCGCCGAGTTCGTCGTCGCTGCCCGGCACCAGGCCGGGGTACGGCTCACCTTGACCGGGCAGAAGCTGTCCTCCCTGCTGGTCGGCGACGACGACGCCGAGGCGCTGGCCGCACGGATCCGGGCCGCACGATGAACGCCGCCGCCCCGACCGAGCTCGAGCTGCGCTTCCCCGGCCCGGACCGCGACCTGGCCGGCACCCTGACACTGCCCGAGGGTGCCGGACCGTTCCCGGCCGCGGTGCTGGTCAGCGGGTCCGGTCCGGTCGACCGGGACTCCAGCGCGCCAAAGCTCGCCATCGACTCCACCCGGCAGCTGGCGCACTCCCTGGCCCGCGCCGGGGTCGCGTCGCTGCGCTACGACAAGCGCGGCGTCGGCGCCAGCCGGCTGCTGCGCGACGGCACGATGCAGGGAAAGGCCTGCTGGAAGCGGGTCGGGCTGTACGACAACTCCGACGACGTCGTCGCCGCCTTCACCGCCCTGACCAGCCGCGGCGAGGTCGACCCGGAACGGGTGTTCCTCATCGGGCACAGCGAAGGCGCGGCGCTGGTCGCCCACGCCGCGGCCGGGATGCTGGGCGCACCCAGGGGAATCCGCCCGGCCGGGGTGGTACTGCTGGCCGCCAGCGCCAAGCGCGGTGATGCGGTGCTGCGCTGGCAGGCCGAATCACTCGCCCCCACCCTGCCCGCACCGGTGCGCGCGCTGCTCAAGCTCACCCGAACCGATCTGGTGACCAAAGTCAGCCGCAACCACGACAAGATCCGCGCCACCAGCGGCGACACCGCCCGCCTGGGTCTGGTGACCGTCAACGCTCGCTGGCTGCGCGAGTTCCTCGACTACGACCCCCGCGGAGACCTCGCCCGCCTGCACCTGCCGGTGCTGGCCATCACCGGCAGCAAGGACCTGCAGGTCGACCCGGCCGACCTCACCGAGATCGCTGCCCTGGTCCCCGGCGAGGTGCAGACCTGGCTGGCTCCCGACGTCAGCCACCTCCTGCGCACCCAGGCCGGCGCACCGTCGCTGCGCGCCTACACGTCCGACGTGCGCCGCCCGGTCGAACCGACCCTGCTGCGCCGGCTCACCGACTGGGTCAGCAGCCAGGCCGCCAGCCACGACGAGTCCGCGCCGCCCGCCCGAGCAGGAGCCGCCGCCGATGCCGAACGCGGCACCGGGCAGCCGGCGGGTTGCCGCTCTGCGGTCACCCTCGAGCCCACGGAGGACCGAGTGGAAGGCTTCTGCAGGACACGCCGGCGTGTCGCACAACAACCCTCCACTCGAGCCGCACCCGGCCGCAGGACGCACCCCGCGCGGGTCTCACGCCGTCTTCAGCGCCTTGAACCACCTCCGGCCCGCACCCGGCAAGGTGAACGCCCCCGAGCGAGCCCCCTAGGATCGCCACCGTGAGCCGCCGGTTCGACACCACCGACCCGCAGGACCGGGAGCGGGGCATCGACCTCGCCGTCGGCGCCCTGCAGCGCGGCGACCTCGTGGTCCTGCCCACCGACACGGTCTACGGCCTCGCCGCGGACGCCTTCCGCGCCGACGGCGTCGAGGCGATGCGGGCGGCCCGGGGGAGCGGGCGCTCCCCGCTGCCGGTCATGGTGGCGAGCATCGCCACCCTCGACGGCATCGCGCAGGTGCCCGCCACGGCCCGCGACCTGGTGGAGGCGTTCTGGCCCGGGGCGCTCACCCTCGTCTGCGCCGCCCAGCCCTCGCTGGCCTGGGACCTCGGCGATGCCAGAGGCACCGTCTCGGTGCGGATGCCGCTGCACCCGGCGGCCCTCGAGGTGATCGCCAGGGTGGGGCCGACCGCGGTCACCAGCGCGAACCGCGCCGGCGGCCGGCCACCGCTGGACTGCCACGCCGCGCGCGATGAGCTCGGCGACGCGGTGGCCGTCTACCTCGATGCCGGCAGCTGCGAGCAGGGCCTGCCCTCCACGGTCCTCGACGTGACCGGCGACGTCCCCCGCGTGCTGCGCGAGGGGGCGGTGCCGCTGGAGCTGCTGCGCGAGGTGGCGCCGGACACCCTCGCCCCGGTCACCGCCTGAGCGCCTGGACGTCCACCCCCGCCCGTCCAGCCGTCCACGCTGCGGAACCCCGGCGCCGAGGGCGCGCACCGGTCACTAGAGTTGCCCCGCAGGACGAAGCACCGCCGGACCTCGACCGGCACCGGACCTGACGGTCCGTGTCGAGGACGTGCCGGCCCCACCAGTGCCGCCCGGGAGGAGCCCTCCATGACCGCCACCGACGTGCCCTTCTGGGGACCGGACTTCGGGATGCTGCAGCAGGAGGACCCGGAGATCGCCGGCGTCGTCCTGGACGAGCTGACCCGGCTGCGCAGCGGCCTGCAGCTCATCGCCAGCGAGAACTTCACCAGCCCCGCAGTGCTCGCCGCGCTCGGCAGCACCCTGTCCAACAAGTACGCCGAGGGCTACCCGGGCAAGCGCTACTACGGCGGCTGCGAGGTCGTCGACCGGGCCGAGCAGATCGGCATCGACCGCGCCAAGGAGCTGTTCGGCGCCGACCACGCCAATCTGCAGCCGCACTCCGGCGCGAGCGCCAACATCGCCGTCTACGGCGCGTTCCTCCAGCCGGGCGACACCGTGCTGGCCATGTCCCTGCCGCACGGTGGGCACCTCACCCACGGCACCAAGGTCAGCTTCAGCGGCAAGTGGTTCAACGCCGTGCACTACGGCGTCGCGCAGGGCACCGAGGACATCGACTACGACCAGATGCGCGACCTCGCGCGCCAGCACCGCCCCAAGATGATCATCGCGGGCGGCTCCGCCATCCCGCGGCTCATCGACTTCGCCGCGTTCCGCGAGGTCGCCGACGAGGTGGGCGCGATCTTCATGGTCGACGCCGCGCACTTCATCGGCCTGGTGGCCGGCAAGGCCATCCCCAGCCCGGTGCCCTACGCCGACGTCGTCACCTTCACCACGCACAAGGTGCTGCGCGGCCCGCGCGGCGGCGCGCTGGTCTGCAAGGCCGAGCACGCGGCCAAGCTGGACAAGGCCGTGTTCCCGATGATGCAGGGCGGTCCGCTCATGCACGCCGTGGCCGCCAAGGCGGTCAACTTCAAGGAGTGCATGACGCCGGCGTACCAGGCCTACGCCCGCCAGGTGATCGCCAACTCGCAGGCCCTCACCGAGGCGCTCGCCGCCGAGGGCATGCGCCCGGTCACCGGCGGCACCGACACCCACCTCGCGCTGCTGGACCTGCAGGGCATCGGCGTCACCGGCGCCGAGGCCGAGGCCCGCTGCGGCGCGGCCGGCATCGTGCTCAACAAGAACGCCATCCCGTTCGACCCGCAGCCGCCGTCGGTCGCCTCCGGCATCCGCGTCGGCTCCCCGGCGGTCACCACCCAGGGCATGACCGAGGGCGACATGAAGGAGATCGCCTCGCTCATCGGCCGGGCGGTCCGCGACGCCGACGGCTCGGCCGCCGGCGAGATCACGACCGCGGTGCGCGCCCTCGTCGAGCGCCACCCCGCCTACCCGCGCGGCTGACGGGGCTTCGGTCGGGCGGGTGAGGGCGGGCCGGGGTGAGCTGGTGAACTGCTAGGTGCGCAACTACCTGCTCACCCTGCTCGTCGCGGCGGCGGTCACCTACCTCGCCGTGCCGGCGGTGCGGCTGGTCGCGATCAAGCTCGGCGTGATGACCGAGGTGCGCGACCGCGACGTCCATGTGGTGCCCACCCCGCGCCTGGGCGGGGTGGCCATGCTGCTCGGGGTCGGCGCCGGCATGCTGGTGGCCAGCCGGCTGCCGCTGCTGCGGTCGGTCTTCTCCGGCCCCGGCTCGTGGTGGTCCCAGGACTGGTTCGCCCTGCTCACCGGAGCGGTCCTCATCTGCCTGCTCGGCGCGATCGACGACAAGTGGGGCATCGACGCCGTCACCAAGCTGGCCGGGCAGGTGCTGGCCGCCGGGGCGATGGCCCTGCAAGGGGTGCAGCTGCTCTGGCTGCCGGTCGGCGGCACCACGCTGATCCCGCCGCCGTCGGTGGGTGTGCTGCTCACCGTGCTGGTGGTGCTGGTGTCGATCAACGCGGTGAACTTCGTCGACGGCCTGGACGGCCTGGCCGCCGGCATCGTGGCGATCAGCGCCGGCTCGCTGTTCCTCTTCTCCTACATCCTCAGCGTGGAGGAGGGGATCGACCGGGCCGACACCCCGACCATGGTCGCGGCCCTCACCGTGGGTGCGTGCCTCGGGTTCCTGCCGCACAACTGGTACCCGGCGCGGATCTTCATGGGCGACAGCGGGTCGATGCTGCTCGGCCTGCTGCTGGCCGCCTCCACGATCAGCCTCACCGGCAAGGTCGACCCGAGCGCGGTCACCTCGGTGAACCTGGTGCCCACCCTCATGCCGCTGGTGCTGCCGGTCCTGGTGCTGCTCGTGCCGCTCGCCGACCTGCTGCTCGCGGTCGTGCGGCGCACCAGAGCCGGCCGCTCGCCGTTCGCCCCCGACCGCCAGCACCTGCACCATCGGCTGCTGGAGATCGGGCACTCCCAGCAGCGGGCGGTGCTGATCATGTACGCCTGGACGGCCCTGGTCGCGGTCGGGATCCTCGTCGTGACCCTGCTGGGCGGGCTGTGGCCCAAGCTCGTGCTCACCGCCGTGGCGGTGCTCGCCCTGCTGGCCACCCTGGGGGTCGACCAGCGCCGCAGTGCCCGCGCGGCCCGCTGAGCGCACGGCGCCTCCGGCGCGTCGGGGCACTCCCACCCGCCGCGTAGACTCGGCACCGGACCCCGCCCCCGACCAGACGAGGCCCGCCCGTGAGCACCGGCGCCGACGCCACCTCTCGCAGCGCCACCAGCGCGCTGCGGGCGGTCCTGCGTCCCGACGTCGCCACCGCGGCGGCCGGCGCGGTCTGTGCGGCGGTGGGCTTCGGGCTCGCCGGCGGCCGGGCGGCCGGCGGAGCGGGCATCGGCGCCGCGGTGGTGGTGCTCTTCCTGGCCAGCAGCTCGATCCCCATCAGGGTGGCCACCGGGCTCGGGGTGCGCGCCGGCATCGGCGCGGCGCTGCTGCTGCTCACCTACACGCTGCGGCTCATGCTGGCCGTCGTCGTGATCCGGGTCGGGCTCGAGGCCGACCTCGTGGACGCCCGCGCGTTCGGGCTGACGGTCATCGTCTGCGGGCTGACCTGGTCTTTTGCCGCCCTGATGCCCGTGCTGACCGAGCGCCGCGCGCTGGTAGGCTCCGATGCCGCATGAGCAGGCGCGACGGACTGGGCCGGCACGACCCGTTCGAGCCGGATCCGTTCGAACCGGACACTCCCGAGCAGCGGAACCGCGAGCTGCAGCGGCAGATCGGCCGGCGCGAGCAGTCCGACGCCTGGGGCGCCTTCAGCCTGCTGCTGTCCGGACTCCTGGTCTACGGCGGGTTGGGCTGGCTGGTGGCCTACCTCACGGGCATCCAGTGGCTGCTCGGCCTCGGGATCGTCCTGGGGGCAGCCGGTGGGCTGCTCGCGGTATGGCTCCGATACGGTAAGGCCTGACCCGCTCGCGGGGCAGGAACAGGTAAAGCGCAACGAGCCCTCGGCCCGCACGTGCGGGGGAGGGCAACGGCCCGAGGAAGGACCGCGTGACCCACAGCCTGCTCGTCGCCGAGGGCTTCCAGAGCCCCGGTCCTGGCGACTTCGACTATCCCCACCTCTGGGGCACCTTCCTCACCAAGCCGATCCTCATCATCATCGGCGGCACCCTGCTGGTGGGCCTGCTGTTCTGGCTGGCCGCGCGGCGCGCCGAGGTCGTGCCGAGCAAGGGGCAGTACCTCGGCGAGTCGCTCTACCGCTTCGTGCGCAACGACATCGCCCTCGAGGCCATCGGCAAGGAGGGGCTCAAGTTCGTCCCCTACCTCGCCACGCTGTTCTCGTTCCTGCTGGTGCTGAACCTCTCGGGCATCATCCCGTTCGTCCAGTTCCCGGCCACGTCGCGGATCGCGCTGCCGCTGTTCCTGGCGATCATCTCCTGGGTCATCTTCAACTACGTCGGCATCCGGCGCGCCGGCTTCGTCGGCTACTTCAAGGAGATGATGTTCCCGCCGGGCCTGCCGGTCCTGATCTACGTGCTGCTCGCGCCGCTCGAGTTCCTCTCGACCGTGATCGTCCGCCCGATCACGCTGACGCTGCGTCTCACGTTCAACATGTTCGCCGGCCACCTGGTCCTGCTGCTGTTCATCCTCGGCGGCGAGTACCTGCTGCTGGAGTACGGCGGCGTCGTGGGGATCGCCGCCGGGTCAGTGTCGCTGCTCGGCAGCATCATCCTGACCTTCTTCGAAGGCTTCGTGCAGATCCTGCAGGCCTACGTCTTCGTCCTGCTGTCCGCGCTCTACATCGGCGGAGCCCTCGCCTCCGAGCACTAGGTCCAGAACCACCGGGACGCACCTGCGCTCCCACCCCGCCGGCACCGCCGGCCCACCCATCGCCGGAGCACCCGCCGGGTGCCCCGACAACCAAGGAAGGAACCACGGTGACTGGCAGTCTCAACATGGTCGGTTACGGTCTGGCCGCCATCGGCCCCGGCATCGGCATCGGCCTGATCTTCGCCGCCTACATCGCGGGCGTGGCCCGCCAGCCCGAGGCCCGCAGCGTGCTCCAGAGCATCGCCATCCTCGGCTTCGCCCTCGCCGAGGCCCTCGCCATCATCGGCATCGGTCTCGCCTTCGCCCTCAAGTAAGCAGGCCTGTCCATGACCTTCACCCAGACGGCGGGCCTGGTGGCGGCAGGGGAGGGGCCCAGCCCCCTCATGCCGCACCTGGCCGAGCTCATCGTCGGCCTGGTGGCGTTCGCCCTGCTGTTCCTGTTCCTGCGGGCCAAGGTCTTCCCCCGCTTCGAGCAGGTCTACCAGGAGCGCCGCGAGAGCATCGCCGGCGGCATCCAGAAGGCCGAGGCCGCCCAGGCCGAGGCCCAGGCCGCGCTCGAGCAGTACCGGGCGCAGCTGGCCGAGGCGCGCCAGGAGGCGTCCCGCATCCGCGCCGAGGCGCAGGAGCAGGGCGCCGCGATCATCGCCGAGATGCGCACCGAGGCCCAGGCCCAGGCGTCGCGGATCGTCGAGCAGGCCCGTGCCCAGGTCGAGGCCGACCGGTCGCAGGCTTTCGCGGCCCTGCAGGCGCAGGTCGGCGAGATCAGCACCCGGCTCGCCTCACGGATCGTCGGGGAGTCGCTGGAGGACGAGGCGCGCCAGCGTCGCGTCGTCGAGCGCTTCCTGGCCGAGCTCGAGTCCGGTGCCTCGACCAACGGCAGCGCCTCCCACGGCGGCGCGTCGGTGACCGGCGAGACCGTCGGGTCGGGTCGGTAGGCATGGCCGAGCCGACCCGCCTCCTGCGGATGTCCGGGGCGCGCGAGCAGCTCGACGCGCTGCCGGGCGACGCCGGCCCGGTCCTGGCCGTCGCCGACCAGCTGTTCGCCGTCGGTGCGCTGCTCGACGGCAACGGCGGGCTGCGCCGGGCGCTGTCGGACCCGGCCCGCCCGGCCGCCGCCAAGGCCGAGCTGTCCCGGTCGCTGCTGGGCACCCAGGTGTCCGGCGAGACGCTGGGGGTGCTCGACGCGCTCACCGCACAGCGCTGGCCCACCGCCGGCGCCCTCGCCGACGCCGTGGAGCGGGCCGGCGCCGAGGCGGCCGTGGTGGCCGCCGACCGCGCCGGGCGGCTCGACGCCCTCGAGGACGACCTGTTCCGGTTCCGCCGGATCCTGCAGGCCGAGCCCGCGCTGGCCACGGCCGTCGCCGACGGCTCGGCGCCGCTGGCCAGCCGCGAGGCCCTGGTCACCGGTCTGCTCGAGCAGCGGGTGGGCCCCGAGGGGCTGCGCCTGGTCCTGCAGGCGGTGCGCCACCCGCGTGGGCGGCGCATCGACTCGGTGCTCGACCTGTTCGGCAAGGTGGCCGCGACCCGTCGCGACCAGCTCGTCGCGCGGGTCGTCTCCGCGGTCGCCCTCACCGATGCGGAGCGGGAGCGGCTCGCCGCGGCCCTCTCGCGCACCTACGGCCGTTCGGTGAGCCTGCGGGCCGAGGTCGACCCGAGCGTCATCGGAGGCCTGCGGGTGCAGGTCGGCGACGAGGTCGTCGACGGCACCGTCGCCACCCGGCTCGACGAGGTCCGCCAGCGGCTGGCCGGCTGACCTCCGAGTCGCCCGACCTCCGAGCCGCCTGGCCCAGCAGTACTTGCTCCACCGACGTATCACGTAACCACAGGTCTTCACCCCGACCGGCCCGTCAGCGGACTCCCGGTCGCCGAGAAGGAGAGCAGGGAGCACATGACGGAGCTCACGATCCGTCCGGAGGAGATCCGCGACGCGCTGGAGCGCTTCGTCGACTCCTACCAGCCCGAGGCCGCCTCCCGCGAGGAGGTCGGCACCGTCACCGAGGCCGGCGACGGCATCGCCCGGGTCGAGGGCCTGCCCTCGGTCATGGCCAACGAGCTGCTGCGCTTCGAGGACGGCACCCTCGGCGTCGCGCTGAACCTCGACGTCCGCGAGATCGGCGTCGTCGTCCTGGGCGACTACGAGAAGATCGAGGAGGGCCAGTCGGTCAAGCGGACCGGCGAGATCCTCTCGGTGCCGGTCGGCGACGGCTTCCTCGGTCGTGTCGTCGACCCGCTGGGCAACCCGATCGACGGCCTGGGTCCGATCGAGGCCGCCGGCCGCCGCGCCCTGGAGCTGCAGGCGCCCACCGTGGTGCAGCGCCAGCCGGTCAAGGAGCCGCTGCAGACCGGCATCAAGGCGATCGACGCCATGACCGCCATCGGCCGCGGCCAGCGCCAGCTGATCATCGGCGACCGCCAGACCGGCAAGACCGCGGTCTGCATCGACACGATCATCAACCAGGTCGAGAACTGGAAGTCCGGCGACCAGAAGAAGCGCGTCAAGTGCATCTACGTCGCCATCGGCCAGAAGGGCTCGACGATCGCCTCGGTGCGTCAGTCCCTCGAGGACGCCGGCGCGCTGGAGTTCACCACCATCGTCGCCGCGCCCGCCTCGGACCCGGCCGGCTTCAAGTACCTCTCTCCGTACACCGGCTCGGCCATCGGCCAGCACTGGATGTACAACGGCGACTCGGTCCTCATCGTCTTCGACGACCTGTCCAAGCAGGCCGACGCCTACCGCGCGGTGTCGCTGCTGCTGCGCCGCCCGCCGGGCCGCGAGGCCTACCCCGGCGACGTCTTCTACCTGCACAGCCGGCTGCTCGAGCGCTGCGCCAAGCTCAGCGACGAGATGGGTGGCGGCTCGATGACGGGCCTGCCGGTCATCGAGACCAAGGCCAACGACGTGTCGGCGTTCATCCCGACCAACGTCATCTCCATCACCGACGGCCAGTGCTTCCTCGAGTCCGACCTGTTCAACTCGGGTGTCCGCCCGGCCATCAACGTCGGCATCTCGGTGTCCCGCGTGGGTGGTTCGGCGCAGATCAAGGCCATGAAGAAGGTGGCCGGCCGGCTACGTCTGGACCTGGCCCAGTACCGCGAGCTCGAGGCGTTCGCCGCCTTCGGCTCGGACCTGGACAAGGCCTCCAAGGCCCAGCTCGAGCGCGGCGCCCGCCTGGTCGAGCTGCTCAAGCAGCCGCAGTACACCCCGTTCCCGGTCGAGCGCGAGGTCGTCTCGATCTGGGCCGGCACCACCGGCCAGCTCGACGACGTGCCGGTGGAGGACGTGCGCCGGTTCGAGGCCGAGCTGCACGACTACCTCGCCCGCGAGCACGCCGGGATCTTCTCCACCATCGTGGAGACCAAGGACCTCGGCGACGACACGGTGGCCTCGCTCGAGCGGGCGGTGAGCGCCTTCAAGCGGCAGTTCACCACCGCCAACGGCGAGCTGCTGGTCAAGGACGAGCCCGTCGATGCCATCAGCCGCGACGACGTCGAGGAGACCACCATCCGCAAGCGGGTGCGCTCCGAGGCCGAGATCCGTCAGGCCGCCGGCGCCACCGCCATCCAGGACGACGCGGCGGAGCACTGAGCGTGAACCCCCCGTCGTCGTCCGTGTCGTCCCCGAGGGGAGGTTGCTGAGCCGTGGGAGCACAGCTTCGCGTCCTGCGCCGGCAGATCCGCTCGGTCCAGGCGACCAAGAAGATCACCCGCGCGATGGAGCTCATCTCGGCCTCCCGGATCGTCAAGGCCCAGCAGCGGGTCGAGGCGGCCCGGCCCTACACCGCCGAGCTGGTGCGGGCCATCGAGACCGCGGCCGAGTTCGTCGACATCAGCCACCCGCTGGTCGGCAAGCCCCGGCTGCAGCAGCGGGCGGCGGTGCTCATCGTCACCGCCGACCGCGGTCTGGCCGGCGCCTACTCCTCCAACGCCCTCAAGCAGGGCGAGGCCCTCACCGCGCTGCTGCGCGAGGAGGGCAAGGAGGTCGTGCCGTTCCTCGTCGGGCGCAAGGGGGTGTCGTTCTACAAGTTCCGCGGCCGTGAGGTCGGCAACTCATGGGTCGGCTTCTCCGACAACCCGTCGTACGCCGACGCCAAGAAGGTGGCCGACGAGCTGATCGAGCGCTTCGTCCTGCGCACCGAGGACGGCGGGTTCGACGAGATCCACATCGTCTACACGCACTTCCGCTCGATGGTGACCCAGGAGACCCGGGCCCGCCGGATCCTGCCGCTCATCGTCGAGGAGTCCACCGCGTCCAGCGTCGCCAGCGACGTGCGCGAGGGCGAGGGGCAGGGCGAGCAGAACGGCCAGAACGGCCAGAGCGGCCAGAGCGCCCAGCAGGGGAGCGGGATGTACCCGCTCTACGAGTTCGAGCCCTCGGCCGAGGCCGTGCTCGACGCTCTGCTGCCGCGCTACGTCGCCAACCTCGTCTACCTCGCCATGCTCGACTCCGCGGCCAGCGAGCACGCGGCGCGGCGGCGGGCGATGAGCTCGGCGACCGATAACGCCGAGGAGCTGGTGCGGGCCTACACCCGCCAGGCCAACACGGCCCGACAGGCCGAGATCACCCAGGAGATCAGCGAGATCGTCGGTGGCGCGAACGCGCTGGCCGACGCGACCGTGGGGAGCGAGTAGGAACATGACTGCCACCACCACCGAGGCCGCCACGCAGGCGGCCAACGGGGCCACCGGCCGCGTCTCGCGAGTCATCGGCCCTGTCGTCGACGTCGAGTTCGGCGTCGACACGATGCCCGAGATCTACAACGCCCTCCACACCGAGGTCGACCTTCCCGGCGCCATCGGCAAGCGCACGCTCACGCTCGAGGTCGCCCAGCACCTCGGCGACAACGTCGTGCGCGCCATCTCCATGCAGCCCACCGACGGCCTGGTGCGCGGCGCCGCGGTCACCGACACCGGCGCGCCGATCTCGGTGCCGGTCGGTGACGTGACCAAGGGCCACGTGTTCAACGCCATCGGCGAGGTGCTCAACCTCGAGCAGGGCGAGCAGCTGCAGGTCAGCGAGCGCTGGCCGATCCACCGCTCGGCGCCCGCCTTCGACCAGCTCGAGGGCAAGACCACGATGTTCGAGACCGGCATCAAGGTCATCGACCTGCTCACCCCCTACGTCCAGGGCGGCAAGATCGGCCTGTTCGGCGGTGCGGGCGTCGGCAAGACGGTGCTCATCCAGGAGATGATCTACCGCGTCGCCAACAACCACGAGGGTGTGTCGGTGTTCGCCGGCGTCGGTGAGCGCACCCGCGAGGGCAACGACCTCATCGGTGAGATGACCGAGTCCGGCGTCATCAACTCCACCGCGCTGGTCTTCGGCCAGATGGACGAGCCCCCGGGCACCCGTCTTCGGGTGGCGCTGTCGGCGCTGACCATGGCGGAGTACTTCCGCGACGTGCAGAAGCAGGACGTGCTCCTGTTCATCGACAACATCTTCCGGTTCACCCAGGCCGGTTCCGAGGTGTCGACGCTGCTCGGCCGCATGCCCTCCGCCGTGGGCTACCAGCCGACCCTGGCCGACGAGATGGGCCAGCTGCAGGAGCGGATCACGTCCACGCGTGGTCACTCGATCACCTCGATGCAGGCGATCTACGTGCCCGCCGACGACATCACCGACCCGGCCCCGGCCACCACGTTCGCCCACCTCGACGCCACGACCGTTCTGTCGCGGCCGATCTCCGAGCTGGGCATCTACCCGGCCGTGGACCCGCTGGACTCCACCAGCCGGATCATGGACCCGCGCTACCTGGGCGCCGACCACTACAACTGCGCCCAGCGGGTCAAGAGCATCCTGCAGCGCTACAAGGACCTGCAGGACATCATCGCGATCCTGGGCATCGACGAGCTGTCCGAGGAGGACCGCCTGCTGGTGGGCCGCGCCCGCCGGATCCAGCGGTTCCTCTCGCAGAACACCTACATGGCCACGCAGTTCACCGGTATCGCCGGCTCGACGGTGCCGCTGACCGAGACCATCGAGGCGTTCAACAAGATCGCCGACGGCGAGTACGACGACGTCCCCGAGCAGGCCTTCTTCCTGTGCGGTGGCCTCGAGGACCTCGAGCGCAACGCCCACGAGCTCAAGAACGCCTGACCCGGCACGACCGGTTCGACCGGCGGCCCCGGACCTCCTCGAGGTCCGGGGCTGCCGGCGTTCCCGAGCTCGTGCTCGATGGTTTGCGTGCCGCTAGCAGGAGGATCTGGATTCGGCACCTCGGTGGCACGGTGCAACCAGACCGCAACACGCCCTTTGCCGAATGGGGCGAATGTTGCATCAAGAAACGGATATCCCCTCGTCACCCGGCCAGTCCCGACCGGGGTGCGTCGGCTCCGGCCGGCGCGCGATGAGACGACGGGGAAGGACCCGCACCGTGAAGGCACGCAAGACCCTCCTGCTCGCCCCCGCCGCGGCGCTGCCGCTGGCGCTGGCCGCCGCTCCGGCCTGGGCGGCCTCCAGCGCCTCGCCGACCTACACCGCCACGCTGAAGCCGGTGCCCGGCAACGGCGCCGACGGGGCGAGCGGGACCATCACGATCAGCCTCAAGGGCAGCACCGCGACGATCCGCGAGCACGTGAGCGGGCTGGCCGAGACCTTCCAGGGCAACTCCTACCCGCACGTCCAGCACATCCACGGTGACGCCCAGGGGATGTGCCCCACCGCGTCCGCGGACAAGAACGGGGACGGGGTCATCGACACCGTCGAGGGCAAGCCGTCCTACGGCGGCATCCTCACCACGCTGTCCACCAGCGGTGACACCAGCCCCAAGGCGGGCACGAACGTGAAGACCGCCCCCAGCGGCGGCAGCTTCGACTACTCGCGCACCGTCGACCTGGACAGCGCCACCGTGCAGGCGCTGCGCAGCGGCACCGCGGTGGTCGTCGTGCACGGGCTCGACCCGGCCACGGCGCCCAAGGCCGCCACCACCAAGAAGAGCAACCTGGTGCCGAGCCTGCCGCTGGCCGCCACCAGCCCGGCGCTGTGCGGCGTCGTGCAGGCCCGCCAGATGAGCGCCATGCCCTCCGGTGGCGTGAACACCGGCGGCACCGCGCCGTCGGACCCGGCGCAGCTCCCGCTCTACCTCGGTGGCGGGCTCGCCCTGGCGGCCGCCGGCGGCCTGGCCCTGCGCCTGCGCCGCTCGGCCACCGCGGGCCAGCGCTGAGCGTGCCTGAGTCGCATCCGTCGGCCCCGGCGCGGAGGGTCCCCAGGATCCTCCTCGCCGGGGCCGCCGGCCTGCGCGCGGT
>JBQCHF010000160.1:0-8073 GCA_051954955.1 Motilibacteraceae bacterium
TATCCGTGGTGTGCCTTCGTGCCCTTGGGGGGGGTTTGCTGGTTTTTTGGGCCCGGCGGGGGGGGGGGGGGGGCGGGTGGGGGGCGGCTGACGTGCTCATGACGGCAGGTCGAGGGTGACCAGCCCGGGGTAGAGCGCGAACACGACGGTGACCGGCAGGACGAGGAAGACGACCGGGATCATCATCCCGATCTCCTTGCGCCCACCGGCCTCGAGCAGGGCCCGCTTGCCGGCCTCGCGGACGTCGACGGCCTGCGCCCGCAGCACCTCGGCGAGCGGGGTGCCGCGCTCGACGGCCACCGCCACGCCGTCGACGAACCGCTGCAGGGCGGCAAGACCGGTGCGGGCGGACAAGTGCTCCAGCGCCTCCACCAGCGAGGTCCCCGAGCGCGCGTCGGCGAGGGTGCGGGAGAGCTCGCGAGCCAGCTCGCCGCGGCTGATCCTCGCCACCCGCTCGAGCGCCCCGACGGCTCCCTCGCCGGCCGCGACGGCCAGCGCGAGCATCTCGGCGACGGTGGGGAACTCGGCCAGCATCAGCCGCTCGCGCCGGGCGACCTCCTCGCTCAGGGCCCGGTCGCGCAGGAGCACGCCGCCGACACCGGCCAGCAGGCAGGCCACCACGAGCGCCACCGGCTTGGTGACCGCTCCGGAGGTGAGCAGCAGGACGCTGACCACCATCGCCCCGAGGGTGCCGAAGGCGCCCCAGACCAGCTGCTGGGCGCGGAACTCCTCCAGGGTGAGGCTGGCTCCGGCCTGCTCCAGCCGGCGGCGCACCGAGGCCCCGCCGCCCAGCGCCCGCTCCAGCAGGGCCGCACCGTCCGAGAGCACCGGCCCGAACAGCCGCTCCAGGGTGGGGAACGGGGTGACCGGGCCGCGGGTGAGCAGCCGGCTCGGGGGTGCGGTGTCGCGCAGGTAGGGGGCCAGCCGGTCGTCCAGCCGGGGCCGGCGGACCAGGGGCACCCGGGTGAGGACCAGCAGCAGCCCGAGGGACGCCACCAGGCCCAGCAGCGCGCCCAGCGCGGCCCGGCTCACCGCAGCACCCGCTCTTCCTCGGGCAGCCGCCCGATGCGCAGCATCAGCCGGTAGGCCACGAAGCAGGTGCCGGCGCCGCCCACCAGCACGACCAGGCCGGCGCCGCTGTCGTAGGCCGTGCCGGCCGCGGAGTTGACCGAGAGCAGCCCGAGCACGACCCACGGGGCGGCCACGGCCAGCCGGGCGGCGTTGACCGTCCAGCCCTGCCGGGTGCGCAGCTCGGCGCGGGTGCGGGCCTCCTCCCGCAGGAACGCCGAGAGGGTGCGCAGCAGCGAGCCGAGGTCGGAGCCGCCCACCTCGCGGGCCATCCGCAGCGACTCGACGATCCGGTCGCCGACCGGGTCGGCGAGGGTGGCCTTGAGCCGGTCCAGGCACTCCCCGAAGCGGCCGGTGGCACGGTAGTCCTCGCCGAAGCGGGCGAAGGCCGGGCGCAACGGCTCCGGTCCGCGGACCCCGAGCTGGGCGAGCGCCTCGGGCAGGGACAGGCCGGCCCGCACCGCCGAGGCGAGGTTGTCCACCGCCTCGGGCCACAGCTCGCGCAGCTCGGTCCGGCGCCGGCGGGCCCGCGAGGTGACCAGCGCCCGCGGTCCGGCGGTGGCGATCAGCCCGAAGGCGAGCGCCAGCGCCCAGGACCGGGTGAGGACCAGGGCCAGCAGCGCCGCCACCAGGCCGATCCCGAGCGAGGCCGCCGCGAGCGCCCCGGGCGTGACCGACTCGAGGCCGGCCTGCACCAGCACCTCCTGCGCCCGCTCCCGGCGGGACGGGCCGCGCCGCGGGGCCGTGACCCGGGCCGGCTGGAAGGACTGCCAGACCAGCACGAGGCCCAGGCCGAGGACGAGCCCGAGCAGGGCACCCATCAGGCCACCGCCTCGGCGGGAGCCAGCAGCCGCGCGAGGTCGTAGCCGGCGCGGGCGAAGCGCTCCTGGTGCGGCGGCCAGCCCTCGGCCCGCACCAGGCGCTCGCCGCGGGTGACGAAGACGTCGGCGGTCTCCACCACCGACCCTTCGACGCGGCCGGGCACCGCGAGGATCTCGCGCACGCGGCGCCGCCCGTCCGCGGTGGTCTCGGCGTGGACCACGAGGTCGATGCAGGAGGCGACGGTGGGCACCACGAAGGCGTGGCCCACGTTCTCGCCGGCCAGCAGCGGCAGCGTGCACATCTTCGTGACCGCCTCGCGCGCGCTGTTGGCGTGCAGCGTGCACATGCCCGGCAGGCCGCTGTTGAGGGCGATGAGCAGGTCCAGGCTCTCCTCCTGCCGCACCTCCCCCACCACGATCCGGGAGGGGCGCATCCGCAGCGCCTCCTTGACCAGCCGGCGCAGCTTGATCTCGCCCGCACCCTCGAGGTTGGGCTGGCGGCACTGCAGGCCGACGACGTCGGGCAGCGGCACCTTGAGCTCGAAGACCTCCTCGCAGGTCACCACCCGCTCGCGCGCAGGGACCGCGGCGGTGAGGCAGTTGAGCAGCGTGGTCTTGCCGGCCTGGGTGCCGCCGGAGACCAGGACGTTCAGGCCGCTGGCCACCGCGGCGTCGAGGAAGCGCGCCGCCTGCGGGGTGAGCGTGCCCAGGGCGACGAGGTCCTCGAGGTGGGTCGCCTTGACCACGAACTTGCGGATGTTGACGGCCCAGTGCTGCCGGGTGGCGTCCGGGATGGCCACGTGCAGGCGGCTGCCGTCGGACAGCATCGCGTCCACGAACGGGGTGCTGAGGTCGACCCTTCGGCCGGAGGACTTGAGCATCCGCTCCACCAGCGAACGCACCTGGCCCGGGGTGAGGATGGTCGTGGTGAGCTCGGGGACGCCGTGCCGGGCCACGAAGACCCGGCTCGGCTCGTTGATCCAGATCTCTTCGACGTCGGGGTCGTCGAGGAACTTCTGCAGCGGACCGAGCCCGGCGACGGCGTCGAAGACCTCGCGGGCGACCGCCCGGGCGTCCACCAGCGGCGGGAGCGCCCCGGACAGGCTGCGCTCGTCGTAGTCCGCGACGACCTCGTCGATGAGCGCCCGCACCGAGTGCGGGTCGTTCTGCGGGTCCAGCCCGCGCCGGCGCACCAGCTCGCGGACCTCGTCCTCGATCTGGTCGACCGCGCTCACCGCAAGCCCCCGCTCACCGCGCCCCGCTCCCCCTGCCCCCGCGCCCGTTCCAGGCGCCCCGCCCGTCGATTCCCCGCCGGTCCTGTCCGCCCCCGGGGCGGCCCGACCGCTGCCGCCGAGTCCGCGCCCCGCCGTCGGCGGGTGCGGACGGGGGGAACCGTAACGAAGGAGACGGCATGATCGCGAGGGCTCTGCACCAGTCCTGTGGACAACCGGCGTCGTGAGCGCGGGACGAACGGCCCTGTGGACAGCCGTTTGAACGATGACGCCACGAGGTCTAGCCATGAGGGGTCATCCCGCACGACCTCCGGAGCCCCCGTGCAGCTGCGCCTCACCCTCGTCGACCCCGCCCGAGCCCGGTCGGTCGACGTCGAGGTCGACGCTCCGTCCGGCGCACTCCTCGCCGACCTCAGCGGCCGGCTGCGCGCGGTGCTCGCGGGGGACGACACGCGTGCTGAGCCCTCGGGCGAGTCGGCCTGGTTCGTCGGCGAGCACGAGGCGGCGTCCGACGCCGCGCTGGGACTGCCGCCGCTGCTGGACGGCGCCGTGCTGAGCCTGGGCCGCCCGGCCACCGCCGTCGAGCCGGTCGGCCTGCTCACCCTGGCCGCTGTGGCCGGACCAGCCGCGGGGACCGTGCTGCCGCTGCTGCCCGGTCAGCGCACGCTGGGCCGCTCCACCTCCTGCTCGCTGCCGCTGCCGGACCCGGACTGCTCCCGGCTGCACGCCGTCCTGGACATCGCCCCCTCCGGGGTGCTGGTGCGCGACCTCGGCAGCACCAACGGCACCGAGGTGGACGGACGCCCTGCAGACCCGGAGGGCACGGCCCTCGGGCACGGGCAGCTGCTCAAGATCGGCAGCTCGCTGCTGGAGGTCATGCTCCCTGGAGACGGTGCCGGGCCGGCCAGCAGCAGCACCGACGGCAAGGGTCACCTGCTGGTGAACCGACCCCCTCGCGTCCGTCCCGAGCACGTCCCCTGCACCGTCACGTTCCCGGCCCCGCCCGCCGCCCGCCCGGCCGCCCGCTTCCCGCTGCTGGCCACCGCGGTGCCGCTGCTGCTCGGGCTCGTACTGGCGCTCGCCGTGGACCCGCGCTTCGCGCTGTTCGTGCTGCTCTCCCCGGTCATGCTGGTCGGCAACTGGGCCAGCGAGCGGTGGGGCGGCAGGCGGGGTCGCCGTGAGGACGCGCGCCGCCACCGGGCCGAGACCGCGCAGGCCGAGGAGCGCCTCCGCGCCGCGCTCTCCGACGAGCTGTCGGACCTGCGGCAGCGGCACCCCGACCTGGCCAGGCTGCTGCTCACGGCCGAGCTGCCGACGGCCAGGGTGTGGGAGCGGCGACGCGGTGAGGCCGACTTCCTGGCCGTCCGCCTCGGGACGGGCACCATCCCGTCGAGCACGCGGAGGGTCGACCCACCATCCTCCGACAGCCCGTCGGAGATGCCGCTGGCGCTGGTGGACGCCCCGGTCGTCGCCGGCCTCGAGCAGGTGGGCCACCTGGGCATCACCGGTCCGGAACTGGTCGCCCGACAGCTGGCCGCCTCGATCGTCGGCCAGGTCGCGGTGCTGCACAGCCCGCTGGACGTCGAGCTCGCCGTCCTGGCGCCCGGCGCCGACGGACGGGTCGGCGAATGCCAGCCCGAGACATGGGCCTGGTCCCGCTGGCTGCCGCACTCCAGCGACCCTGCCGGCACCTCGTCCGATCCCGACCTGCTCCTCGCGCGCCTGCTGGCCCGGCTCGAGGAACGCCCTCCCGTGGGCGTCGGGCGCCGCTGGACCGGCCCGCGGATGGTGCTCGTCCTGGACGGCGCCCGCGCGCTGCGCCAGGACCCGAGGGTCGCGCGCGTGCTCGCCGAGGGGCCGGCGGCCGGCCTGCACTGCGTCTGCCTGGAGCGCAACCCCCACGACCTCCCGGCCGAGTGCGGCGCCGTCGTCGATCTCGACGAGGCCGGCGAGCTGCTGCTCTCGATCGCGGGCAACCTCCCCGCCCGTTCGCGCGCGGACCTGCCCCCGTCCGGCTGGCCGGTGCGCGTGGCCCGCGCGCTCGCCCCGCTGCGCGATGCCACCCCGGCCGACGACGTCGCGTCGCTGCCCGCCAGCGTCCGGCTGCTGGACCTGCTGGCCGACGACCCCACCGACCCCGAGCAGCTCCAGCGGCGGTGGGACGCAGCCGTCCCGGGGCTGGAGGCGGTCATCGGAGCCGGTCTGCAGGGGCCGCTGCGCCTCGACCTGGCCGCCGACGGGCCGCACGCGCTCATCGCCGGCACCACCGGGGCGGGCAAGTCCGAGCTGCTGCGCACGCTGGTCGCCTCGCTCGCGGCCTCGCACCCGCCGGAGGCGCTGCAGCTGCTGCTCGTCGACTACAAGGGCGGCAGCGCCTTCGACGAGTGCGTCCGCCTGCCGCACGTCAGCGGCCTGGTCACCGACCTGGACGGCCACCTCACCGCACGGGTGCTCGCCTCGCTGTCGGCCGAGCTGCGCCGTCGCGAGCGGCTGCTGCGCGCGGCCGGAGCGGCCGACATCGCGTCCTTCCGCTCCCTCGCCTCCCTCGACGGCGGCCCGGTCCTGCCTCGGCTCGTGGTGGTGGTGGACGAGCTCGCGGCGCTGGTCGAGGAGCTGCCCGACTTCGTCAGCGGCCTGGTGGGCGTCGCCCAGCGGGGACGCAGCCTCGGGGTGCACCTCGTACTGGCCACCCAGCGTCCCGCCGGGGTGGTCGGGCCGGACGTCCGGGCCAACACCGCGGTGCGGATCGCGCTGCGGGTCACCGACCCGGCCGAGTCGGTCGACGTCGTCGACGTCCCCGACGCCGCCCTGCTGCCCCGCTCCGTCCCGGGACGCGCCCTGCTGCGCACCGCCACCGGCAGCGCGGTCCCGTGGCAGGCCGCCAGCGTCTCGTCGGCCGCCCCGCGGCGGGAGCGTGGTGGACCGGAGGTGCGCATCCTCGACGCCCCGGCGTCCGCGGCGGCCGACGGGGGGCACCCGGACCGTCCGTCGGGCGGCGGCGATCAGGACCCGGCGGAGGCACCCAGCGACCTGAGCCGGTTGGTGCAGGCGGCGCGGGCCGCCGCGGCCCGTCGGCGGACACCGCTACCCGCGCCCCCGTGGCTCCCGCCGCTGCCCGACGTGGTGCTCCTCGAGGAGCTGCCTTCCCCCGCAGCGGCGGTCGGCGCCGAGCCCGTCGACGGCCTGGTCCCGTTCGCTGTCTCCGACACGCCGTCGGAGCAGCGCCGCGACGTGGTGTCCCTGCAGCTGGGCGGACCGCAGCTGGCGGTCACCGGCGGCCTGCGCAGCGGCCGGACCAGCACGCTCCGCACCCTCGCCCTGGCCGCGGCTGGTTCCTACGGGCCGGACCGGCTGCACCTGCACGTCGTCGAGGGCGCCGGCCGCGGGCTGGGGTCGCTGGGCGCGCTCCCGCACACCGGCACCCTGGTCGGCCGCGACGACCCGGCCCGGCTCGACCGGCTGGTGCGCCGACTGCTCGAGGAGGTGGCCCGGCGGCAGGCGCTGCGGGCGGCGGCCGAGGTGTCGAGCCTGGCCGGGCCGGACCTCGGCGAGCCCGTTGCTGGGGAGCGGTCCGGCAGCGCGGCGGCGCCCTCCGACGAGCGCCCGCCGTGGGTCCTCCTGCTCATCGACGGCTGGGAGGGCGTCGCGGACGCGCTCGACGGCGTCGACCACGGCCGCGGACTGGACGACCTGCTCCGGCTGCTGCGCGAGGGTTCCGCGGCCGGCGTGACCGCCGTGGTGGCCGGTGAGCGCCAGGTGGTGATGGGGCGGGTCGGCGCTCTGCTGCCGCAGCGCCTGGTGCTGCGGCCCACCGACGTGGCCGACGCGGCCCTGGCCGGCGTGGCACCCCGCGAGCTGCCCGAGCGGATGCCGCCGGGGCGGGGCATGCTCCTGGCCGGCGGGGACGTCCAGGGCGGTGTGGAGGTGCAGGTCGCGCTTCCCACGGCGGACCGGTCTCCACAGGCCCAGCTGGCCGCCGTGGCGGCCGGCGCCGCCCGCTGGGCGCCGGCTCGCATCCACCTTCCGCTGCGGCTGGTGCCCCTGCCCGGGTCGGTCGCCCGGGCCGGTCTGCCGGCACCCGCGGCCGAGGGCCTGACCGTCCCGCTGGGTCTGGCCGGCGACGAGGCCGCACCGGTCACGGTGCAGCTGGCCGCCGACCCGGTGCTGCTCGTGGCCGGCCCGCCCGGCAGCGGTCGCACGAGCGCGCTGGCCACCATCGGGCTGGGGGCCGCCCACGTCGGGGCACGCGTGCTGGCGCTCGCCTCGGCACGCTCACCCCTCGCCGCCGCCCTGCGGGACTGCCCGCGCGCGCAGCTGCTGCCCGCCGACGACCTCGACGAGCTCATCCGCCGGCTCGACCCCGCCGCCCTCACGGACTCGCCCGAGCCGCGCGTGCTGCTCGTCGACGACGTCGAGCGGCTCGACTCCTCCCCGCTGGAGCCGGTGCTCCTGGGCCTGCTGGAACGGGCCTCCTCCGGCGCCGCGCCGCTGGCCGTGGTGGCGGCGGGGAACGCCGACGCGCTGGCCACCGCCTTCCGCGGTCTCGCGCCGGCCCTGCGCCGGCACCGGGCCGGGCTGCTGCTGCGCCCCACCGGCGGGCTGGAGGCCGACCTGCTCGGCACGCGCGTCCCGCGGCTGGACGCGGCACCCCCCGGACGCGGCGTGCTGGTGCTCGGCGGCCGCACCAGCGTCGTCCAGGTCGCGCTGCCCTGAGCTGCCCTGGTCCTGGAGGGTCGACGCGCGGTCAGCCGGGCAGCAGCCCGGCGATCTGCTGCCCGGCCACGAAGCAGCGCACCAGCGCCCCGCCGTCGGGCGCCGGGCGCACCAGGTGCGCGCGCCCGACCCCGCCCACCTCGACCACCCCGCCCCGCACGGTGAGCAGGGTCCCCTCGTCCAGCGCGACCCCGCAGGGGACCAGCCCGGCCCCGACGGCGGCCACCAGGCGGCCGAGG
>JBQCHF010000161.1:0-12958 GCA_051954955.1 Motilibacteraceae bacterium
GACGTCGTCTACGGCGGCCGCCCGGCCGGCGCCCAGGACGACGCCGCCCTGCGCGCGTTGGACGAGCGGGTGGCCGCCGAGCGCCCGCAGCTGGCGGCCGGCCGGTGAGCGCGACCGCCCCACCGGCGAGCAGCACCGACCCGACCGCGCGCTCGCTCTGGCAGGCCGCGCGCACCCCGCTCATGATGCTGGTCCTCGTGCTGCTCGCCGGCAGCGCGCTGGCCCTGGCCACCGCCGGCCGCGGCGGTGAGCGGCTGGACCCGGGGTCGGCGGCGCCGGCCGGATCGCGCGCGCTGGCGCAGCTGCTGCGCGCTCAGGGCGTCCAGGTGGTGACCGTGGGCACCGCGGCCGAGGCGGCGGCGGCCGCTGGCCCGGGCAGCACCCTGCTGGTCGTCGGCTCCGACCGGTTGTCGGAGGACAAGCTGCGGCAGCTGCGGGACCTGGAGGCGGACCTCGTCCTCCCCTCCGCCGGGGAACCATCGCTGCGGGTCCTCGCTCCCTCGGTGCGCCTGGGCGAGGGCGGCCCGGCCGAGGTCCGCGAGCCGGCATGCACGCTGCCCACCGCGGTGCGCGCCGGTGCCGCGCGCACCGGCGGGGTCACGTACCTCCCGCCCAGCGACGCGGTCGCGTGCTACCCGGGCCGCGGCGGCCCCAGCCTGGTCGTGGTGCGCGACGGCGGCGCGAGCGTCACGCTGCTCGGGGACCCGGCCGCGTTGACCAACAAGCGCCTGGCCGACGAGGGCGACGCCGCCCTCGCCCTCGGGCTGCTCGGCGCGAACCCGCGGCTGGTCTGGTATCTCCCCACCGCCTCCGACGTCGCGTCGGAGGCCAACCGGGGGCTGTTCTCCTTGCTACCGGCGGGGATCCGCTTCGGCATCGCCCAGCTGGCGGTGGCCGTCGTGCTGCTGGCGCTCTGGCGCGCGCGCCGGCTCGGACCGGTGGTGGCCGAGCCGCTGCCGGTCGCCGTGCGGGCCAGCGAGAGCGTGGAGGGCCGGGCGCGCCTCTACCGCCGCGGCCGCGCCCGCGCCGGCTCCGCGGCCCACCTGCGCGCGGCCACGGCCCGCCGATGCGCCGCCCGGCTGGGGCTGCCGGCATCGGCGGCCGACCCCGCCCGACCCGGAGCCCTGCTGGACGCACTGGCCCGGGCCACCGGACGGCCCGTGGGCGAGCTGCAGGAGCTGCTGCTGGGCCCCGCACCCGAGGATGACAGCGGCCTGGTCCGCCTGGCCGACGCGCTGGACGCGCTGGAGAGAGAGGTACGCCGACCGTGAGCGAACCGACCGTTGAGCTCCCCGACGGGATGCCCTCCGACCCGCCGTCGGAGAACGGGCGCGAGGCGGGTGAGCGCGCGCACGCCGCCCTGGTGGCGCTGCGCGCGGAGGTGGCCAAGGCCGTCGTCGGGCAGGACGCCGCCGTCACCGGCCTGGTGGTCGCCCTGCTGTGCCGCGGCCACGTGCTGCTCGAGGGGGTGCCGGGCGTGGCCAAGACGCTGCTCGTGCGCACCCTGGCCGCCACGCTGTCCCTGGACTCCAAGCGGGTGCAGTTCACCGCCGACCTCATGCCCGGCGACGTCACCGGCTCGCTCGTCTTCGACGCCCGCACGAGCGATTTCTCCTTCCGGCCCGGTCCGGTCTTCACCAACCTGCTGCTAGCCGACGAGGTGAACCGGACCCCGCCCAAGACGCAGGCCGCGCTGCTGGAGGCGATGGAGGAGCGCCAGGTGACCGTGGACGGGGCGCCGCGCCCGCTGCCGGAGCCGTTCGTCGTGGTGGCCACCCAGAACCCGGTGGAGTACGAGGGCACCTACCCGCTGCCCGAGGCCCAGCTGGACCGGTTCCTGCTCAAGCTGGTGCTGCCGGTCCCGGGGCGCGAGGAGGAGGTCGACGTGCTGCGCCGGCATGCCGGCGGGTTCGACCCGCGCGACCTCGCGGGGGCCGGGGTGCGGCCGGTGGCCGGCCCCGCCGAGCTGGCCGCCGGGCGGGCGGCGGTGGCCCGGGTGCAGGTGGCCCCGGAGGTGCTCGGCTACGTCGTCGACGTCTGCCGGGCCACCCGCCAGTCGCCCTCGCTGCGGCTGGGCGTCTCACCGCGCGGCGCCACCGCCCTGCTGGCCGCGGCCCGCGCCTGGGCCTGGCTGTCCGGCCGCGACTACGTGACCCCCGACGACGTCAAGGCGCTGGCCCGCCCGGTGCTCGCCCACCGGGTGGAGCTGCGCCCGGAGGCCGAGCTGGAGGGCGTCACCGCCGCGTCGGTGCTCGACGGCGTGCTGGCCGCGGTGCCGGTGCCGCGGTGAGGCGCGCCCGGCGGGGGCCGCTGTGGCGCTGACCGGACGCGCCGGGCTGCTGGCGCTGGCCGGCGTCCTCGTGGTCGGGCTCGTCGCGCCCTCCTGGTGGGGGGTGCTCGCGGTGACGCTGGCCGTGCTGGCCCTCGCGGCCGTGGACCTCGCACTGGCCGGCAGCGTCCGGGCCCTGCGGGTGACCCGGCACGGGGCCTCCAACGTGCGCACCGGGGAGCCGTGCGAGGTGGTCGTCACCGTGCACAACCCGGGGCCCCGTCGCGTGCGCGGCGTGCTGCGGGACGCCTGGGCGCCCAGCGCGGGCGCCGCGGTGCAGCGGCACGACGTCGACGTCCCACCCGGCGAGCGCCGCCGCGTCGTCACCGCGCTGCGGCCCTCGCGCCGCGGGGACCGGCCGGCCGGGCCGGTGACCGTGCGCGCGGTGGGGCCGCTGGGGCTGGCCGCCCGCCAGGGCTCGCACCGGGCGCCGTGGACCGTCCGGGCGCTGCCGCCGTTCACCGCGCGCAAGCACCTGCCGGCGCGGCTGGCCCGGCTGCGCGAGCTGGACGGGCGCGCCGCCGTGCGCACCCGCGGGCAGGGGACCGAGTTCGACGCGCTGCGAGACTACGTCGCCGGCGACGATGTCCGCTCCATCGACTGGCGCGCCACCGCGCGGCGGGGCGGAGTGGTCGTGCGGACCTGGCGCCCCGAGCGCGACCGGCACGTGCTGGTGGTCCTGGACACCTCGCGGACCGCCGCGGGACGGGTGGGCGACGCGCCTCGGCTGGACGCGGCCATGGACGCCGCACTGCTGCTGGCGGCCCTGGCCACCCGGGCCGGCGACCGGGTGGACCTGCTCGCCTTCGACCGGCGCGTCCGCGCCCGGGTGGAGGGCGCCTCGGCCGCCGACGTCCTCCCCTCGTTCGTGCAGGCGATGGCGCCGCTGGAGGCCGAGCTGGTGGAGGCCGACATGCGCGCCCTGGTCGCCACCGTCCTCGCCCGCACCTCGCGCCGCTCCCTCGTCGTGCTGCTCACCGGGCTGGACCCGGCGCCGCTGGAGGAGGTGCTGCCGGTCCTCGGCCAGCTGGTGCGCCGCCACCAGCTGCTGGTGGCCGGCGTCGCCGACCCGCGGGTGGCCGAGCTCGCCGCCGGCCGCGGCACCGCGGCCGCCGTGCACGGTGCCGCCGCCGCCGAGCGCGAGCTCGCCCGGCGCGCTCTGGTGGCCGCGGAGCTGGCGCGGCACGGCGTCGAGGTCGTCGACGCGCTGCCGCAGGATCTCGCGCCGGCGCTGGCGGACCGCTACCTGGACCTGAAGGCGGCCGGGCGGTTGTAGTCCTGTCCGCGCCGATCGGCGTCATTCGTCTCGCTAGGTGCTACCAGTCGGTGGGTGCACGGGCGACGGCGCTGGTGACGGCGGGAGCGGGCGGGGCTGCGCTGCCGGGCGGCGGTCCGCCTCGGCACGGTCAACGGCGCTGGTGACGGCGGGCGCGGGCGGGGGGCAATTCACGCCGCCGACCGGCGGCCAGGGGAACCTGACCACATAGTGTGACCGTATTGCCGGCTTTTTCGGCGTGTCGCGGCATTGCTGTCACAGTCTGGCATCTCACGATCCACTCGCTGCTCGAGCGGAGAGCTGGTGCTCGACACGCCGGCTTGTCGTGCAACAACCTTCCACGTGACCTCCGGGGACGTCGGCGGGCAGCCAGACCCGCCCCGCGCCCGGCTCCCCCCGTCACCAGCGCCGTTCACCGAAGATCGACTGAATGGGGTGAGGGTGCCCCTGACCCAATAGGTCTGGCTCTGGGGCACCCTCACCCAATACGGCCGCCCCCTCACCCCGCTGTCGGCAGCACGGCGACGGCGTCGTCGGCGGCGAGGTCGCCCGTCTCCCCCGCGCGCACGGCGCGGCCGCCGAGGACGACGACGTAGGTGAGGAAGGCGAGCTCGACCAGCAGGCCGATGCCGATGCGGGCCCGGGCGGGCAGGCCGGAGGGGGTGACGAAGGCCTCGACGACGCCGCTGACCAGCAGGACGCCGACCAGGCCGACGGCCAGGGCGCCGACGGCGCGGCCCTCCTCGGCCAGGGCCTGGGTGCGGGTGCGCGGGCCCGGGTCGACGACCACCCAGGCCAGCCGCAGACCCGCGCCGGCGGCGACGAAGACGGCGGTCAGCTCGAGCATCCCGTGCGGGAGGATCAGGCCGAAGAACAGCGCCAGGCGCCCGTTGGCCGCCATCAGGCCGGCCGCGACCGCCACGTTGGCGGCGTTCTGCAGCAGCACCCACAGCACGTAGAGCCCGAGGGTCGGCACCCCGGCGACCAGGGCCTGGGCGGCCACCCAGGCGTTGTTGGTCCACACCTGGGCCGCGAACGACGGCGCCGGGTGCTCCGAGTAGTAGCGGGCGAACTCGACGTCGACGAGCTGGCGCACCTCGGCCGGGGTGGCGATGCTCGCCTGCACCTGCGGGCTGGTGGCCACCCAGGCGGCGATCACCGCGGCCGCCACCAGCCAGAGCAGCGCCGTGGCCACCCACCAGCGCGCCGAACGGTGCAGGGCGGCGGGGAAGGTGACCGTGACGAAGCGGGCGACGTCGCGCCAGGCCGGGTCGTGGGCGCCGGTGGCCGCGGCGCGGGCTTTGGCCACCAGGCCGGACAGGCGGGCCACCAGCGCCGTGTCGGCCGAGCCCGAACGCACCACCGACAGGTGGGTGGCCACCCGCTGGTAGAGGTCGACCAGCTCATCAGCCTGCGCGGCATCCAGCCGGCGCCCGCGCGAACCGGCGGCCACCAGCTGCTCGAGCCGCTGCCACTCGCCGCGGTGCGCGGCGACGTAGGCGTCGACGTCCACCGGCACCTCCCCCCGCCCGACCGCCCGAGCCGCCGGTGGACGAAGCCCGTCCGGCGGTGCTGCCCGAGACTAGCCTTGCCCTCGGGACGAGCGGTCCCATGGCGCACGGGAGGGGGAGCACGTGGCCGACGTCGTCACCGGCGAGGCCGTGGTGGTGGACCTGCGGGTGGCTCGGCTGGCGAGCCGGGGGCTCGCCGTCGCCCTGGACTTCGCGCTGCAGCTGGTCGTGCTTCTGATCGGCGCGATCGCCCTGGCCGCGCTGTCCCCGCTGCTGGACTCCGCGCTGGCCGCCGTGCTGGTGCTGCTGCTCGTGGTCGGGGTGCTGGTCGGCTACCCGGTGGTGGCCGAGACGCTGAGCCGCGGGCGCACCCTGGGCAAGCTCGCCCTGGGGCTGCGGGCGGTGCGCGATGACGGCTCGCCGATCCGTTTCCGGCACGCCCTGGTCCGCGGCATCGTCGGCTTCGTCGAGCTCTACCTGCTGCTCGGCGTCCCCGCCGTGGTGGTCTCGCTGGCCAGCAGCCGGGGCAAGCGGGTGGGCGACCTGCTCGCCGGCACCGTGGTGGTGCGCGAGCGGCTGCCCGCGCAGGCCGGTCCCCCCATCGCACCGCTGCCGGTCCTGGCCGGCTGGGCCGCCTCGCTCGACCTGTCCGCGCTGCCCGACGACCTCGCCCTCGCCGCGCGCCAGTTCCTGGTCCGCACCCAGCAGCTCTCGCCGCACACCAGGGCGTCGATGGGCGCGCGCATCGCCGCCGACGTCGCCGCTCGCACCTCTCCCCCGCCGCCGCCCGGCGTCCCGGCCGAGGAGTTCCTCGCCGCGGTGGTGGCCGAGCGCACCCGCCGGGCCTACGCCCGCCACCTGCCGGTCGCGCAGCCGCCGGCCTACGGCCCGCCCGGGCCGCAGCCGGCGGCCACGCCGCCAGGGGCATCGCCGGCACCACCCGTGACCGCAGCTGCCCCAGCACGTCCCGCCGGATCCCCCGCGGCGCCTGCCCCCGGCCCGGGTGCAGGGTCGAGCGCACCTGCCGGACCGTTCGCACCACCCGGCTGAGCCGCTGATCGGGACCGAGGATCCCGCAGGCAAGAGTGTTGCATCCTGCACGCGTCGGGGTCACCATGGAGGACCGCACCTCCCTGGCGATGAGGAGGACCCGATGTCCGAGATCGTCCGCGCCGCGCACTCCCGCCCCCGACCGATCACGCCGCTGCCCCGCCGGGCGGTCGACCCGCTCGAACCCATGACCGCGCACCAGCGGGCGGTCGCCCGCCGTCGCGAGATGGGCGTCGACGTGGTGCTGCTGGCCCTGCCGGCGCTCGCCCTGCTGGTCGCGGTGGTGCGAACCGCCGTCGTCGGGCCCGAGCACTGGGTGCTGCTCGACGACGTCTACGCCGCAGCCCTGGTGCTGCTGGCGGTCAGCGCGGTGCACGCCGTGCGCGGCACCCGCCGCTGACGCCCCCGGCACGCGCGAGGGGCGCCCGCACCGCGGCGAAGCGGTGCGGACGCCCCTTGCGCGTCGGGCCTGCGGATCAGTAGCGGTAGTGGTCCGGCTTGTAGGGGCCGGCCACGTCCACGCCGATGTACTCGGCCTGGGCCTTCGACAGCTCGGTGAGCTTCACCCCGAGGGCGTCCAGGTGCAGGCGGGCGACCTTCTCGTCCAGGTGCTTGGGCAGCACGTAGACCTGGCGCTCGTACTCGTCGTTCTTGGTGAACAGCTCGATCTGGGCGATCGTCTGGTTCGCGAACGAGTTCGACATGACGAACGACGGGTGGCCGGTGGCGTTGCCCAGGTTCAGCAGGCGCCCCTCGGACAGCACGATGATCGAGTGACCGTCGGCGAAGACCCACTCGTCGACCTGCGGCTTGATCGTGTTGCGGACCACGCCCGGGGTCTTGACCAGGCCGGCCATGTCGATCTCGTTGTCGAAGTGGCCGATGTTGCCGACGATCGCCTGGTGCTTCATCCGCGCCATGTCGGCCGCGGTGATGATGTCCTTGTTGCCGGTGGCGGTGATGAAGATGTCGGCGGTCTCGACGACGTCCTCGAGCGTGGTGACCTGGTAGCCGTCCATCGCCGCCTGCAGCGCGCAGATCGGGTCGACCTCGGTCACGATGACCCGCGCGCCCTGGCCGCGCAGCGACTCCGCGCAGCCCTTGCCGACGTCGCCGTAGCCGAAGACCACGGCCACCTTGCCGCCGATGAGGACGTCGGTGGCGCGGTTGATGCCGTCGATGAGCGAGTGCCGGGTGCCGTACTTGTTGTCGAACTTGCTCTTGGTGACCGAGTCGTTGGCGTTTTTCGCCGGGAAGAGCAGCTCGCCGGTCTTGGCGAACTCGTAGAGCCGGTGGACGCCGGTGGTGGTCTCCTCGGTGACGCCCTTGATCCCGGCGGCGGCGCGGGTCCAGCGCTGCGCGTCGGCGGCGAGGCTGCGGCGCAGCGTCTCGAGGATGACCCGGTACTCCTCGGAGTCGTTCTCGTCCGGCTGCGGCACGGCGCCGGCCTTCTCGAACTCGACGCCCTTGTGCACCAGCAGGGTGGCGTCGCCGCCGTCGTCGAGGATCATGTTCGGGCCGTCGGCGTCCGGCCAGGCGAGCACCTGCTCGGTGCACCACCAGTACTCCTCCAGCGTCTCGCCCTTCCAGGCGTAGACCGGCACGCCCTGCGGGTCGTCCGCGGTGCCGTTCGGCCCGACGACGACGGCCGCGGCCGCGTGGTCCTGGGTGGAGAAGATGTTGCAGCTGCACCAGCGGACCTGGGCGCCGAGCGCCACGAGGGTCTCGATGAGCACCGCGGTCTGCACGGTCATGTGCAGCGAGCCAGTGATCCGGGCGCCGCGCAGCGGCTGGGACTCGCCGTACTCCGCGCGCAGGGCCATCAGGCCCGGCATCTCGTGCTCGGCGAGGGTGATCTCCTTGCGGCCGAACTCGGCCAGAGCGAGATCCGCGACCTTGAAGTCGCCGTTCAGCGAGGGCATGCAGTCAACCTTCCGTCGATGGGTGGCGTCGCGACCGGGATCGCCGGTACGACGCGAGCGGCAGGGCAGCCGACGGCGAGCGCAGCGGGATGACCTGCTGCGCCGATCCGTGGCGCGGAGCCCGCTCCGGCGCGGCCCCTCCGGGCCTCCCATCAGTGACGCCAGTGACTCCACCTCCAGGGTAGCCGCCTGGCTGGACCAGCGCCGACTCCGCGGGCGGGGAGGTGGCGCGACGGGCGCCGAGCGGGATGCGTGGACGGGTGCCGATTGTGCGGATATGGTCCGCGCAGCCCTGGCGGCCAGGCCGGGGCCGAGCGTTCGGTGCGGCGGCGCTCCTTGTTCGGCGGACGAGCATCCACGTCCGCCTGAGGAGTGAAGGTGAGTGCTGCATGAGCACGACCACTGAACGACCCGGGCTGGGCCGCAGGGCCCGGACCCACCCACGGGCTCGCGCCCGGCTCGGGGCGGGGCTCGCCGCCGCCGGGTGCGTGCTGGCCCTGGCGGCGCCCGCCGCGGCGCAGTCCCGACCGCCCGCTGACGCCCGGAGCCCACTGGGCCCGAACGTCCTCGTCGTCAACCCGGACATGCCGGTGGAGCAGATCCAGGCGGCGGTCAAGGAGGTGACGGCCAAGCAGGTCGACGCCGAGATGGGCACCGGGCGCTACGCCCTGCTGTTCGAGCCGGGCACCTACGGCACCGCCGAGCACCCGCTGCAGATCCAGGTCGGCTACTACACCGAGGTCGCCGGCCTGGGCGCCTCGCCGTCGGACGTGACCATCCATGGGCACGTCGACGTCTACAACCGCTGCCTCGACACCGACGCCGACGGCAATCCGTCCAACTGCATCGCGCTGGACAACTTCTGGCGCTCGGTCTCCAACCTGACCATCGACGTCGCCGGTGGTTCGAACGACTGCCGGCAGTCCGCCGACTTCTGGGCGGTCTCCCAGGCCGCGCCGATGCGACGGGTGGACCTCCGCGGCGGCAACCTCTCCCTGATGGACTACTGCACCGCCGGTCCGCAGTACGCCAGCGGCGGCTTCATCGCCGACTCGCGCACCCAGTTCGTCATCAACGGCTCGCAGCAGCAGTTCCTGGTGCGCGACAGCAGCATCGGCGGTTGGTCGAACGGGGTGTGGAACCAGGTGTTCTCCGGGGTGGAGGGCGCCCCCGCCCAGAGCTTCCCGGACCCGCCGTACACCACGCTGGACAAGACCCCGGTCAGCCGGGAGAAGCCGTTCCTGACCAAGGACGAGCACGGCTGGGCCGTCTTCGTGCCAGCTCCCCGCACGGAGTCCCGGGGCACCACCTGGGCCGACGGCGCCACCGCCGGCCGGTCCATCCCGCTGTCGGACTTCTACGTCGCCCACCCGGGCGACTCCGTCCAGGGGATCAACTCAGAGCTGGCGCGCGGCAAGAACCTGCTGCTCACCCCCGGGGTCTACGACGTCGACCGCAGCATCGCGGTCAAGCGGCCGGACACGGTGGTGCTCGGGCTGGGCCTGGCCACCCTCACCGCCGTGCACGGCGCCGTGCCGCTCACCGTGGCCGACGTCAAGGGCGTGGACATCGCCGGGATCACCATCGACGCCGGCACCGTGAACAGCCCGGCCCTCCTCCGCGTCGGCACCCAGCACGCCGCGAACGGGACGGCTCGCCAGCACAACGGGTGGAGCGACCCCGCCGACCCGACGGCCCTGCAGGACGTGTTCTTCCGGATCGGCGGGCCGCACGTGGGCAAGGCCACGGTGGCGCTCGAGGTGAACGCCGACCATGTGGTGCTGGACGACATCTGGGCCTGGCGCGCGGACCACGGGGTGCCCGGCTCGGTGGGCTGGAACGTCAACACCTCCGACACCGGTGTGGTCGTGAACGGCGACGACGTGACGGCGACCGGCCTGTTCAGCGAGCACTTCCAGAAGTACAACGTGATCTGGGACGGCGAGCGCGGGAAGACCATCTTCTTCCAGAACGAGCTGCCCTACGACGCACCGGACCAGGCGGCCTGGCAGCACGACGGCGTGCCCGGCTACGCCGCCTACAAGGTGTCGGACTGGGTCCGCACCCACGAGCTGTGGGGCGGCGGCAGCTACATCTACACGAACGTGGACCCGAGCCTGCACGCCGCGCGCGGGTTCGAGGTGCCGGTCACCCCGGGGGTGAGGCTGCACGACCTGCTCACGGTGAGCCTGAACCACGCCGGCACGATCGACCACGTCGTCAACGACACCGGCGACGCGGTCACCCCGGACCAGGACGCGCACCCGGCGACGGTGGTGTCCTACCCCTGAGCTGAGCGTCGCCTCAGCATCCTGAGCACGACGACGGCCCGGTCCCGCAGCAGCGGGGCCGGGCCGTCGTCACGTGCAGGGGGTTGTCAGTGCCCCGCGGCGCTGCCCGGCACCGGGGGCAGGTCCGAGCCGCGGGCGGCGGCGTCGGCCGACCACACGTCGGGCTCGAGGTAGATCATCCGGGCGATGGGCACCGCGTGGCGGACCCGCTCCTCGGCGTCGTCGATGGCGCGGGCGACGTCGGCGGCGCTCTCGTCGTGGCGCACCGCGATCTTCGCCGCCACCAGCAGCTCCTCCGGGCCCAGGTGCATGGTCTTCATGTGGATGACCCGCTGGACCCGCGGGTCGGCGGTGAGGGCCTGCTCGATCTGGCGCACGGCGGACGGCGAGGCGCCCTCGCCGAGCAGCAGGCTCTTGGTCTCGACCGCCAGCACCACCGCGATGACCACCAGCAGCGCGCCGATGGCGAGGGTCCCGGCGCCGTCGAAGACGCCATTGCCGGTGATCAGCGTGAGCCCGACCCCGACCAGCGCGAGGGCGAGGCCGATGAGCGCGCCGAAGTCCTCGAGCAGCACGACCGGCAGCTCGGGGGCCTTGGCGGTGCGGACGTACTCCACCCAGCTGCGGCTGCCCCGGGTCTGGTTGGACTCCTTGATCGCCGTGCGGAAGGAGTAGCCCTCCAGGCAGATCGCGATGACCAGCACGAGCACCGGCACCCACTGCCAGGACTCGATCGCCTCCGGGTGCTGGACCTTGTGCCAGCCCTCGTAGAGGGCGAACAGGCCACCGAGGCTGAACAGCACGATCGCGACGATGAAGGCGTAGACGTAGCGCTCGCGGCCGTAGCCGAAGGGGTGCTCGGGGGTCGCCTCGCGCTGGGCGCGCCGGCCGCCGACGAGCAGCAGGAACTGGTTGCCGGAGTCGGCCACCGAGTGGATCGACTCGGCCAGCATCGACGAGGAGCCGGTGAGCAGGAACGCCAGGAACTTGGTGACGGCGATCCCGAGGTTGGCGCTGAGCGCCGCGACGATCGCCTTGGTGCCGCCGCCGGCGCTCACTGCTCGCCGCCCATGCTGTCCCGGGTGGTGCGCTCCTGCAGCTCGGTGACCGGGGAGCGCCGGTCCGGGTCGGTGCCGTGCACCAGCGCGAGGTAGGTGGCGGCGAAGTCGGTGAGCGAGACCAGCTGGGCCAGCCGCTCGACCGGCGAGCCGGGGTCCGAGGCCACCTCGGTCCACGCCACGCCGCGGGCGTCGGCGATGGAGGCGAGGGTCTCCCGGCGCAGCCGCACCCGCGGGTCCTCGACGGCGTCGCGGACCAGGACCACGCGGGGTCGGCGGGCGCGGCCGTCGTCCTCCACCCGGTCGCGGAAGAAGTCGTCGAGGTCGGACTCGTCCGGGGCCAGCGCGCCCTCGAGCAGCGCCGCGGCGGCGTGGCCGGCGGCGGGCAGCTCGGCGGCCACCGCGGGCAGGCCGGCGTCGACGGCGATGCGGTCGACGAACCGGTGCGCGGCGATGCCGGCGACGTCGCCGCTGGCCCACACCAGCGGCAGCGCGCCGATGAGCTGCAGCGCGAGGCCCTTGGCCGGGTTGGCGGCCACCTCGACGACGGGGCCGCAGACCGCGGCGGTGGCGTCGAGCCGGTCCGCGGCGCGCTCGAGGGCGTCGGTGGGCACCGAGGCGATGCCCAGGGCGTCGGCGGCGCGCAGCAGCGGCACCGCCCGGGTCCACAGGTCCGCGCGGCTCGGGCGGCCCGAGCGGGGGACGTCGACGTGCACGCCGTGGGCCCGGGCGGCCAGCTCGGACAGGTCCACCCCGCGCGGGTGGCCGGGCGAGACCACCAGCAGCCGGCAGCCGCGGCGCACCGCCTCCTCGGCCAGGGCCACGGTCTCCTCCGGCGGGGTGGACCCGGCCACCACGACCACGAGGTCGAGCGGACCCACCCAGCCGGGCAGCGCGAAGCCGTCGGCCTTCACCAGCGGCACCGGGCAGGCCGGGCCCGCCACCGCCATCAGCACGGCGCCGACGTGGGAGGACGCCCCGGCCGCGGCGACGACGACGGCGCGCGGCCGGCCGTCCTCGGCCAGCTGGCGCACGCCCGCCTCGTCGGCGCGCCGGCACGCCTCGCGCACCTGGGCGCCGGCGGTGGCCACGTGGCGGAGCAGGTCGCCGGAGTCGGCGCGCTGGATGGCCTCGGCGTCGTCGAGGATCGACTCGTCGATCACGGCTCAGGCTCCGGGCCGTCGGGCCTCGTCGATGAGCAGCACCGGGATGTCGTCGCGCACCGGGTAGGCCAGCCCGCACGCGGTGCAGACCAGCTCGGAGGCGGCGTCGTCGACCCGCAGCTCGCCGTGGCAGTCCGGGCAGACGATGATCTCGAGCAGAGCGGGGTCGAGGTTCATGGCGCCCATCCTGCCCGGTCCGGCGGCGTGCGTGCACGCACGGTCGCAGCGATGTCCGGCAAGTCCCTCCGCCCGCCCTCTGCACCGCGAATGGTCGCGTCCCCCCGGGAATTGAAGGCGGGTCGCCACCAAAGGTCACCGTAACGGGGACGGTGGCAACCGTCCCGGGGGCTGCCCATAC
>JBQCHF010000162.1:0-3125 GCA_051954955.1 Motilibacteraceae bacterium
TCGCCGAGGTGTCGCGGCCCGGCGTGCCGGGCAGGGAGCTCTTGCCCCAGGCCCTGGCCACCTCGGCGCGGGCCGCGGGGTCGGTGACCGGCCGTCCGATGGGCAGCAGCCCGGGCAGGGCGCCGGCCTCGACCGCGCCGCGCTCGCCGGCGCGGCGGGGCACCCAGGCCAGCCGCGCGCCCGACGCGACCGCGAGCCTGGCCACCGCCGCCAGCGCGCCCGGCACCTCGGCCAGCCGCTCACCGACCAGGATCACCGCTCCCGGCGCGTCCAGTGCCTGGCTGGCCCGGCGCCAGCTCTCGTCATCCGAGCCGGCTGTGCCACGGCTGGCCGGGCTGGTAACCGTCGCGCCGCCGGCCGCGAGCGCGGTCAGCGCCCTGGCCTCGTCGCCGGGCAGCGTCTCGAGCAGCTGGCCGGACAGCTTGACCAGTCCGGCGCTGGCCAGCGGGGCCACCGAGAACACCTGGAGGCCATGCCGCCGGACCGCCTTGCGCAGCCGCAGGAAGACGATGGGCGACTCGTCTTCCGGCTCGAAGCCGGCCAGCAGGACGGCCGGGGCCTGTTCCAGGTCGGCGTAGCTGACGCCGATGCCGCGCCCGGCCACGGACGCGGCCAGGAACCGCTCCTCCTCGGCCGAGTGCGGGCGCGCCCGCATGTCGATGTCGTTGGTGTCCAGCGCCACCCGGGCGAACTTCGCGTAGGCGTAGGCGTCCTCGAGGGTCAGCCGGCCGCCGGCCAGGACGCCGGCGCCGTGCGCGGCCGCGGTGGCGGGATCGGCGTCGCGCGCCGTCACCAGCCCGGCCGCGGCCACCGCCAGCGCGTGCGGCCAGGAGGCCGGGACCAGCACCCCGTTCTCGTCCCGGATCAGCGGCGTGGTCAGCCGGTCGGGCTGGGTCGCGTAGGTGAACGCCCAGCGGCCCTTGTCGCAGTTCCACTCCTCGTTGACGGCCGGGTCCTCGCCGGCCAGCCGCCGCAGCACCCGGCCGCGCCGGACATCGGTGCGCTGCCGGCAGCCGGAGGCGCAGTGCTCGCACACGCTCGGCGCCGACACCAGGTCGAACGGCCGGGACCGGAACCGGTACGCGGCGCCGGTCAGCGCGCCGACCGGGCACACCTGCACGGTGTTGCCGGAGAAGTAGGAGTTGAACGGCTTGCCCTCGGCGGTGCCGATCCACTGCTTCGGGCCCCGCTCGAAGAACTCGATGAACGGGTCGCCGGCGATCTCCTCGGAGGTCCGGACGCACCTGGTGCAGGAGATGCAGCGCTCGCGGTCGAGCAGCACCTGGGTGGAGATGGCCACCGGCTTGGCGAAGGTCCGCTTCTCCTCGGTGAACCTGGTTTCCCCCTGGCCGTTGGACATGGCCTGGTTCTGCAGCGGGCACTCGCCGCCCTTGTCGCACATCGGGCAGTCGAGCGGGTGGTTGATGAGCAGCAACTCCATCACGCCGCGTTGGGCCTTATCGGCGATCGCGGAGGTGAGCTGGGTGTGCACCACCATGCCCTCGGCGCACGGCGTGATGCAGGAGGCCATCGGCTTGCGCTGGCCCTCCACCTCGACCAGGCACTGACGGCAGGCGCCGATCGGGTCGAGCAGCGGGTGGTCACAGAACCGCGGGATCGCGATGCCCAGCAGTTCCGCGGCCCGGATGATCAAGGTTCCCTTCGGCACCCTGATCTCGAACCCGTCGATGGTGACGGTCACCGCGCCCTGCGTGGTCTCCACGGTCACGTCGTGCTCCAGACAGTCGACGCTGACGGGTCGAAGGGGCAGCCGCCTTCCTTGTGGTGCTGCATGAACTCGTCCCTGAAGTACTTGACGGCGGAGGTGATCGGGGGCGTCGCGCTGTCGCCAAGCGCGCAGAACGCGCGGCCGTTGATGTTGTCGCAGATGTCCAGGAGCTTCTCGACGTCTTCCTCGGTCCCGTCGCCGTGTTCCAGCCGGTCCAGGATGCGGACCAGCCAGAACGTGCCCTCGCGACACGGCGTGCACTTTCCGCACGACTCGTGCTGGTAGAACTCGGTCCAGCGGAGCACCGCGCCGACCACGCACGTGGTGTCGTCGAAGATCATCACCGATCTGGTGCCGAGCTGGGATCCGGCGGCCGCGACCGACTCGAAGTCCAGCGGTACGTCCAGGTGCTGGTCGGTGAGTATCCCCGCCGACGAGCCGCCGGCGGTCCAGAACTTGAGCCGGCGACCGCCCCGCATCCCGCCGGAGAACTCGAGCAGTTCGCGCAGCGTGATGCCGAGCGGGGCCTCGTACGTCCCCGGTGTGCTCACGTGGCCGGAGAGGTTGAAGATCCCGAAGCCCTTGGACCTTTCCGTGCCGAGGCCGGCGAACCAGTCGGCGCCGTTCAGCACGATCGACGGGACGGTGGCGATCGACTCCACATTGTTCACGTTCGTCGGGAGCGAGTACACCCCGGCCACGGCCGGGAAGGGGGGCTTGTTCCGCGGCAGTCCGCGCTTGCCTTCCAGCGAGTCCAGCAGAGCGGTCTCCTCGCCGCAGATGTAGGCGCCGGCCCCGGCGTGGATGATGACCTCCACGTCGAACCCGGAGCCGAGGACGTTCTGGCCGAGGTACCCGGCCGCGCGCGCCTCCTGCACCGCGTTGCGCAGCCGCCGGATCACGTGCAGGACCTCGCCCCGGACGTAGATGAACGCGTGGCCGGCCCCGATCGCGTAGGAGGCGATGGCCGCGCCCTCGATGAGCACGTGCGGGTTGGCCATCATCAGCGGGACGTCCTTGCAGGCGCCCGGCTCGGATTCGTCGGCGTTGACCACCAGGAAGTGAGGCTTGTTGTCGCCCCGGGGCAGGAAGCCCCACTTCGCTCCGGTCCCGAAGCCGGCTCCGCCGCGGCCGCGCAGCCCGGCGTTCCGTACGACCGTCATGACCTCGTCACGGGACATGCCGAGTGCCTTGGGCAGCGCCTGCCAGCCGCCGGCCCGCCGGTACCCGTCGATGGTGAAGATGTCGGGCTGGTCCCAGTCCGCGGTCAGTACCGGGGTCAGGATGTCGGTCACCGCGGCTCCTTTGCCTGGTCGCTCACCCCGTGATCACCCGCGGGGCCCGGCTCCGGCGCGGTCCAGCCGTGCTCCTTGGCGATCTCGAGGCCGACCAGGTC
>JBQCHF010000163.1:0-11946 GCA_051954955.1 Motilibacteraceae bacterium
CCCGGTGCCCTCACGTTGGGCGAGGAAGGCGGGCGGGGGGGGTCCCGCCCGCTACTTGGCGGGACCGCCGCGGCCTCACAGCCCGGGCGCCGCGGGCAGGTCGAGGTCGGTCTGCACCAGGTGGTTGAAGTGGTTGGTGAACAGGTTCACCACGATGTGCACCGAGGCCTCGGTGAGCTCGGTGTCGGTCCACCCGGCGTCCAGCGCCGCCTGCCACACCTCGTCGCGGACGTGCCCGAGGTTGCCCGCCGACTCGCGGACCAGGGTCAGCAGCGCGGCGAGCTTCGGGTCGAAGTCGACGCGGCCCTCGCGGATGGCGATCGTCTGCTCGGTGCTGAAGCCGGCGCGCTTGGCGCTGAGGGTGTGCGCCGACTGGCAGTAGTCGCAGCCGTCGACGTTGCCGACGGCCAGCGCGATCGCCTCCCGGGTGGCGGGATCGAACGTGCCGAAGTCGGCGATCGCCTGCTGCAGCGCGGTGTAGCCCTGCACCACGACCGGGGCGTGCGCCATCTCGCCGTGGATGTTGAGGACCTTGCCCATCTTCGCCTCGAGCGCCTTCAGCGCATCACGGCTGTCCGCGGGGGCGTCGGCGACGGTGTGCACGGGAATGCGGGGCATGCGGCCTCCTGGGTCTCGACTGTCGGACGGGACGGGAACCCGGTAGGGGCGGCGGAGCCTTCCCGCTGTCGGAGGCAACCGCCGGCGACCGCTTCCCGGGCAACTCCCCCGGGTCGTTGCCCGCCCCCGGCGCTCCGGCAAACACTTGGGCGGAGCTGGGCCGGGCCCGGTCGGCTACCGGGCGGAGCTGCGAGCGGCGGCGCCCGCGTGGTCCCGCCAGGTGCGCCGCAGCCGCAGCCCGGCGCGCAGCACGGCGCGAGTCGGCGGCCGGTCCAGCCGTGCCCGCACGTCGGCGACCGCCGGGTTCCAGACGGAGTCGTTGTAGGTCGGGTAGGCGTGGGTGGTGCCGGCCAGGTCGCGGGTGGTCAGGCCGTGCCGGACGGCGAGGGTGAGCTCGCCGAGGGTCTCCCCGGCGCGGGGCCCGACCACGGTCGCGCCGAGGATCCGCCCGCGACGGTCGACGACCAGGGTGGTGAACCCGTCGGTGTCGTCCTCGGCCACGGCCCGGTCGGCATGCCGGTGGGCCCAGCGCAACGTGCTCAGCCCCTCCGGCAGCGGTTCGCCGGTGCCGACGCCGACGGCGGCGACCTCCGGGGAGGTGTAGGTGACCCGGGGCACGACCGGGTCGACGGAGCGGCGCAGGCCGAGCACCGCGTTGGTGGCGGCGAGGCTGCCGCGCACGCCGGCGGTGTGGGTGAACTGCGGCGGCCCGGTGACGTCCCCGGCCGCCCAGATCCGGGGGTTGGTGGTGCGCAGCTGCCGGTCGACGATCACCGCGCCGCCCTCCCCCAGGTCGACGCCGGCGACGTCGCAGCCGATGCCTGTGGTGCGGGGGCGGCGGCCGACCGCGACCAGAAGCCGGTCGTAGAGCAGCGTGCTGCCGTCGTCGAGCTCGAGCTCGCCCGCCGTGCCGTCCGGGTGCACCGCGGCGGCCTGCCGGCCCAGCACCAGCTGCACGCCGTCACGGCGCAGCGCCTCGGCGACGATGTCGGAGGCGGCCGGGTCCTCCCGGGACAGCAGCCGGTCAGCGGCGTCCACCACAGTGACCTGGGCGCCCAGGCGGGCGAGGGCCTGGCCGAGCTCGCAGCCGATCGGGCCGCCTCCGAGCACCACCAACTGCCTCGGCAGCTCGGCCAGCGCCCACAGGGTCTCGCTGGTGAGAGGGTCGGCACCGGCCAGGCCCGGGATGGGTGGCAGCAGCGGGTCGGCGCCGGTGGCCAGCAGCGCCGCCCGGAACGCGACCGGCGCACCGTCGATCTCGGCGCGGTCCGGACCGGTGAACGCGGCGCTGCCGCTGGCGACGACGACCCCGGCGTCCTTGAGGGCCTGCGGGGAGTCATCGTGCTCGATCGTGGCGATCGCGCCGTGCACGTGACCCATGACCGCGGCGAAGTCGATGTCGACGTCCCTCACCCGCACGCCCAGCCGGCCGGCCGCGCGGGCATCGGCGGCAGCGGAGGCCGCGGCCAGCAGCGCCTTCGACGGCACGCAGCCGGTCCACAGGCAATCCCCGCCGGTGCGGTCGCGTTCCACGAGCAGCACCCGCGCGCCGAGGGAGGCTGCGGCCTTCGCCCCGACCATGCCGGCGGTGCCGCCACCGAGCACCAGCAGGTCCCACGGGCCGGTGTCCTCGCCCGCGCTCACCGCAGCTGTCCCTCGATGAGGTCGTCGACCAGGCGGCGCATCCGCTCCACGCTGTCTGGCTGCGGGCCGATGTGCCGGGCCACGCCGTGCAATGCGCCGCGTAGGGCCCGGAAGTCAGCGAACGCGCCGGCGCAGCGCTCGCACTCGGCGAGGTGTGCCTCCAGCCGGTGGACCTCGGCGTCGGTCAGCGGCGCAGCCGGATCGGCGTCGAGGTAGCGCTGCAGGCGCCGGGCGGTGAAGTGGCAGGACAGCATCCTGCGGGCAGTCCCGATCACCGGGCGCTCCCTTCGCGGACGGTACGCAACTCGGCCCGGATGCGCTGACGGGCCCGGGACAGCCGGGACATGACGGTGCCGACCGGCACGTCGAGGATCGCGGCGGCCTCGCTGTAGGACAGGCCGTCGAGGTCGATGAGCGTCAGCGCGGTGCGGAACTTTTCGTCCAGCCCGCGCACCGCCCGGTCCAGGTCCTCGGGCAGGACGCCGGTCATCACCGTCTCCTCCGGTGTCGGCGGAGGTACCGCGTCGAAGGCGGGACGGGCGCCGTCGAGCAGGCCCACGTCGTCGGTGGTGTCCGGGCGCTGACGGCGGTGCATGTTCAGGTGGGTGCGACGCAGGATGGTCAGTAGCCAGGCCCGGGGATGCGCACCGTCGAACCGGTCGGCGGCCCGCCAGGCGCGGATCAGGCACTCCTGGGTCAGGTCCTCGGCCTCGGCCCACGAGCCGGTCAGCGTGTGGGCCACCCGCAGCAGCACGTCCATCTCCGGCTCCACGTGGGCGCGGAACGCCTTCGCGCGCGCCGCGGCGACGTCGGCCGGAGTACTCGACACACCGCGGGAACCCGGTGAGCAGGCGTCGGCCTTCCCGGGGGCTCGGTGCCTGCCCGTGGTTGGGACCACAGTTGCACCACCTCGCGTGGCGCGGGGGATTTCGGTGCGATTCTCCTCGACGGTCACTGCGCCGGCTGATCGGTCTCCGTCGCCTCCCCCGAGCGGCGACGTCCCACGAGCAAGCCGACGTTGGCGACGGCGAAGGGGACCAGGTAGGTGACGGCAACCTTGATCCACGTACCGGTGGTCGCCGCCCCGGCGAGCACGGCGTCGAGCTGGTTGATCGCGAACAGGATGGTCCCGACGATCAGCGCGGTTAGCACGGTCCGCCGCAGATGCGGCCGGTACGCGACCACGCGACACGCCTCGGCCCAGCTGGCCCAGGTCGGAACCGGTCCTGCGGCGGCTGGTGAGGGGCTCACACCGCGCAGTTGTAGACCAGCGGCAGCGAGCCGTCGCCCTGCCGGAGGGTCAGGAAGGTCTCGACGGCCCGCCGCTTGGCCTCGGCCATCGGCACCTCCGGGCCACCGAGGAATTTGTCCGGTGAGGTGCCGATGTCCGCGCTGGCCGGGTGCCAGTGCCAGCCGTCGGCGGTGACGGTCAGCTCCGGCACGGTGTTGTCCTCGCCGATCGCCACTCCCCCGGTGGAGAAGCCACGCGCGACCAGCGGGCGGACGGCGAAGTCACGGCCGCGGATGCCTTTGCCGGCCAGCAGCCGCCGCAGCGGCTCGATCTGGTCGGCATTCTCCGGCGTCTCGGTCATCCCGACCCGGACCGGCAGCCCGAGCCCGAGGGCGGTGTCCAGGCCGGCCATCGCCTTCGCCCACGAGCCGGTGCCGCGGTGGACGTCGTGCGTGGCGGCGGTGGCGCCATCCAGGGAGGTCTGCAGCGTGAGCCGGGGCCGGGCGGCCAGCCGGGCGAGCTGTTCGCGGCGCCGGCCGCGGTAGAGCATCGCGTTGGTCAGGCACACCACGTCGAGCCGGTCGGTGGCGTAAAGCAGCATGTCGACGATGTCGGGCTCGAGGAACGGCTCGCCGCCGGTGACGTACAGCTCGGTGAAGCCCTCGGCCACCGCCTCGTCGACCAGCGCGCGGAAGCGGGTCAGGCCGATGCTGCGCCGGCGCGCCTGCGGTGAGGAGGCGACCGAGCAGTAGTCGCAGGCCAGGTTGCAGTGGAAGTTGATGTACAGCCACAGCCGGGGCGGGAACAGCGCCGAGCCGAACAGCGGCTGCACCGGCAGCCCGTCGTCGGCGACGGCCGGGGCGTCGGCCCAGGACACCGCGCTGGCGAGCAGCCGGTGCAGCCGGTCGTGCTCCTCCAGCAGCCGGTTCAGCTCGCGGCGCTGCAGGGTGGTCTCGGCGCGCAGGGTCACCAGCTCGTCGTGCTCGGCGTCGCGCTCGCGCTCGGCGGCCTTGCGGGCCAGGACCGCCTCCGGCTCGCCCTGCGCCAGTGCGTCGGCCCCGAGCAGCCCGACCTGGACCAGGGCGTCCAGCGGGATGTAGATCTGCTGGGTCGGGTCCCCGGGCCGCGGGCCGGCACCGGGGAGCCTGCCGTCGCGGTAGTAGCGGCGGAGGGTGTCGACCGACTTGCCGGTCAGCTCCGCGGCCTGGCGAAGGGTGAGCCCCTTCGTGTTCATGGCGGTGAGTCCTTCCGCCGGCGCATACGCATCGCCGGCGGGGCGGACGGTGAGGAGGTCGTGGAGGCGCGCAATCGCCGCACCCCGGGGGTGGACCGGGTGCTGCCCAGGGTTGGCCAGTGGTGCGCAGCGGGGCTGGGCACGGCCGGGACGCGGCGGCGCTGGCACGGGCAGGTGGCAGAGCCTGGGCAGGCCTGTGCTGCCTGGGCAGAGGTGGTCCATCGGGTCGGGAAACCCGGGAAACGAGCCCGGAAACGGCCCCGGAAACGGGACCAGCCCGGCGCAGCTGCGCCGGGCTGGTCCGACACTGACCGTGTTTCCGGCCAGCATTCGTAGCGGGGGCAGGATTTGAACCTGCGACCTCTGGGTTATGAGCCCAGCGAGCTACCGAGCTGCTCCACCCCGCGTCGGTGTGTCTCGACACTACGTCAGCGCTGCGGACGGAGGCAAATCCGCTCGGCTCGGCCTCGCCGTCAGCCGCCCGCGGTGCTCGGGGTGGGGGTCGGCGTGGCCTGCGCGGCGGCGCCGGAGGAGCCGCTGGGCGACGGGCTGGGCGAGGGCGTCGGCCCCTGCGCCTGCTCGGCGGCGACCGCCCGGTCCAGGGCGTTCTGCAGGTCCTGCTGGGCCTTGCCGTAGGCGGCGAAGTCACCCTTGGCCAGCGCGGCCTTGGCGTCGCTCACCGCTCTCTGCATGTCGGCCAGCGCCTGCGCGAGCTGCCCGCTCTGGGTGCCGCGGGTGCCCGTGCCGCCCGAGGACGTCGGCGACGGGGTGGGGCTCGGCGTGCTGCCACCTCCCCCGCCCGTGCCCGGCTCGTTGGTGGTGGTGCCCGCGTTGCCCTGGAAGACCTGGTCCAGCGCGCCCTGCAGGGTGTCGTCGAAGCCGATCTTGTCGCCGAAGGCGACCAGCACCTTCTGCAGCAGCGGGTAGGAGGTGCCGCCGGCGGCCGCGCGGACGTAGACCGGCTCGACGTAGAGCAGGCCGCCGCCCACCGGCAGGGTGAGCAGGTTGCCGTTGACGACGTCGGAGCCGCCGCGGCGCAGCAGCGACAGGGTCTGGGAGACCGTGGGGCTGGACTCGAAGTTGTTCTGCACCTGTCCGGGACCGGAGATGGTCGTGTTCCGCGGTACGACCAGCACCCGGATCTTCCCGTAGTCCGGGCCGGGCTCGGCGTCCACTGCGGCCAGCGCGGTGAGGTTGTCCCGGTCGCCGTTCGGCACGAACGTCGTGGTGAGCGAGAACGCCGGCTTGTCCTGTCCCGGCATCTTCACGGTGAGGTAGTACGGCGGCTGCTCCACAGGGCTGCCGCTGGTCGTCGGGTCGTTCGGCACCCGCCAGAAGTCCTGGCCGGTGTAGAAGGCCTGCGGGTCGGTCACGTGGTACTTGGCCAGCAGCGTGCGCTGGACCTTGAACAGGTCCTCCGGGTAGCGCAGGTGCTTGAGCAGCTCCGGTGAGATCGCCGACTTCGGCTTCACCGTGCCGGGGAAGGTCTTGCTCCACGCCTTGAGCAAGGGGTCGGCGTCGTCCCAGGCGTAGAGCGTGACCGTGCCGTCGTAGGCGTCGACCGTGGCCTTGACCGAGTTCCGGATGTAGTTGGCCTGCTGGTCGACCTGGGTGACGACGGCGCTCGAGCCCTGGGTGAGCGAGTCCTCGGTGGCCCGCTGCAGGGAGGTGCGGGTGGAGTAGGGGTAGCTGTTGCTCGTGGTGTAGCCGTCGAGGATCCAGGTGATCCGCCCGTTGACCACCGCCGGGTAGATGTTCCCGTCGAGCGTCAGCCAGGGGGCGACCTTCTCGACGCGGTCGCGCGGGTCGCGGTTGTAGAGGATCTTCGAGCCGGGGTTGATCAGGTTGCTCAGGAGGATGTTGCCCTCCTGGTACTTCACCGCGTAGACGAGCTTGTTGAAGAATCCGCCGATCGGCACCCCGCCCTTGCCGGCGTAGCTGTTGAACACCTGGCCGTTGGCGTCGTTGCTCGGGTAGTCCAGCTCGCGCGGCTCGCTGCTGGTGCCGCCCACGATCGAGTAGGTCGGGGAGTTCTCGCCGAAGTAGACCCGCGGCTCGAAGTCGCCGAGCGCTCCGCTGGGCGGGATGTTCGACTCGAAGAACGACGGCTTGCCGTCGCTCTCACGGGTGTTGCCGCGGGCGGCCACGAAGCCGAAGCCGTGCGTGTAGACGAGGTGGTCGTTGATCCAGTTGCGCTGGCCGGCCGGCAGCCCGCCGAGGTCGATGTCGCGCACCGACACCACCGAGTCCTGCTCCTTGCCGTCCAGCGTGTAGCGGTCGACGTCGAGCACGTCCGGGAAGCCGTAGTAGCCCTTGACCTGCTGCAGCTGGCGGAAGGTCGGCGACACGATGGCCGGGTCCAGCAGCCGGATGCCCGGGATGGTGGCGGCGTCGTCGCGCAGCTGGCCGGCGGTGGCCGTGGTGGTGGCGGCGTAGTCCTGCTGCTCGGAGTCGGCGATGTCGAAGGCGGCGCGGGTGCCGGCGATGTTGCGGGCGATGTAGGCCGACTCCTTGGCCTGCTCGCTGGGCTTGACGCTGAACTGCTGCACGACCAGCGGGTAGAGGCCGCCGATGACGATGGCCGACAGCAGCAGCAGCACCACGCCGACGCCGGCCAGCACCCACCGGCGGTAGACGATGTTGGCGAAGAACAGCACCGCGCAGATGACCGCGATGACCATCAGGATGTTCTTGGCCGGCAGCACCGCGTTGACGTCGGTGTAGGTGGCGCCGACGAACGAGGTGCGCCCGACCCGCCCGTCCTTGGTCTCCAGACCGAAGCGGTCCAGCCAGTAGGCCACCGCCTTGAGCAGCACGAACAGGCCCAGCAGCACCGACAGGTGCACCCGTGCGGCATTGCTGGTGCGGTCCCCCGGCCCCTGCAGCCGCAGGCCGCCGTAGAGGTAGTGGGTGACCGCGGCCGCGATGAGCGCGACCAGCACGGTGGCGAACAGGAACGAGACGAGGAAGCGGTAGAAGGGCAGGTCGAAGACGAAGAAGCCGACGTCCTTGCCGAACTGCGGGTCCTTGGCGCCGAACGACCCGCCGTGCCGCCACAGCTCGAACGTCTGCCACTGCCCCGCGGCGGTGCTTCCCGCGAGCAGCCCCAGCAGCGCGCAGGTGCCGATGACCACGATCCGCCGGAACGGCTCGAGGTTCTGCCGGTAGCGCTCGAGGTTGGCCATGTCGCCGGTTGGCACGTAGAAGGGCCGGGTGCGATAGCCGATGACGAACGAGGACCCGATGGCGGCCGCGAAGACGAGCCCGAACACCACGAACATGACCGACTTCACCAGCAGCTGGGTGGTGAAGACCTCGGTGAAGCCGACGCTGCGGAACCACAGCAGGTCGGTGTAGACGCCGGTGAACAGCCCGAACACGGCCAGCAGCACGACGAGCACGACGACGGTGGGGACGATGGCACCGCCGCGCCGGCGACCGCCTGCCGGTCGTCGAGGTGCGGCGGCCGGGTCCGGCATCTGGTAGCTCACGCGGTGGGCACCTCTTGTCGGCAGTGACTGTCGGGAGTGGCTCGGGTGGCCGGGCCGGGACGGCTGCCCCGGTCTTGACCTGACGGAAACTTACCGGCGGGCCTCCCGGTTCCCCAGCGGGGCGAGGTCGGGCCGTCGGGCCGGTCACGCGCGGCCGGCCCGGCCCGGCGGGAGGACCGGGGCGCCGGCGTGCGGACCGGCTGCGGGAGGATGGGGCCGTGAGCGAGCAGCCAGCACCTCCGCAGGGCGCGCCCCTGCCGATGCGGTCCCGCCTGACCCGTGCCGTCATCGAGGTCGAGGCGCACGCGGCGGCGGAGGGCTGGGACGGCCCGGTCCGCCTGTTCGCGTTGGTCCCGACCGCCGAGCTGCTCGAGCGCGAGCCGCGCCTGGCCGCCGCGCTCGGCGTGGAGGCGGCCGCCGCCGCGGCCGGCGACCCCAACCACCTCACCCCGGTGGAGCAGGAGGGCCTGCCCGAGGCGGCCACGCTGGAGGACCTGCTGGCCCAGGTGGCCTGGCCCGCCAACGTGCTCGGCGCCGCCGTTGTCGTCGAGCGGGTCATGCTCCCCCCGGAGGCGGAGGCGGGCATGCCGCAGGACGAGCAGGAGGCGCTGCGCTGGATCGGCGAGCACCCGCAGCGCCAGGAGGTGCGGCTGGCCGTCGGGGTGCTGCGCGACGGCAGCCGGGAGTGCGCGCTGCGCTTCCGCGAGCACGACCGCGACGACGCCGTGCTCTCCGGGCCGGACCTGGTGCCCTCCCTCGCCGAGGCGCTGGCCGCCACGCTGGCCGACTGAACGCTGCGACCGGGCCGAGGACCGACCGGCTCGGGACAGCGCTGCGCAGCACAGGCCGGCACAGCCGCAACCGGGCCCGGCGTCAGTGCAGCGCCACCTTGAGCAGCGCCACCAGCAGGCCGATCGCCGCGCCGGCCGAGGCGCTCCCCAGCCGCCCCCACCGGCTCAGCCCGCTGCGGGCGCCGGCCAGCCAGCTGTAGCCGGTGAGGACCGCGACGGTGGCCAGCAGCGCCAGCCAGGCGGCCGTGCGCAGCCCGGCCCCGAGCAGCTCGGCGAGCAGCAGCACGGCCACCGGCAGGACCGACGCCCCGGCCACCGGCCAGGTCTCGGACAGGGCGAGGCGCAGCGCGAGCAGCGGGCGGTGCCCGTGCGTGACCGACAGGCCGATCGTGCGCGCGTGCAGGTGCGCCAGCCAGTAGACCAGCGAGGTCCCGAGGATCGCGACGCAGAGCTGCGCTGTGGAGTCGACGTGGCCGGCGGCGTAGGCGATGACCGCGGCGCAGACCACCGTGCCGGTGAGGACCCCCTCACCCCCGCTGACCAGCCCCAGCCGCTCGGCGGCCCCGCCTCGCGCTCGCTCCCCCGCACCCGTCGCCACCGCTCATCCGTACACCCGGCGGTGGCGGTGCGGACGGGTTCAGCAGCCGGGGATCTGCGCTGCCTTGCCGTCCCGGAACAGCTCCAGGGCGTGCAGGGCGTCCTGGATGGTGGAGACCTTGGCCAGCTGCAGGCCGTCGGGCTTGTTGGCCACGGCCTCGCGGCAGTTCTCGGCCGGGGCGAGGAACAGCACCGCCCCGGCGTCGCGGGCACCGACCATCTTCTGCGGGATGCCGCCGATCGGGCCGACCGTGCCGGCGGGGTCGATGGTGCCGGTGCCGGCCACGTGCTTGCCGCCGTTGAGCGGGCCGGGGGTCAGCTTGTCGATGATCCCCAGCGCGAACATCATCCCGGCGCTCGGGCCGCCGACGTCGTCCAGCGAGATGTCGACGGTGAAGGGGAGGTCGTAGGAGTCCTTGGGCAGGACGCCGATGACCGCGCGCTTCGGGCCCCGATCCGAGGAGCTGCCGAGGGTGACCTTGACCGTGCGGTCGGCGCCGTCGCGGCGCACGACGAGCGCGACGGTGTCGCCCGGATGGTGCTCGGTGACCAGCCGGCGCAGCTGGTCCGAGGAGGTGACGGCGGTGCCGTCGACGCGGGTGACGACGTCGCCGGCCTGCAGCGTGCCGTCGCTGGGGCCGCCCTTCTCCACCTGCGCCACGGTGACCGTGACCGGCACCGGGATGCCCAGGGCGCGCAGCGCCGCCACCGTGGCGTTGCGCTGGGAGTCGCTCATGTCCTTGGCGTTCTCCTGCTGCACCTCCTGGGTGGTCTGCCCCGGGGGGTAGATCTCCTCCTCGGGGACCACCGCGTCGTGCGGGTCCAGCCAGCCCTTGAGCGCGTCGAGCAGCCCCAGCGTGTGCGAGGGAGTGCCCCGCACGAGCACGGTGACCAGATCCAGCGCGCCCTGGGTCGGATAGGTCTGCCGGCCGGAGATGCTGATGAGGGGCTTGCCGTTCTGGCTGCCCAGCGTGTTCGTGGTGGGGCCGGGAGCCTCCAGCACGTAGGGCACCGGGAGGACGGCCGCCACCGCGGTGAGGACCACCAGGGTGAGCGCGGCCAGCGCGAGCACCGCCGAGCGGCGGCTGGGCCGCAGGCCGGCGGGAGGGGGCGCGTCAGGCAGGACGTCCGAGGATGCCGTGCTCATCGGCTGCTCATCGGCTGCTCATCGGCTGCTCACCGGCTGCTCACCGGCGGTCGTTCTTCCGCGGCCCCCGGCTGCCCTTCTCCATCGCGGCGCGGAAGCGCTCGTACTCCTCGACGGTGTCCACCGTGTCCGCGGGCGGGCGGGGGCGGCTGGCCCAGGCCGACCAGGCGATGGCGGCGATCAGCGCGACAGCCGGGATGAGAAACCACCACAGCTGCGACCCCATGGCGTCCCGCCCCGCTCCTTCACCCGTGCCTCGGGTCGCTCACCGGCGTCCCGTCACCGACAGCCTACGTGCCGGCAACGGCCCGCCGCGCGGCGGCGTTCCGCTCCGGCGGTGCGGTGCCGGCGGCCCTCAGGGCGAGCCGACCCACTCCTCGGTGCCGTCGGTGAACTGCTGGTGCTTCCAGATGGGCACCTCGTGCTTGAGGTCGTCGATCAGCTGGCGGCAGGCGTCGAAGGCCTCGCCGCGGTGGCCGCAGCTCACCCCGACGACCACGGCGGCGTCGCCGATGGCCAGCTCGCCCACGCGGTGCACCGCGGCCAGCGCGATGACCGGGTGCGCGGCCACCACCCGCTCGGCCACCTCGCGCAGCGCCTCGAGGACCGAGGGGTGCGCGGAGTAGCCCAGCCCGGTGACGCCCTTGCCGCCGTCCTCGTCGCGGACGGTCCCCAGGAAGACCGCGGTGCCGCCGGCGGCGTCGTCGCGCACGGCTGCGAGCACCTCGTCCACGCTCAGCGGCGTCTCGCGCACGTCGAGCAGGCGGATCGGGCCCCCTGATGACCCACCAGACGACCCACCAGACGACCCGGCTACCTCAGTCATGCCCCGCTCCTCCTCGTCGTCGGCCATCTCGTCGTCGGCCATCGCGTCGTCGGCCATCGCGTCCCGTCGGCCATCGCGCTCGCCGCCCCGCGCATCCTGCCCTGTCGGGCCCGTCGGCGCGGTGGTCAGCGGCGGCGGGCCCGGCGGGCCCGCCGGACCAGGGCGGCCGTGCCGACCACGGCCACCGCCGCCCCGGCGGCGCCGAGGGTGGCGTCGCGCCGCCCCAGCCGCCGGGCGGCCACCGCGTGGTGGCCCTGCACCTGCTCCAGCAGCAGCGCGAGGACCGAGGCGTTGTCGTGCACCGGCACCCAGCCGGCCTCGCGCAGCCGGGTCGACGGCACCACCCAGGGGTGCATGAGGTAGGCCA
>JBQCHF010000164.1:0-3759 GCA_051954955.1 Motilibacteraceae bacterium
GACATCGCCAAGGCGATCGTGGCCGGCGCCGACACCGTCATGCTCGGCAGCCTCCTGGCCGGCTGCGAGGAGAGCCCCGGCGACCTGATCTTCATCAACGGCAAGCAGTTCAAGTCCTACCGGGGCATGGGCTCGCTCGGCGCGATGCAGTCCCGCGGCCAGGCCCGGTCCTACTCCAAGGACCGCTACTTCCAGGCCGACGTCGCCAGCGACGACAAGATCGTGCCCGAGGGCATCGAGGGTCAGGTGCCCTACCGCGGCCCGCTGTCCGCGGTCGCGCACCAGCTCGTCGGCGGCCTGCACCAGTCGATGTTCTACGTCGGCGCGCACACGATCCCCGAGCTGCAGCAGCGCGGGAAGTTCGTGCGCATCACCGCGGCGGGGCTCAAGGAGAGCCACCCGCACGACATCCAGATGACGGTCGAGGCGCCGAACTACACGGTTCGGTAAGCACTCCTACACGTCGTAGGGGCTTGCCCCACCGAGGGAATCCGAGAGGGAGCACGTGACCGAGGTCGAGATCGGGCGGGGCAAGCGCGGCCGCCGGGCCTACGCGTTCGACGACATCGCCATCGTCCCGAGCCGGCGCACCCGCGACCCCGAGGAGGTCTCGGTCGCCTGGCAGATCGACGCCTACCGCTTCGAGCTGCCGGTGCTGGCCGCGCCGATGGACTCGGTGGTCTCGCCGGCCACCGCCATCGCCATCGGGCAGCTCGGCGGCGTCGGCGTGCTCGACCTCGAGGGCCTGTGGACCCGCTACGACGACCCCGAGCCGCTGCTGGCCGAGATCGCCCGGCTGGACGAGACCGCAGCCAACGTGCGCATGCAGGAGCTCTATGCGGAGCCGGTGCGGGCCGAGCTGATCACCCAGCGGATCCAGGAGGTGCGCGCCGCCGGGGTCACCGTGGCCGGCGCCCTGTCCCCGCAGCGCACCGCCCAGTTCTGGAAGACGGTGGTGGACGCCGGGGTCGACCTGTTCGTCATCCGCGGCACCACCGTGTCGGCCGAGCACGTCTCCGGCCGGGCCGAGCCGCTCAACCTCAAGCAGTTCATCTACGAGCTCGACGTGCCGGTCATCGTCGGCGGCTGCGCCACCTACCAGGCCGCGCTGCACCTCATGCGCACCGGCGCGGCCGGGGTGCTGGTCGGCTTCGGCGGCGGCGCGGCGCACACCACCCGCACGGTGCTCGGCGTCGCGGTGCCGATGGCCAGCGCGGTGGCCGACGTCGCCGCCGCCCGCCGGGACTACATGGACGAGTCCGGCGGCCGCTACGTGCACGTCATCGCCGACGGCGGCGTGGGGCGCTCGGGCGACCTGGCCAAGGCGATCGCCTGCGGTGCCGACGCGATCATGATGGGCTCGCCGCTGGCCCGGGCCGTCGAGGCGCCCGGCCACGGCTACCACTGGGGCTCGGAGGCGCACCACCCCGAGGTGCCGCGCGGGCTGCGGGTGTCGGTGGGCACCGTCGGCACGCTGCAGGAGATCCTGCACGGGCCCTCGCGCACCGCCGACGGCTCGATGAACCTCATCGGCGCGCTGCGCCGGGCGATGGCGACCACCGGCTACTCCGACCTCAAGGAGTTCCAGCGGGTGGAGGTCGTCGTCAGCCCGTACCTGCCGCGCTGAGCGTGGATCGGCCGGCTCGCGTCGTCGCCGGTATGCGTCTCCCCGTGGCGGACGGGCGGCGGGTGAAGCGCGGCTGGTGACGGGGGCGGCTCGCTTCCGGGGTGCGGTCCGCCGCCTGCCGGCGGTCGAGCTTTCGCGGGCCCGACCGAGGTGAGTTCTCGCCCGCCGCGGTGAATTCTCCTGGGTGGGCGAGTAAAGATCACGGGACCGTGATCGTTCCGGCCGAGGCGACCCCGCTCCGACGCACAGTCGTCGCCGTGCCGGTTCCGGCGGCGCGGACTATCGTGCAAGGGTGGTGCAAACCGGACGGCTGGGGCCGGCGGAGCGCGAGCGCGCGCTGGCCGAGATGGAACGGCGTGAGCTCGACGTCGTCGTGGTCGGCGGCGGGGTGGTGGGCGCGGGCAGCGCGCTCGACGCCGCCACGCGGGGGTTGTCGGTCGGGCTGCTGGAGGCGCGGGACTGGGCGGCGGGCACGTCGAGCCGCTCCAGCAAGCTGATCCACGGCGGCCTGCGCTACCTCGAGATGCTCGATTTCGGGCTGGTGCAGGAGGCGCTCAAGGAGCGCGGCCTCATCGTGCAGCGACTCGCCCCGCACCTGGTGCGGCCGGTGCCGTTCCTCTACCCGCTCACCCACCGGTTCTGGGAGCGCCCCTACGTCGGTGCGGGCGTGCTGCTCTACGACACCCTCGGCATGATCGGCGGCCGCTCGCGCGGGCTGCCGCACCACCGGCACCTGTCCAAGAAGGCCGCGCTGCGTCTGGTTCCCTCGCTGCGGCCGGACAGCCTGGTCGGCGCGGTGCAGTACTACGACGCCCAGGTCGACGACGCGCGGCACACCATGAACATCGTGCGCACCGCCGCCGCCTACGGCGCGCTGGTGGCCAACCGCACCCAGGTGACCGGATTCCTCAAGCAGGGCGAGCGGGTCACCGGCGTGCAGGTGCTCGACGTCGACAGCGGGCGCACCTTCGAGGTCCGAGCCCGCCAGGTCGTCAACGCCACCGGCGTGTGGACCGACGACACCCAGTCGATGGCGGGCGAGCGCGGGAAGTTCCACGTGCGGGCCAGCAAGGGCATCCACCTGGTGGTGCCGCGCGACCGCATCCGCTCGGAGAGCGGGATGATCCTGCGCACCGAGAAGAGCGTGCTGTTCGTCATCCCGTGGGGGCGGCACTGGATCGTCGGCACCACCGACACCGACTGGGAGCTGGACAAGGCCCACCCGGCGGCCAGCTCCCGGGACATCGACTACGTGCTCGAGCACGTGAACTCCGTGCTGGCCACCCCGCTCACCCGCGAGGACGTCGAGGGGGTCTACGCCGGCCTGCGCCCGCTGCTGGCCGGTGAGTCCGAGGCCACCAGCAAGCTCTCCCGCGAGCACACCGTCGCGCACGTCGCGCCGGGCCTGGTCGTCATCGCCGGCGGCAAGTACACGACCTACCGGGTCATGGCCAAGGACGCCGTGGACGAGGCCGCGCACGTGCTCGAGGCCGACCTGGACCGCAAGGTGCCCGAGTCGGTCACCGAGGACGTGCCGCTGCTGGGCGCCGAGGGCTACCCGGCGCGCTGGAACCAGCGCCTGCAGATCGCCGCCCGCACCGGGCTGCATGTGGCCCGCGTCGAGCACCTGCTGCAGCGCTACGGCAGCCTCATCGACGACGTGCTCGAGCTGGTGGCGCAGGATCCCTCGCTCGGCGAGCCGCTCGAGGGCGCCGAGGACCACCTGCGCGCCGAGATCGTCTACGCCGCGGCCGCGGAGGGTGCCCGTCACCTCGACGACGTCCTCACCCGCCGCACCCGGATCTCCATCGAGACCTGGGACCGCGGGGTGGCCGCCGCCGAGCCCGCCGCCCGCCTGGTCGCCCCGGTCCTGGGCTGGAGCGAGGAGCAGGTCCGCCACGAGGTCGAGCACTATCTCAAGCGGGTCGAGGCCGAGCGCGAGTCCCAGCAGATGCCCGACGACGAGACCGCCGACGCCGCCCGGCTCGGCGCCCCCGAGGTCGTGCCGCTGGCCGGTCCGGCCGCGTAGATGTGGGTCGGGGGGGGGCGGGGTGGGGGTGTGAGAGAGACGAGGGGGCACCCCCCCCCGGGGGCGGGGGGGTGAGGGCGGGGGGGGGACGCGGCCCGCGCGC
>JBQCHF010000165.1:0-5144 GCA_051954955.1 Motilibacteraceae bacterium
CGGCGGCGCCGCCGCGGTCGCCGCCCTGGGCACCGCAGACGCCACGGCCAACCCGGACACTGAGCGCTCACCGCAGAATCCACTGCTCCCGGCCGTACCCGAAGGACAGGAACCGCTGCCCGGCCTGGCCGCCGTCCAGGACGTCCTCGCGGCCGCACCCCAGGTGCAGGTCCCGTGGGCCGGCGCACCCACCGCCCACGGGCGCGCGGTCCTGCCGGTCATCGTGTTCTCCGGCGACGCCCTGCTCGACCCCGATGGGGAAGCCGGGTCAGAACCCGCACTGCTGCGCGGCCACGGACCCATCCCCGCCGCCGTCGCCAGAGACCTGATCCTGGCCGAGAGACGCTGGCGGATCGCCTTGGTCGACAAGCACCACCAGCTCCTGGCCGTGGACACCTACGAACCCACCCAGGCCATCCGCGACTTCGCCATGACCAAGTACGAACGCTGCTCCACCCCCGGCTGCACCAACCCGGCCACCCGTTGCGACCTCGACCACGAGCTAGCCCACGCCGACGGCGGCGCCACCGCCGCGGACAACCTCCCGCCCCGCTGCCGGTTCTGCCACATCCTCAAGACCATGGGGATCACCAGCATCGACACCGAACGGGACGAGCACGGCGAGACCCGCCGCGTCCTGCGCATGCCCAGCGGACACACTTACCCCCTGGTCGACCCGCCCCTCACCGAGCAGGACACCCTCGACGCCCCCACAACCGGGACGGGCTGGGGCAGCCACGGGACCGACGAGGAGTGCCCGTTCTAGACGCCGAACTCGTCGACGCGGAGCCTTGCCGACTCCTGCCGGTCCAGCCAGACGACGCAGAACCTCTCTCCGAGGTACTCGAAGCGGCCCGCGTCGTACGCGTCGAGCTCGGTAGCGATGTCGTCGGCGAGGAAGTGGTCCGAGATGCGGCCGTCGAGGATCGTCAGGAGGCCGAGGGCGTCACGGGCCGGCGACCAGCGCCGCCACCAGAGCCGCCCGCCGGTCTGCTCCGCGTACGGCGCGACCTGCACGAGCACCAGACCCACGTCCTGGCCGTCCCGCTGCAGACGCCCGACCCGGTCGCGGTAGCGCTCGAGGCGAGGGCCGGGGTGGTGTTCCGAGAAGTCGGGGTTCCACGGCATGGCTGGCCACGCTAGCCCCCAGCTCGCGGGCTCACCGCGGGCTCCCCGCTGGGTCGCCGGGAGTGAGGCACGCCTCACAGCGGTCCCCCTCTCGCCCCTGCCCGCACCGGTAGGCATACTCGCGGGTAACCAAGGAGCCGACGGCAGGGGCGACGGCGCGCCGCCGTACGACGAAAGGGAGCCGGGATGGGCCGTCTCGCGCAGACCGAGGGACTCACCGACGTCCAGCAGGAGATCCTCAAGACCGTCCACCAGTTCGTGGACACCGAGATCCTCCCGGTGGCCACTCACCTGGAGCACAAGGACGAGTACCCCACGGCGATCGTCGAGGGGCTCAAGGAGATGGGGATCTTCGGGCTGATGATCCCGGAGGAGTACGGCGGTCTCGGCGAGTCGCTGCTCACCTACGCCCTCACCGTGGAGGAGATCGCCCGCGGCTGGATGAGCGTCTCCGGCGTGATCAACACCCACTTCATCGTGGCCTACATGCTGCTGCAGCACGGCACCGAGGAGCAGAAGCAGAGGTACCTGCCGCGGATGGCCGCGGGTGAGGTGCGCGGGGCGTTCTCGATGTCCGAGCCGGGCTGCGGGTCGGACGTGTCGGGCATCAAGACCAAGGCCGTCAAGCAGGACGACGGGCAGTGGCAGATCGACGGTCAGAAGATGTGGCTGACCAACGGCGGGTCGTCCAACCTCGTCGCGGTGCTGGTGAAGACCGACCGCGGTGAGCAGTCGGTCTACAAGAACATGACGACGTTCCTGGTCGAGAAGGAGCCGGGCTTCGGCGAGACCGCGCCCGGCCTGCACGTGCCCGGCAAGATCGAGAAGATGGGCTACAAGGGCGTCGACACGACCGAGCTCGTCTTCGACGGCTACCGCACCACGGACGCGCAGATCCTCGGCGGTGAACCTGGTCGCGGCTTCTACCAGATGATGGATGGCGTCGAGGTCGGCCGGGTGAACGTGGCCGCCCGCGCCTGCGGTCTCGCGCAGCGCGCTTTCGAGCTCGGCATCGCCTACGCCCAGCAGCGGACCACCTTCGGCAAGGCGATCGCAGAGCACCAGGCCGTCATGTTTCGCCTGGCGGAGATGGCCACCAAGGTGGAGTCGGCGCACCAGATGATGGTGATGGCGGCGCGGAAGAAGGACTCCGGCGAGCGCAACGACCTCGAGGCGGGCATGGCCAAGTACCTCGCCAGCGAGTACTGCCGCGACGTCGTCGAGGACTCCTTCCGCATCCACGGCGGCTACGGCTACTCCAAGGAGTACGAGATCGAGCGCCTCTACCGCGAGGCCCCGATGCTGCTCATCGGCGAGGGTACGGCCGACATCCAGAAGATGATCATCGGTCGGCGTCTGCTGGAGGACTACCGGCTGCGCTGAGCGGGCGAGGTCTCAGACCGCGACGGCGTGCCGCTGCGGCGGCAGCTCGGTGCGGTGCAGCACGGCCGCGGTGTGCATGAGGACGTGCCCCAGCGCGGGCGCGATCGCGTTGCCCGTGGCCAGGAACGCGACGGTGAGCACGCCGCAGCCGATCGCTGGCAGCACCATCCTGGCGTTGCGGAACTCGGTGTATCCGAGGTGGTGCACCACGATCACGGCCAGGCTCGCCAGCAGCGGCAGCACGAAGCGGCCGACCGAGCCCCAGGCCCCGGACCATCCGGCGGTGTTCACCCACTCCCACGCCACCAGCGCGGGGAGGGTCGACAGCAAGGTCCCCTCGCTGATGCCGTAGAGGATTCCCTGCCAGGCAAGGGTGCCGGCGAGGCGGGTGACGTGCTCGCCTGGCAGCGAGGGCGCGAGACGGGTGATGCCGAACCCGGTGAGCGCCCCGCTGAGCACGCCCGCCAGCAGGGCCCAGCCCCACGCGTCGGTCAGCAGCTCGGCCAGCGAGACTCCGGACCAGGCCAGGTAACCGCCGGTGAGTGCGGCCGTCACGACAGCGAGCGCGCCGACGTAGGCGGTGTGCCCCAGCCGCACGCGTTCGGTGAGGAGCCAGCTGACCAGGAATGAGACGACGGCAATGGCGAGCAGCCAGCCCAGCGAGCCGGACCAGCTCACCTCGGTGGACGGCACCGGCATGACGTCACGACCGGCCCGCTCGGAAGGCTGCCGCCTCGACCTGCTCCTAGTGCCGGCTGAGCTCCCGCGAAGCCCAGCGGACGCCGTGGAGGTAGTGCATCGTGAGTCCGATGCCCCAGCCGACGAGCGGGAAGGGGAACCACCAGAAGTTCGCGTCGGTCGTCGTCACGACAACGACGTTGATGACGACCAGTGCCACGTTGACGACGGCGTAGACGATGGCGTGGATGAGGAAGCCCCGTCGCGCCTCCGGCAGCACGAGCTGCCGCTCGGCGACCTCGTAGTCCTGTGCGGTCAGCATGACGCCCTCCTTCCCGGATCGGGCTCCGTACCCGATCGTGCGCCGGCGCGACGGGGCCGCCAGGGACCGAAGGTGTGCCCTTGCGGATTCGCACCGGCGGACCGTCACTCCTCGTGGCCCATCCATGACTGAAGTGGATCTAGGCAGCCCGGTCCAGCACAGGCAAAGTCCTCCTATGCCCCAGGCCGCCGAGAGGTAAAGGGTGGGGCGACCCGACAGCGACATGACCGCGACGGGAGCGGTCCCGTCTCGCAGGAGGAACGGATGGGCCTACGCCCCCAACGGACCGTGCTGGCCGCGGCCGGCCTCGCCGCAGTGGTCCCGATGCTGGTCGCCGGACAGGCCGTGGCCGCCTCGGCTCCCGTGGCCGGCGCCGACCTCTCACCGGTGACCAAGAGCCTCGACCTCGGACCGGCGGGCCGCATCCTCGCCGCGCGCAACACCGAGTCGGGGGTCCAGGTGGTGTCGGTCCGCCCCGGCACCACGAAGGTGCAGCAGGTTCTGGCGACCATCCCCAGCTCCGCCGACGCGCAGGCCACGGCGGCGGCGGCCGGAGGGCTCGGCCGGACGTGGGTCGTCTACGGCGGGGGCGAGTCGGAATGGTCCACCGGCGTCTACCTGGTCAACCCGAGCGGCTCGTACCGCAAGGTGCTCTCGATGAGCGCCTACCAGGCGTCGGACCCGGACCCGTACGACCTGGAGGGCGCACCCGGCGAGTCGAACCCCTACGACGTCACGGCCCTGCCGGACGGGACGGCGCTGGTGGCCGACGCGGCCGGCAACGACCTCGTACGGGTGTGGCCGAACGGGCGCGCCGTCACCGTCGCCTGCTTCCCGGACGAGCTGGTGAGCACGGCGGACGTTCCGGACGGGGCCCTTCCGCCCGGCACGCAGCTGCCGGACGCACTCCCGGCCGAGGCCGTGCCCACCGGTGTCGCCGTCGACGGCAGCCACGCCTACGTCAGCCAGCTCAAGGGCTTCCCCTTCGCGGTGGGCTCCTCGAAGGTCTACCGGGTGGACGCCTACGGCGAGCGCCAGGGCTGCTCCGGCGACCCAATGCACGCCGTGCCGCCCGGTCCTGTCGTCGCTCAGGGCCTCACCGCCGCCAACGACGTCTCGGTCGGCCCGGACGGAGGCCTCTACGTCACCGAGCTCAGCACGCTCGGTGTGTGGGCCATCGAGGCAGGGGACAGCCCCGGCGGGGGCCTTGACCCGAGCGGCACCGGAGATGTCGTGAAGGTGTCCGATGGCACGAAGACGGTGGCGGCCTCCGGGCTCACCATCCCGGGCAGTGCTGTCATGGGGCGTGACGGGCACCTCTACGTCACTGACATGTTCCTGTTCGCCACGCAGCTGCTCGCGTTCGACTAGCGGCAGAGCCTGGACAGGGGTGGGCCCGCCCCGGCTGACCGTGGCGGGCCCTCGACGCAGGAAGACCCTGGTCTACAGCCGCTCGCCGTGCGTCTCGCGCAGCGTGCGCGCCTTCCCGATCCGCTCGGCGGCCTTCTTCTCGTTCTTCTCGATGCCGGAGTCGTCGCGCACCGGCAGCTGGATGCTCTCCTCGGCGGGGAGCCCGGCCTGCAGCTCGCGGCCGCGCTCGACCTCGGCGTCGAACTCCGCGCCGAACAGCAGC